>JAXDGS010000138.1:0-46283 GCA_034664905.1 Solirubrobacteraceae bacterium | reverse complement strand
AGCCGCCGAGAGCGCCGCTGATCGCAGACCTCGCGGGCACCGGGCATCCGGACGTGATCACCGCCGCAGGAACGCACATCTATGCGTGGCACAGCAACGGCAAACCCGTGTCGGGGTTCCCAATCTCCTCGAACCCCGCCTTCTGCGCGCCCGCGCTGGAGAACGAAAACAGCCATCCCAAGTGCGGGTTCCTCGCCACGCCCGCGCTCGCGCACCTGCAGGGCTACAGCAAGCCACCGGACATTGTCGAGCCCAGCCTCGACGGTCACCTGTACGCGTGGAAGACAAACGGCACGCCGCTAGCGGGCTATCCCGTGGCGCTGATCGACCCCGCCATGCAGGCCGCCGGTCAGGCGATGGTCGCCGAGTCGATCAACAACGCGGCGATCGGCGACCTCGCGGGCGCCGGGCACGACGACGTGGTCGTCGCGAGCAACGAGGTCTACGGCGCTCCTTCATCGAGCAGCGATGTGAGCTTCGCCGGCGTCACCGCTGCCGCGGCCGGAAGCAGCGGCCGCCTCTATGCGATCGACGGAGCCACCGGCAGAATCATGCCCGGCTGGCCGGTCGCGATGCCGGGGATCATCCAGAACGTCCTGCCGCTCGTCGGTCCGGGCCAGGATGCAGCGATCGCAAAGATCGGCGGTCAGACCACGATCGTCGCGTCGGTGACCGGCGGCGCGCTCGAGGAGCTCAGCGCGAGCGGCCAGGTGCTGCGCACGATGCAGCAGACCGGCTCCCAGGCGTTCGGCCCGGCTTCGGACGCGACCGACCGAAGCGGCGCGCTGAACCTGTTCGAGTCGGCCTCCGTCGGCGATCTGCTCGGCACGGGTACGCCCGACATAGTCAAGTATGAGCTGTCGCTGAGCCAGGCGGCCAACCTGCTGCTCGTCGGGCAGAACTTCCCCTACAACCATCTGATCGGCGCGTTCGAGGGCTCGACCGGAGCGACGCTGCCGGCATACCCCAGCGTCACCGACGACTACCAGTTCCTGTCGGCCAACGATGTCGCCAAGCTCGACCCGCAGCTGCCCTCGAATCAGATCCTCGCCGGCACCGGCCTGGGGCTGCTGCACGCCTACGACGGCGCGAGCGGCCTCGACATATCGGGCTTCCCGAAGCAGACGGGAGGCTGGCTGGCCGCACCCGCCGCGCTCTCCTTCGACGGGCACATCGCAGACATGACCCGCGAGGGCTACCTGTTCCAGTGGCAGACGCAAGCGCCTGCCTGCCAACCGGAGTGGCCCAGCTTCCGCCACGACCAGCAGGACAGCGGCAACTACAACCACGACGGCACGCCCCCCAACGCGCCCGCCAACATGACTCTCTCGGCGCTCGGCGGCGGTAGCTTCCGCCTCACGTTCACAGCACCGGGCGACAACGGGCCGTGCGGGACGCCCGGGTCCTACGTCACGCACGTCGACGGCAAACTCGTCAACCTCGGCCTCGGCACGCCGGTGGCGGGCGGCAGCGCTTTCAGCGCCAATATCACGCTCCCCGCGGGCTCTCGCCACCTGACGCTCGCGGCGCGCGATGCGGGCGCCAACCTCGGCGCGCCGGCGAGCGTCAACGTCCCGTAGTAAGCGCGCCCACCCGCGATGCGGTGCGCCGGCGCGTGTCATTTGTTCGTCCACGGGTGTGAGAGGACGTTTGCGAAACATCCTTCGTGTGCCGATGCCGGCAGCGCAAGCGCGCACCGGCAACCACAGCGCTGTCCGTCGCTCTCCGCAACAACTCCGTGTGACACCATGCCTGCCGTCGAGACCTCGCCGCGATCATGATCGGCATCGGCCGCCGGCACGCCTCGCTGATGGCGGTGATGCTTCCGCTGGGCGCATCCGTCGCCGTCGCCTCCGATAGGAGCGCTCAGCCGGCCGCGCCGCTGGCGCTGACGCTCTCCGTGCCGCTGACGGTGCCGTCCACGCCCGCCCTGCCGAGCGCGAGCACGCCGGTGCTTGAAGGCTCCACAACCGGCGTGACCGTGCCGAGCCTCACCGTGGGCGCAATCACGACCCCCTCGCTCACCGCCACCATTCCCTCCACGCCCCCGAGCGGCGTGCCGTCGCTACCGCCCGCCGCTGGCACACCGGCCCCGCTGCCGACACTTCCGAGTCCACTGAGCACCACGCCGTCCACGTCCTCCTCACGCGCGCCATCCGCCTCTGCGAGCTCGGGCACGACGCGTCCGGGCGCCGGCGCGCCCGCACGGGCCACCACGCGCTCGCGGCAGGCACGACGCTCGCTCGGCCCGTCGAGCACGCGGCGGCCCGCGCGCCGCTCGAACGCGCCCGCCGGGACACGCGCCGGCGGCGTCGCCACGGGGCTGCCCTCGGGGGCCTCGCCGGCGCCTTCCCACCCGGCGGCTGCCGCGCGCGTCGCGCCGGCCGCAACGCACGCGAGCGCCAATCCCCTCGAATCGATCGGTAGGCACATCCCGCTTCCGATTCCGGTCCCGGACTGGAGCAAGCCGATCATCCTCGCGCTGCTGCTTGCGGCCGCGTGGTTCGCGGGGCGCACGCGGATCGTCGCTTCTCGCGCGCGACGCCTCGAGCGTCAACGCGCATCGCTGCTGCGCGATGTCGGCGTGATGCAGGGTGCGCTCGTGCCGGAGCTGCCCGCGAGCGTCGGCGGTCTCGAGGTCTCGGTCGCCTACCGTCCCGCCGAGGGTCCAGCCGCGGGCGGGGACTTCTATGACGTCTTCGCGCTCGCAGACGGAAGGGTCGCGATCGTCCTCGGCGACGTTGCCGGGCACGGCCACGACGCGCTGACCGATGCAGCCCTCATCCGCTACACGCTGCGCGCGTACGTCCAGGCGGGGCTCGAGCCGCGCCACGCGCTCGCACTCGCGGGCGAGGCCCTCGCGCATCCCGCCGACGCGCACTTCGCGACGGTCGCAGTCGGCGTGTATGAGCGAAGGGCCAGCCGACTCACCTACGCGCTGGCCGGCCACCCGCCTCCGATCTTCCGCGGCTTCAGCACGCCGGAGCCGCTGACGATCTACTCCTCCGGACCGGTCGGCACCACCGTGCCGACCGGGCGCCGCCAAACCACGCTGGCGCTGCCCGCGGGATCGGAGGTGTTCTTCTTCAGCGACGGGCTGATCGAGGCGCGCACACGCGAGGGGCTTCTCGGCCGCGACGGGCTCACCAAGGTCCTCGACACGCTCGAGGCACGCGCGCACGCGAGCGAGCTGCTCGAACGGATCCGAGCCGAGGTCGAGTCGACCCCCGACGACATGGCCGCGTGCATCGTGGCGCCCGAGACATCCGCGGACGTCTGCGCATTTCACCTCGAGGAGCTCGAGGCGAGCGCGCACGACCTCGACGGCGGCGCCGTCGAGCGCTTCCTCGCCGCGTGCTCGCTGCGCGCCGAGGACATCGCGCGCACGGTCGCGCTCGCTAGCGAGATCGCCAACGAGTCGGGATCCGCGATGGTTCGCGTCGAGCGCCACGCGGATGGCGCCGTGGCGACGGCCAGCGCGCCCACCGACAGGGCTCCGCTGTCGCAGCTCGCGGGGCTTACGACGGCGCCCGCAGCCTGAGGGAGAGACTGCGCGTCGCGCGGTCAGCCGGTGTAGACGCGCGAGAGCGACTCCGCCACGCACACGGGCTTCTCGCCGCCGTCTCGCTCGAAGGTCAGCTCTGTCGTGATCTGTGCGCCTGAGGGGAGATCCTCGACGCTCTTCAGCAGAGCGCGCATGCGGACCTTCTCGCCGACCGGCATCGGCGCCGGGAAGCGAACGCGGTTGAGCCCATAGTTGACGCCGAACGCGAAGCCGTCGATTTTGAACATGTCGTAGCTGAAGCGCGGGGCCAGCGAAAGCGTGTAGTAGCCGTGCGCGATCGTCCCGCCGAACGGTCCCTGCCGCGCGCGCTCGACGTCCACGTGAATCCACTGATCATCGCCCGTCGCCGCCGCGAAGCGGTCGATGTCCTCCTGCGTGACGAGCTTCCATCCGCTGACGCCCAGCTCCTTGCCAACGTGGGACTTGACCTCCTCAAGGCCTGTGAGAGTGAGCATCGCCGTAACCTACACCGCGCCTCGATCACCGCGCTGTGCCGTCGGCTACACCTCGACGCGCGGCCGGCTCAGAGCGTGCCGAGCGGGACCCCGATGATCTCGAGCCGTCTGGTCAGGCCCTCCAGCGCGAACGCGCGAATCTCCTCGCTGTCCGCACCGATCGCCTCGAAATCCGTCCCCGCGCTCGTGTCGGGCGGCGCGAGCGAGGCCGCCACCGACGGCAGCAGCTCGCGCAGCGTCGCGCGCACGGTCTCGGCCAGCTGCGGCTGCGAGCGGATGGTCTCGCGCAGGAACCACACGCCATAGCCGATGTGACGCGTCTCGTCGTGATGGATCCGCGAGTACCCCTCGACGAAGCCGGGGAGCAGTCCTTCGCGGTTCAGGTGCTCCGTCGTGAACTTGAACGTGGTCAGACCGAGCGTCGCCTCGAGGATCAGGTGGTAGAGCGTCACGAAGCGAACCTTCGCCTCGACCGCGTCCGGGTCTCTGACGAGCGCCTCGTGCGCTCGCACGAGCTGCACGTCGAACAGCTCGCGAAACGCGTCGGAGACCTGCGCGCGGGCGCGCTCAACGTGTGAGGCGATCGCCGCGGGAGCCGCGATCACCTCATCCTGCAAGCGCGCGTAGAACTGCATGTGACGGGCCTCGTCGACCTGCTGAGTGGACAGGAACGCTGCTTCCTCCTCGGTCCCGTACGCGCCTACGAGCCCCGAGAACTTCGTCGTGATCCGCTCCTCGGCGACCATCAGCGAGCTGAGCACGTAGAAGATCAACTGCCGATCGGCGCTCGACATCGCCTTCCATTGCTCCGCGTCGGCGTCAAGGTCGATCGCGTATGGCGACCACTGTGAGTCCTCCCAGCGGCGGTAGAGCGTGTGCGGATCGTTCAGCTGGATCTCACGCTCTGGGCTCGGAGGCTCCGCTTGGGGCGCGCTCATCGAGACGAGCGTATCGGCCCGCTGTGATAATCGCGCCGCGTGAGCGCAGATGCGAGGACAGGCTCCTACGGCGGACGGACGGCATGGGGCCGCAACCTCGCCGCACCGGTGCGCGACTTCCTCGCCACCGAGACGGGTGGCGCGCTCGTCATGCTCGTCGCGACCGTCGCGGCGCTGACGTGGGCCAACGTCGGCACGCACTCATACGAATCGCTGTGGACGACCAAGCTCGTGATCCGCATCGGCGATCTGGGCCTAACGAGCGACCTGCGCCACTGGGTCAACGAAGGGCTGATGACGTTCTTCTTTCTCGTCGTCGGCCTGGAGACCAAGCGCGAGCTCGACCTCGGTGAGCTGCGCGAGCGACGCCGCCTGGCGTTGCCGCTGTTCGCCGCCGCCGGCGGGATCCTCGTCCCCGTTGCGATCTACCTCGCGGTCAACGCGGGCGGGGCCGGGGCACACGGCTGGGGCGCGGCGATGTCGACCGACACCGCTTTCGCGCTCGGCGTGCTCGCGCTGCTGACCCCGCGCTCGGCCACGCGCCTGCGCGTCTTCCTGCTGACGTTCTCGGTGGTCGACGATCTCAGCGCGCTGCTCGTCATCGCGATCGTCTACACCAGCCACGTCTCGCTGGTCGCACTGGCCGTCGCCGTCGGGCTGTTCGGCGCTCTGCTCGCGCTGCGCTACCTGCCCGTCGGGCGGCGAGCAGTGTCTGTGATGGTGGCGATCGCGGCGTGGGTCGCGATGTTCAGATCGGGTGTCGATCCGATCATCTCAGGGCTCATCATCGGCCTGGCCACGAGCGCCTATCCCCCTGCCCGCGGAGACCTGGAGCGTGCCACCGAGCTCGCGCACTCGTTCCGCGAGCAGCCGACTCCCGAGCTCGCGCGCTCGGTCCAGCAGGGAGTGATCTCGGCGATCTCGGCCAACGAGCGCCTGCAGTATGAGCTGCATCCGTGGGTGAGCTACCTCGTCGTGCCGCTGTTCGCGCTCGCGAACGCCGGCGTTCACCTCACCAGCAGCCTGCTGGATCATGCGCTCAGCTCCCCGATCACGCTCGGCATCGTCGTCGCCTACCTGGCGGGCAAGCCGGTGGGGATCGTCGGCGGGTCGTGGCTCGCCTCGCGGCCTTCGCTGCACGGGCCGCGCTCGCCGCTGACCGGACCAATCCTGTTGGCGGGCGGCGCTTGCGCATCCGTCGGTTTCACGATCTCGCTGCTCATCTCGAGCCTCGCGTTCAGCGGCGAGGCGCTGCGCGAGGCCAAGCTCGGCGCGCTCGCGACCGTGCCGCTCGCGTTGGCGCTCACGTGGCTCGTGCTGAGGGCGGTCAAGCGGCTGCCGAAAGCCATGCGCGCGCGTCAGCTCGTGCGAACCGCCGCCGACATCCCCGACCTCTCCGAGGACGTCGATCACGCGCGCGATCACGCGCGTGGGCCCGATGACGCGCCGGTCACGCTCCTGGAGTATGGCGACTTCGAGTGCTCGTTCTGCGGGCAGGCCGAGACTGTGGTGCGCGAGCTTCTGACCTCGCTCGGCGACGACGTGCGCTACGTGTGGCGTCACCTTCCGCTCAACGACGTACACCCCCGGGCGCAGCTCGCAGCCGAAGCATCCGAGGCGGCAGCAGCACAGGGTCGCTTCTGGGAGATGTACGACGCGCTGCTCGCCCATCAGGATCAGCTCTCGCCCGGCGCGCTCGTGGAGCACGCGCGGCGGCTCGGCCTCGATCTCGAGCGCTTCGAGGAGGAGCTGCGCAGCGGCGCGCACCGCGCGCGCGTGCTCGAGGACGTCGCCAGCGCCGATGAGAGCGGCGTGTCGGGGACGCCGACGTTCTTCATCAACGGCCGCCGCCACTACGGCGTGTATGACATCGACACGCTTACAGAAGCAGTCCGCGCCGCAAAACGCAGGGCACAGCTGACGCGCGCCGCGTGAGACCCATCAGCTGAAAGGCGCGTCAGCTGAGACGGGCGAGGATCACGGGGGCGTGCGTCGGCACGCGGCTCCCACCGATCCGCTCGGGCGTGACGAGCACCTCGTTGACCGCATGCAGGTCCCCGGGCACCACGACCGCGGCATCACCGTGCGCGGTCACGCTGAACAGCGCGTCGGTCGCAGCCGGCGCGCTGGCGCCGCGTTTCAGCCATACCTCATAGACCTTGCCCGGCGGTGGCGGCGGCATCCCGTGGATGATCAGCTGCGCAGAGCCATGCGAGAGGCTCACGACCGCGCTCGCGTCGCGCGCGACGACGCTCGCGCGGATGACCCGGGTCGAGCTGCCACTCGAGCCGACCACGACGCCGATCGCAGCCGCCGCGACTGCCAGCGCGCCTGCCAGCGCCGCGGCAGGGCGCAGCCTCACGCGCGCTGCCACGCGCTTGCGCGCGGGGTGTCGCGCTCGCCCCTGCTGCGGACGGAGCTCTGAGAAGACGCGTCGGCGAAGCGTGCGTGGAGCCTTGAGCTGTGGCGCGCTCAGCGGCAGCGCCTCGACGGCGGCGCGCAGCGCAGCAGCCTCCTCGCGGCACACGACGCAGCTGTCCATGTGCGCGCGAAACGCCCGTGCCTCCTCGTGCTCGAGCGCGCCGAGCACGTACGCGCCGACGTCGGCGCCGCAGTCGCTGCGTGGGGGGCCGTCCTCGCGCGGACTCATACCGCCGCCCCCGCGCCGCGGTCAAGCTCGATCCTCATCTTGCCCAAGCCGAGGCGCATACGGCCCTTGACCGTACCGACCGGAAGCTGCAACAGCTCGGCGATCTGCGAATGCGTGAAGCCACCGAAGTACGCGAGCTCGATCACCTGCTGCTGCTCCGAGGGCAGCTCGCGCAGCGCGCTCCGCACGGTCCGCGCCTCCTCGCGCCTGAGCACCTCCCCGTCGGTGCTGCGAGCGTCCGCGACGCGCTCGGCGGCTCCCTCGTCGTCGAGCTGGCGCCGGTCGCGGACGATGCCGCGGCGCAGCGCGTCGATCGCGCGGTTGTGAACGGCGCTCAGCACCCACGAGCGCACGCTCCCGCGGCTCGCGTCGTAACGTCCTGCGCTGCGCCACAGCGCGAGAAACGCCTCCTGCGCGACGTCTTCGGCCATCGCGCGGCGGCCGCACATGCGGTAGGCGAGCGAGAACGCGATGCCACCGTGGCGATCGAAGACGACTTCGAAGGCGTGCGCGTGACCTTCTGCGGCGAGCTGCATGAGCTCCTCGTCGGCGAGATCGCGTGCGTGAGCGCGGCGTGGGAGGAGGCTCCTTGCAAGCATTCTGGAGAGTCTTACGGCTCAGCCGCCGAAGCGGATCAGGAACGCTTCAGAATGCTCCGCCGCCGCATCGCAGCGACGGAGCATTCCCGGGGCCGGCCTGCTGGGCATTGCGTCGATCGCGCTGCACCAGCGTCGTTTTACATTCCTCGGGTCAGCCGAGGAACGAGTGGAATTCGCCGAGCGGCTCGGGCAGCGTCGGCTTGAACGACTGGAACACGTACGGCTTGCTGGTGTCGAAGCCCGCTTTCGCGGCAGCGGTCTTGCTCGCGAACGGCGTCAGCGCTTCCACCGCCTTTGCGATCCTCTTCCAGCTCAGCGTCCGCTCGTAGCCGTTGTTGTTCGGCGGATCGACGCTCTCGGCCTTGCCCTGGATGCCCGTGACCTTCTCGATCGGTCCGCCATCCTGCGCGGCGACGCCCGGCGCTACGACGCGCGCGAGCGTGCGGTGGTCGCTCTCGATGCCCATGATCCGAGCCGCGGTGACGCGCAGATCGGGGGTGCTGAAGTTGCGCACACCGACGAGGTATGCCGCGATGAACGCGTCCTCGAGCGTGACGAGCACGTTGAGGGTCGTCTGCGCGTCGGCGAACATGTTCGCCGGGTAATAGAAGGTGGTGAACGGCGAGGGCTTCTTGGTGACGCCTTCCTCGAGCAGGTAGTGGGACATCTCCTCCTCGCGCGCCTGCCTGAGGTAGCCCTGGTCGTCCGGCGCGAGCCGGGCGAAGAATGGCGCGACGTTGATGATGTTGGTGTAGGTCGTCACCGCGAGTGCCTCGGCGATCTGCGCGGCGACGAGTATTTCGCGGTCGCGCTTTTTCACACCCGCCTTCTTCGCGGCTGCAAACGACGGTGCGAGCGCGTCGAGCGCGCTGGCGCCCACCATCACGCCGGCCCCCGTCGCGGCGGCACGATGAAGGAATTGACGGCGACTGGTTGGGTTCTCGAGCCTGCTCGTGGACATCTGGTTCCCCTTTCAGAAGAGTTCTCTAGAGGCGCATACGCGCGTGTCATCCAAACGGATCACTCGATGCGCTCGGCGCGCGGCGGCGAGCAGCTCGCCGGCCGTGGGTAGATCGCGTCAGCCGCCGGAGCTGGGAGCGGCGAGCGGCTCGACGTAGCGCAGGAACGGCTCGATCTCCAGACCCCGGCCTGTCGCCTTCTCGACGAGCGGGATCGTGTCGAGGCGGCGCCCGCAGCTGTGCACGCGCTCGCCGAGCCAGCGCTGGATCGCTGTGACCTCCGCGCGACGGAGATCCTCCTCGAGCGACCCCAGCTCCGCTTGCATCGCCTCCCACAGCTGCGCGGCGATCAGGCATCCGAGCGCGTAGCTCGGGAAGTAGCCGAAGCTGCCAGCCGCCCAGTGGATGTCCTGCAGGCAGCCGAGCGCGTCCGATGGCACCTCGAGGCCGAGCAGGCGGCGCATGCCGTCTCGCCACGCCGTCGGCAGATCGCCAACCGCGAGATCGCCCTCGATCAGCGCCCGCTCGAGCTCGAATCGCAGAATGATGTGCAACGGGTAGGTGAACGGGTCCGCCGATACGCGGATCAGCGACTCCTCGACGCCGACCAGCGCCGCGTGAAGCTCACCTGGCGCGATCGCAGTGCCGGCGCTCGTCAGCTCGCCCGCGAGCACCTCTGCGAAGGCCGGATGGCGCGCAACGTGGTTCTCCCAGAACTTGCTCTGAGACTCGTGGATCGACATCGACGTGCCGCGCCCGAGGTTCGTGCGCTCGAGCGCAGGATCGATCTGTCGCTCGTAGAGAGCGTGGCCGTACTCGTGCAGCGAGCTCAGCAGCGACTCCAGGTTGCCGTCGTTGTAGCGGGTCGTCAGGCGCGTGTCGCAGCGGCTCATCTCCGCCATGAAAGGGTGCGTCGAGACGTCCACACGCCAGCTGTCGTCATCGACCCCGAGCCGGCGCAGCGTCCCCGCGACGGCGGCCTCTTGCACGGTCACCGGCACCTCCAGTTGCAGTCGCGGCGAGTTGACCCGCGCCTCGGCCACGAGCGCTCCCAGCGCATCGGCGAGCGCGGAGAACAGACGGCGCAGCTCCTCGCTGCGCAGGCCGAAGTCATAGTCGCCGAGAAGGGCGTCATAGGCGCCTTGATCGCCCTCGGCGACGCAGCCGGCGTATGCCTGTGCGAGCTCGATGTTGCGCTGAAGCGATGGCGCGAACGCCGCGAAGTCATCCTCGGCGCGCGCCAGCTGCCAGCGCTCCTGACCCTCCGCATGCGCGCGGGAAAGATCTGCCGCGAGATCGGACGGCACCCTTCCCGCCCGCTCCCAGTCGCGGCGCGCGAGGCGCACGATGTCCGCGTCGAGCTCGCTGAGCTCCGCGCCGGCGAGATCCGAGAGCAGCGCACCGATGCCCTCGTCGGTCGAGCGTTCGTGGGTGATGCGCGCGAGCGTCGCAAGCTGCTGCGCGCGCGCTGCTCCGCCCTCGCTCGGCATCATCACCAGCTGATCCCATGCAGCGAGCATCTCCAGGCTCTGCAGATCCGAGAGCTCGGCCATCCGCTCGCGCAGCTGTGTCAGCGCATCCATTCCCAGGAAGCGTATGCGAGTCGGCCTCGCGCCTCCGTGCTAGGCCTTCGCTTTGATCTCGAGCGGTTCTTCGCTGAGCGATTTCAGCTTTGCGGTGAGGCCCACCTGCGGGGCGCAGAGGGCAAAGATCGGCGCGAGCAGGCTGAGCGCCGAGACACCGCGCGCAGCCACGCGACGCCGCACCGCCGCACCATTCCCATCCCCCGCCGGCTGCAACACCCCACCCCCGGTCTCTGCTCCGTCGTTCACCCGACCACTGCGCCATACCCGCTCGCGCCGCTCACCAAACTCCCGCCACGGCTTTACAGCGCGCGCGTGGAGCGCGGCCGGCCGCGATCGAGCGCTGTCGAGCACTATCTTCACGCTCATGGACGAGCGCCCCGCATCTGCTCTGCACCCGCTGGTCGGGGGCTTCAGCGACGCCGATGCCTACGAGAAGGGCCGACCCGCATACGGGGTGGAGTTGGTGCGCGAGCTCATGAGTCGACTGGAACTGGGGACGGGGGCGCCGGTGCTCGAGCTCGGCGCGGGCACGGGTCAGCTGTCGCGTGCCCTGCTTGCCGGCGGGCTCGATGTGACCGCAGTTGAGCCGCTCGAGTCGATGCGCGCGTTGCTGGCGCAGGCGATCGGTGCAGAGCGCGTTCGCGCCGGTGTTGCAGAGGCGATCCCGCTCGAGGATGGCGCGGCTCAGGCCGTGTTCGCCGCGGACTCCTTCCACTGGTTCGAGGAGGCCAAGGCGCTCGGAGAGATTCGCCGTGTGCTGAGAGCGCGCGGCGGCTTGGCGATCCTGCGCACGACGCCGGTTCTCGACGGCGCGTGGGGCCAAGAGCTCGGGGAGCTGCTCATGAGCGGGCGTCCTGAGCATCCAGCTTTCGGGGAGCGGAGCGCCGCCGCCGCGGTGGAGGAGGACGATGCCTTCGGCCCGGTGCATGAGCTGACCCTGAGCGACGAGCAGAGCAGCGACCGGGAGCGCATCCTCGCGTATCTGTCGAGCCTCAGCTGGGTCGGCATCCTCGAGCCGAAGCGGCGTAGCGAGCTGCTGGCCGACGCGGAGGGCCTGCTTCGCCGCCATGGCGTGGCGGAGGTGCGCGTACGGATCGTGCACCAGATCTGGCTCTCGCGGCTCAGCTGAGCGCCCGCGCGGCGCCGCTGGAATCTCGCCGTGCGGCCGACGGCGCTCGCGGCTAGGATGTCGCCATGGTCCTCTACACGTGCGCGGATGGAAAGTCCTTCGGCGGGCTGCCGGGCCCGCTCGCCCACCCATGTGGGCGGGCAGCCAAAGCGCTCGATGACGCAGGCCACTCCTACGAGCACAAGACGGTCAAAGGCGGCACGCTGAAGCTATGGACGTGGTCGACGCGTGCCCGGGACCGCGCCGAGATCGAGCGGCTCAGTGGACAGCGCGGCGTCCCGATCATGGTGCTCGACGACGGCGAGGTGATCACCGGCTCGGGCGCGATCGTCAGCTGGGCGCAGGAGAACGCGCCGCAGAGCGCGAACGTCGCCTGACCTCGGGGCGCCGGGAGAGGCTCCCGCTGAGATGAGCTACGTCAAGGGTCTGCACGAGGTCGGCGAGGGCCTATATGCCTATCTGCAACCCGACGGCGGCTGGGGGTGGAGCAACGCGGGCCTGGTTTCAGACGGCGAGCAGACGCTGCTCGTCGACACGCTCTTCGACCTCGCGCTGACCGAGGAGATGCTGCGCGCGATGCGCGACGCGGTGCCGGCGGCAGCTCGGATCGACACGCTCGTCAACACGCACGCCAACGGCGATCACTGCTACGGCAACCAGCTCCTGCGCGGCTCGAGGATCGTCGCCTCCGAGCGCACAGCCCAGGAGATGACCACGCTCCCGCCGGCCGCGATGGCCGCGCTCGTCGAGCAGGCGCCCGGGATGGGCGAGCTGGGAGCGTTCTTCCTCGATTGCTTCGGCGCGTTCGACTTCACCGGGATCGAGCTCGAGCCGCCTGGAGAGACCTTCAGCGGCGATCTGACCCTGCGCGTGGGCGAGCGCACCCTGGAGCTGATCGAGGTGGGTCCGGCGCATACGCGCGGAGACACGCTCGTGCATGTGCCGGATGAGCGCGTCCTGTTCTCGGGCGACATCCTCTTCGCGGAGGCACACCCGATCGCATGGGCGGGCCCGGTTTCGAACTGGATCGCTGCGTGCGATCGAATCCTCGAGATGGACCCGCGAGTGATCGTCCCCGGTCACGGGCCGCTCGCGCAGCCCTCGGCCGTGCGAGAGCTGAAGGCGTACTTCGAATATCTCTATCAGGAGGCTCGCGCGCGCAGAGCCCAGGGAATGGGCGCACTCGAGGCGGCGCGCTCGATGTCACTTGACCGCTGGGCGGACTGGCACGATGCGGAGCGCGTTGTGGTCAACATCGAGAGCATCTACCGCGAGGACGCCGGCGAGCCCTCGGAGGTCAATCCGCTGGAGGCCTTCGAGCAGATGGCACAGCTCGCGCGCCACGGGTGAGCGCAGAGCCGACCGCGCACGATCGCTTGCCGCTAGGAAATCCGTCCATATCCGGTTTGCATCTGGCCTCTGACGGGCATTCGTCTGAGATATGCCTGTCGCATTGCACGCACCGGATCTCGCGATACACGTGCGCCTGGACCCCTACGCGCCGCGCGAGGCGCGTTTTCACATCGCGCGGGTCGATCGCCCCTCGCCTGACCTGCGCGACGCGGTCACGCTGCTGACGAGCGAGCTCGTCACGCGGGCCGTTCAGCAGTGCGAGCACCAGGGCGAGCAGGCTGTCGAGCTTCGCGTTTGGATGCCCGCGGACGTCGTGCGCGTCGAGCTCGAGGGACCCCGCAACCTGCTGCTTCCGCCGCTCGAGCCCGAGGGCCCACGCTATGACGTGATGCTGCTCGAAAGGCTCGCCGACCGCTGGGGGGTCGAGGCGGAGGAGAGCCTGCCGTACATGTGGTTCGAGATCGATCGCCACGACTAGCCCGCTTCGGCGCACTCGCTGCGCAAGACGCACACGGGGAGCTCGCCGGCTGAGGGCGCGGATAGGGTGTGCGCACGGTGCCCGGCCCGTTCGTAGAGAAACTGCGTGTGCGCTACGGCGAGTGCGACCCGCAGGGGATCGTCTTCAACGCCAACTACCTGTTGTACTTCGACGTGGTCTTCACCGAGCTGTGGCGCGCTGCCGTGGGGCCGTGGCAGGAGATGGTCGAGCGCGGCCTCGATGCGGTCGTCGCAGAGGCCAATCTCGTGTTCCGCGCCCCGGCGCGCTACGACGACGAGCTGCTCCTGAGCGCGCAGGTGGCGCGCATCGGCACGAGCGCGGTCACCACGCAGATCGACGTGCTGCGCGAGCAGGAGCTGCTCGTCTCCGGCACGCTGCGCCACGTCTGCGTCGCCACCGACACCTGGCGCAAGACCGAGCTCCCCGACTGGATTCGCGAAGGGCTCCGCCGCTATGCGCATGCGGACGCAGGTTAGAGCGACGCGCTAGCGGCTACAGCTGCTCGCGGACGATCGCGGTCGAGCTCGGCTCGCCGGTTTTTCTCGCAACGTGCAGGATCGTTCGAGCAGCCCCGTTGAAATCGCCTGCAGCACACCCTACGTTTGCACAGACGCGGTTTGCGAGCCGTGAAGAGCGAGGCCACTGAGGTGTGAGGCCGCGCCACCCAGACTGAGGGCCCTCGGGTCCGATGGACGGGTTCCTCGACCGGCTCGCGGCCGCGTCACTTGCGTTCTGCAGAGCTCCGCCGCGCGCGCACCTGCTCTCTCAGCAAACTCCCAGGATCTCCACGGGATACGCTCACGCGACGTGGCGATCCTGTGAGTCAGGTCAACCGGAGAGCATGCGAGGACGCGATGAACAGGAGCGCTGTGGACACCCACGCCCGAACCGTCTTGGGTGTGGACTCGAGGAGGTCGCATAGCCATGGTTGAGAGCGCCGCGGGACAGCGGGTGCTCGTCGTGGACGACGAGCCGAACCTGCTCGAGGTCGTCTCGATGGCCCTGCGCTTTCACGGCTTCACCGTGGAGGGCGCCGGGAGCGGGCGCGAGGCACTCGCAGCGGTCGCGAAGTTCAAGCCGCATCTGGTGGTGCTCGACGTGATGCTGGGCGACATGGAGGGGTTCGACGTCGCCGAGCGGCTCGGCGCGCAGCGCGCGGGGGTGCCGATCATCTTCCTCACGGCGCGCGACACCACCGAGGACAAGATCCGCGGCCTGACCGGCGGCGGCGATGACTACATGACCAAGCCGTTCAGCCTCGAGGAGCTGATCGCGCGGATCCGCGCGATCCTGCGGCGCACGGGCGACGCGGCACCAGAGTCGGGACGCCTGGTGTTCGAAGACCTCGAGATGGACGAGGAGTCCCGCGAGGTCACTCGCGCAGGCGCGCCGATCGAGCTGACCGCGACCGAATACCGGCTGCTGCGCTACCTGATGCTCAACCCGCGCCGCGTGATGACGCGCGCGCAGCTGCTCGATCACGTGTGGAACTACGACTTCGGTGGCGACGGTCGCGTGCTCGAGACTTACATCAGCTACCTGCGCAAGAAGCTCGACGCGCACGGTCCGCCGCTGATCAGCACGGTGCGGGGCGTCGGCTACGCGCTCAAAGCCCCCCGCTCCTGATGGCCTCCCTGCGCGCGCGCGTGCTCCTCAGCGTGCTCGCGCTGGCGGCCGCGGGGCTGTTGCTCATGGCCCTGGCGACGTACGCCGAGCAGCGCTCGTTCCTGCTCGGACGCGTCGACCAGGAGGCGAAGGGCGCCACTCCCGCGCTGTCGATAGCGCTCGATCGCGCCGGCTTCGCGCCGCAGCTGACGCGCTCGCAGGGCAGCCAAGCCGGAGCGCCACAGCAGGGCAGGAGCGGAGGTCCAGGCGGCTTCGGTCCGGGAGGCGGTGCACCCAGCGTCAACCTGCCGCCGGGAACCTACGGAGAGCGCCGCGACGCCAGCGGCAAGACGCTCGGTCATGTCCTGATCAGCTACGGGCAGGCGGCGCCGGCGGCGCCCAAGATCCCCGCTCGCGTGCAGGTGGGGAGTGCGTTCACCGTCGGCTCGTCCGGCTCATCCGGTCTGCAATACAGGGTCTATGCGGCGCACGATCCCGAGGACAGCGGGCTCACGATCGTCGCGGTCCCGCTACACGAGGTCGACCAGACGCTCAGCCGCCTGCGCCTCGTGGAGGCGCTCGTAATCGCCGGCGTGCTCGCGGCGATCGGGCTGAGCGCGTTCTTCGTCGTGCGGGTCGGGCTGCGCCCGCTCGATCGCATCGAGGCCACCGCGGGTGAGATTGCAGCAGGCGAGCTATCGCGGCGCGTGAGTCCTGCCACGACGCGCACCGAGATCGGCCGGCTCGGCCTTGCGCTGAACAGGATGCTCGACCGGCTCGAGCAGGCGTTCGCGGCTCGAGCCGCCAGCGAAGAGCACCTGCGTCGGTTCCTCGCGGACGCGTCGCACGAGCTGCGCACCCCGCTGGCCTCGATCCGAGGCTACGCCGAGCTGTTTCGCATGGGCGCGACCGGGGACGCCGCGAGCACGGAGCTCGCGATGCGCCGCATCGAGGAGGAGTCCAAGCGCATGGGCGTGCTGGTCGAGGATCTGCTGACGCTCGCGCGGCTCGACGAGACACCGAGTCCACAGCGAGCGCCCGTCGACGTGGCGGCGCTCGCTCGAGACGCAGTCGAGGACGCACGCGCGACCGCGCCGGAGAGGCAGATAAGCCTCAGCGCACCGCAGAGCGCGATCGTCGCAGGCGAGGAGCATCAGCTACGCCAGGTACTCGCCAACCTGATGCGAAACGCGCTCGTGCACACCCCAGCGGGAACCGCCGTCGAGGTTGCGGTCAAGGACGAGGGCTCGAGTGCCACGCTGAGCGTGCGCGACCACGGCCGGGGCCTGCCGCCGGCCTCCGACGGAGCGCTGTTCGAGCGCTTCTGGCGCAACGAGGGAGGGCGCGGCCGGGGCAAGGCCGGAGCGGGGCTCGGGCTTTCGATCGCGCAAGCTGTCGTGGAGTCCCACGAAGGGCAGATCAGCGCGTCGAACGCCAGCGGCGGCGGCGCGCTGTTCTCCGTGCGGCTCCCGAAGGCGCCCTCCGCGCCCGCCGCCACCTGAGCGCCACGCTTTTTAAGCCAGCTCTCAGCTTGCGTGCATGTTCGCCTGAGGTTGCCCCTCGACACTGCGTGAGTCAGTGAAAGCAACCGAAAGGCCAGCCATGTCCCTCCCCCTCGCCGTAGCAGCAATCCTCCTCGCAGACATCGCCGTAATCGGGATCGTCGCGTTCGTGATGTCACACGCGCGGCTGCTCACCCCCCACGCCGCCCAGGTGGAGCTTGCGATCGTCTCCCCATCTGCGCCGCGCGTGCAAGCGACCGCCCGTCCTCGTGCCGGCAGCCCTCGTCCCCTGACCGTCCTGCGCGCAAGCGCCTAGCCAGCGCGTAAAGAGAGCCCGCGAGCGGCGCCGCCGGGCGCCGCTCGCGGGCCGCGCGTAACGCGACCCGAACCCCCAGCCGCTCACCCTCCTTCCAGCCAACGCAGAGATGACTTCAATGGCAACTCCCCAGACAGCTCTCCTCGCAACAGCCACCGGACCCCACCTCTACTGGATCGCCAGCAGGGCGGCAGGGATCGTCGCGCTCCTGCTCTCGAGCGCGTCGGTCTGCATCGGCCTGTTGATGGGCGGACGCCTCGTCAAAGGACGCAAGCCCGACCTGCGCGTCGCACACGAGGCGCTCTCGCTCGCCACGCTCGCCGCGATCGCCATTCACGGACTCACGCTGCTCGGGGACGCATACGTGCACCCAAGCCTCGGCGATATCGCCATTCCCTTCCTCGGCAGCTACAAGACATTCTGGACGAGCACCGGCATCGTCGCCTTCTGGGCGCTGGCGCTGCTCGGCCTCTCCTACTACGCGCGCACACGTATCGGGGCGCAGCGCTGGCGCAAGCTGCACCGCTTCACGGCGCTTGCGTGGATCCTTGGCGTGGTGCACGCGCTTGGCGAGGGCACCGACGCCGGTCAGAGCTGGTTCCTCGCGATGACCGCGATCGGGGTGGTGCCGGCCCTGGCTCTGCTCGCGAGTCGCTGGCTCAGCGCACCTTCCATCCCGCAGCCGGGAGGCGCGCGATGAGCACGCAATCGTCCGCCGGGCAGCTGGACGCGAAGGCGCTCGCCCGAGCGCGCAGGGCCGCGATACGCGCACGCGCGCGGCGCATCCGACGCACGGTCGCCGGTTTCAGCGCCGCGCTGTTCAGCGCCGCGTTTCTCGGGATCTATGTACAGCTCGCAACCGGCCACGATCCAGCCCTCTCAAGGACCGCGGCGACCGCCACGCAAGTGTCTGGCTCGAGCGCCACCAAATCCGCGAGCTCTGCAAAATCGCCGAGCAGCGAATCCTCGAGCGCGGCGAAATCCTCCAGCAGCGAATCCTCAAGCGCCGCAGAAACGCCGAGCGGCGAATCCAGCGCAGGCAGCGAAGAATCCTCCGGCGTCTCCGCGGTCACGACCAAACAGTCCTGATGAGCGGCGGCGAGGCGATCGAGAGGTTCGCGTGCTTCGGCAGCTCATGCGCGGTCTTGGTCAGCGGCGCATGCGAGCAACGCAGCGCGCGCGAGGCGGTTGCGCACTGCAGGCGCAGCATGCTCGCGTGGCACGCCCGCTTTTCGCGATTCTCGCCCGAGAGTGAGCTCTCGCTGCTGAACCGCGATCCGCGAACGTCGGTGCCCGCAAGCGCGCTGATGGCGCAGCTCGCGGCCGCCGTGCGACGCGCCGGCGCGGCCAGCGGCGGGCTCATCGACGCGACGCTCCTCGAGCAGATCGAGTCGGCGGGCTACTCCGGCGCTATCCGCAGCTCGCTGCGGTTGGCCGATGCGCTGCGGCTCGCTCCGCCGCGCAGAAGCGCCAGTCCACGCGTCCCGGCGCTGTGGGAGCTGATCGAGGTTGACAGCGAGCAGCATGTGATCGTGCGCCCGCCGGGGCTGGAGATCGACAGCGGTGGCATCGCCAAAGGGCTGTTTGCCGACGTGCTCGCCGCGCAGCTGACAGGCCACGCGAGCTTCGCGGTCGACTGCGGTGGCGATCTGATGCTCGGCGGAGCTGACGCCGTCGCACGCGCGGTCGAGGTCGAGAGCCCGTTCGACGGGAGCACGCTGCACACGTTCTCGCGCGCGCGCACCGGCGTGGCCACGAGCGGCATCGGCAGGCGCGCTTGGCTTGACGTGCACGGCTCGCCCGCGCACCATCTGCTTGACCCGTCCTGCGGGCAGCCTGCGTTCACGGGCGTCGTCCAGGCGACCGCGCTCGCCCCGAGCGCGCTGATGGCCGAGGTGTACGCCAAGGCGGCGGTGCTCAGCGGCCCGGCTGCGGCGCGCGGGTGGCTTCGCCATGGCGGGGTGATCGTGCTCGACGACGGCTCCTTCGAGGTGATCGAGCCGCCGGCGGGAGCCGAACCCCGGTGGCATAATCGCGGACGTGCGCGCGCTCGTGCAGAGAGTCACCCGCGCAGCGGTGCTCATCGACGATGAGATGATCGCGACGATCGGGCCGGGGCTGCTCGTGCTGCTCGGAGTGGCCGCGGGCGACGATCGCGACAGCGCCGAATGCCTTGCGGCGAAGGTGCGCGCGCTGCGCATCTTCGCGGATGCCGACGGCCAGATGAACGAGGCGCTCGGCGAGCGCGAGATCCTTTGCGTGAGCCAGTTCACGCTTTACGGTGACACGCGCAGGGGAAACCGGCCCAGCTTCACGGCCGCTGCGCGGCCCGAGCACGCGCAGCCGCTGTACGAGTGCTTCTGTCAGCGCGCGCGCGCGGCGAAAGGCATATTCGGAGCCGAGATGGCGGTCGAGCTCGTCAACGACGGCCCGGTCACGCTCATGCTCGAGACCTAGGTGTGGGAGCCGGGCGTCCCCCGCGAGCGCCCTTGCTCGGCTAGGCTGCGGGGAGAGCGATGAGGCTCGCTCTACGGTCCGGCGCCAGAGCCGAGGTCCGGAAACCGCGGCGACGCCGCTGATGGCCTCTACGACAACGTCCAACGACGCATCGTGGAGGTCCGAAGATGACAGTCATCCAACTCGCCGCCGTTCTCATCAGTGCGGCGCTGCTCGCCAGCATGGTCTCGGTCGAGGTGGGCATCTCCGTCGCACTCATCGAGCTGACGCTCGGGATAGTGCTCGGCAACACATTCAACCTCGATCCGAACCAGAGCTGGCTCGTGTTCCTAGCGGGCTTCGCCTCGGTCGTGCTCACGTTCCTGGCCGGGGCAGAGGTTGACCCGGACGATTTCCGGGAGCGATTCGGTGCCTCGATGACCATCGGCTTCGTGTCCTTCGCCGGACCGTTCGTGGCAGCGACGCTGATCGCGCTCGGGCCTCTCGGCTGGACGACGAAAGCGTCGCTGATCGCTGGCACGGCCCTCTCGACCACCAGCCTCGCCGTCGTCTATGCCGTGCTGGTCGAGACGGGGCTCAACACCGTCCGCGTCGGCAAGCTGATCATGAGTGCCTGCTTCGTGACGGACATGTGCACCGTGATCGCGCTCTCGGTGATCTTCATCAAGCCGACCGCTTGGCTCCCGGTGTTCCTCGTCGTGTCGGTGGCGCTGATCGTGCTCCTGCCGAAGCTCTCCCCGCAGTTCTTTGGGCGCTACGGCGACCGGGTGATAGAGCCGGAGATCAAGCTCGTCTTCGCGATCCTCCTGGTCCTGATGGTCCTGGGCACCGCCGCCAACAGCCAGGCGGTGCTGCCGGCATTCATCCTCGGGCTGGTGATGTCGCGCCACTACCAGCGCCACCAGGAGGAGCAGCGGCGGCTGAGAGTCGTGGCGTTCGCGTTTCTCACCCCGTTCTTCTTCCTCCGCGGCGGCATGAACGTCTCGCTCACGGCGGTCTTCGCGAACCTTGGCGTGCTCGGCCTACTGGTCGCGGCGAAGATGGTGCCGAAGCTCAGCCTCGTGTACCCGCTCGCCCGACGGCACACAGGACCGAACGCGACGTTCACGACGCTGCTGATGAGCACGGGACTGACGTTCGGCACGATCAGCGCGCTCTATGGCCTCACCGCCCATATCATCGACCGGACTCAGTTCTCGCTGCTGGTGACCGTAGTCGTGCTGTCAGCCATCATCCCGACCGCGATTGCCCAGCGTTGGTTCTCGCCGCCTGCCAGCGAGCACCCCCACCTTGCTCTGCCGCCAGAGCCCTCGGAGCTCCTGATCGGCGACGCGCCCTGATATGGCGCGCTGTTTGTCAAGCGGACGTGTTTGATCTCGTGGCCAGGCGAGCCCGACCTTTCTGCGCCCGGCAGGATAGCGGGGCGCTGGACCTGATACACCCCGGCGCATGGGCGCGCCGGAGAACCCCCCGCTCAAGCAGCGCCGGGTCCGGCGGCCGAGGCGGCTGGGCGTGGTGCTCACTGTGGCGCTGGTCGCAGCGTTGCTCGCGTTCGCCGTCTCCAGGCTGAACCTCGGCCGCGTCGGGCACGCTCTGATCACCGCGAGCCCGGGATGGATAGCGCTGGCGCTTGCGCTGATGGCGCTCTCGCTCGTGATGCGATCGCTGTCGTGGCACGAGACCCTGCGCGCCGCGCTGCCCGAGACGCAGGTGCGTTGGCTCGCGGTCGTGCGCGCGACGATGATCGGCGTGATGGGCTCCGCGGTCTTCCCGGGACGGATCGGGGAGCCCTCGCGCGTGCTCGTGCTGACGCGCCGGCTCGACGGGCCCAGGAAACAGCTGCTTCCGGTCGTCGCCGGCACCGTCTTCTCGCAGACGCTCATCAACCTGCTCGCGCTTGGCGTGCTGCTCGCGATCACCTTCACGAGCGTTCCGATCTTCCAGGGGCACACGGTGGGCGTCGCGGTCGCGCTCGGCGTGCCGCTCGCAGTGGCGGCGCTGGTCGTCGCCGGCCCGCGCCTGGTGGCGCATGCGAGCGGCTCGCGCTCGCGTCGGATCGCGCTGGCGGCAAGCAGGGTGACGAGCGCACTGCATCTCGCCAGGCGCGGCCTGATCGTGTTCGCGCGCCCCCGCTACGGGCTGATCGCGGTCTCCGCTCAGCTGCTCGCGTGGGCGCTGCAATGGCTTGCCTGCTACGCAGTGATACTCGCGCTCGGCCTGCAGCCGCACGCGGGCCTGCTCGCCGCCGCCGCGATCCTGCTGGCGGTCAACCTCAGCGCGATCCTGCCGGCGACGCCGTCCAACGTCGGCGTCTTTCAGGCTGCGTGCCTGGTGGTGCTCGCAGCCTACGGGGTGGGTGCTGGCCCGGGTCTCGCCTACGGCATCATCCTGCAGGCGGTCGAGGTGGTTACGGCGCTCGTGCTGGGCGTGCCTGCGCTGCTCGGCGAGGGCCTCAGCTGGCGCGATATCCGCCGCAGCGGCGACTCAGCCGACGAAAGCGCGTAGCGACTGGCGCAGCGAGCGCGTGGTCTCGAGCACCGCGGTGGGCTCATAGCCGCAGTGGGCCATGCAGTTCTCGCAACGCGGGTCGCGGCCACGCCCGTAGGCGCTCCAGTCGGTGGTCTCGATGAGCTCTTTGTAGGTCTCGGTGTAGCCGTCGGACATCAGGTAGCAGGGCCGCTGCCAGCCGAACAGCGAGTAGCTCGGGATACCCCAGGCCGTACAGTCGAATTCGGCTTTGCCTTCGAGGAAGTCGAGGAACAGCGGACTGTGGTTGAGCCGCCACTTCTTGCGCCGCCCGTCGGCGAACGCCTCACCAAACAGCTCGCGCGTCTGCTGGACGCCGAGGAAGTGTTCCTGATCGGGCGCTTTCTCATACGCGTAGGCGGGTGAGATCATCATCTCATCGACTCCCAGATCGTCGTTGAGGAAGTCGAGCACCTCGCGAATCGTCTTTGGCGAGTCGTGCGTGAAGAAGGTCGTGTTGGTGGTCACGCGAAAGCCCGCGTCCTTCGCTGCCTTGATCGCGGAGACGGCCTTCTCGAAGACGCCCTCGCGCTCGACCGACGCATCGTGGCGCTCCTGCAGGCCGTCGATGTGCACCGCCCACGCGAAATACGGGCTCGGCTTGAATTTCTCGAGCTTGCGCTCGAGCAGCAACGCGTTCGTGCACAGATAGACGAACTTCTTGCGCTTGACGAGCTCGGCGGCGATCACGTGGATCTCCGGGTGTATGAGCGGCTCGCCACCCGCGATCGAGACCATCGGCGCGCCGCACTCCTCGACCGCGTTGAGCGCCTGCTCGACCGGCATGCGCCGGCGCAGCTCGTGCTCGGGATGCTGGATCTTGCCGCAGCCCGAGCATGCGAGGTTGCACTGGAACAGCGGCTCGAGCTCAACGATCAGGGGAAACTTCTCGCGCCCTTTCGCGCGCTGGCTCATCAGATACCAGCCCATGCGCGCGCTTTGCCTTATCCGGACCGCCATTCGCCTACCTTAGACCCCGGGGGTCCAGTCGTGAAGTGCGCCCGCCACGCGGCGAAGCGCCCGCGCCGCGCGGATCGCCCCGGCTGCTGCGCCCGGACGCAGCAGCTCGTGCTCGGGACTGTCGAGCACGACGCGGACGACTCCGAACGGACGGCTCCCGGCCGCCTGCGCGAGCCATACGGACTCCATGTCCACGGCGATCGCCCCGCCTGCGTGCAGCTGCGCCCTGCGCTCGCCGAGCGCGAGGCGCGAAACGCACACGATCGGCCCGCTGCGGACCTTCAGGCCCAACCCGGTGACGCGCGCGAGCAGCTCGCCCGCGTGCTCGCAGCGGATCCGATCCTCGGCGTGCCCTTCATCGCCCGCCGCGTAGAGCTCCTCGGCGACAATCACTTCACCGGGCACCGACGCCGAGTCGAGGCCTCCGCAGAAGCCCACGACGAGCATCGCGGCGGCCGTGCCCCTCGCTAGCTCGCCGGCGGCCGCCTTGGCGTGCTCGGGCCCCATGCCGGACTTGTGCACGCTCGCGCCACGCGCCCCCCAGCCGACGATCGCGGCCTCGATCCGCAGCGGCGCGACGATCATCAGCTCGCTCATCGGCTCACCGCAGCCGGGGCGCCGACCGCCGAGTCCGCGCCGCGCGGCTCACCCCCGGCGATGGCCTGCACCGCGTCCGAGCGCTCGATGCCTAGCTCGCGCAGCGCCGCTGACGCGGCACTATGGCCGCTCAGGACCGCGCCCTCGAGCGTCGCGGGCCAGCCGGTGTCCGTCCAAGCGCCCGCGAGGACGAGGCCCGGCACGCCGGTCTGCGCGGCGGGCCGCCGCGCACCCACGCCGGGTGACGCGCGGAACGTCGCGGCGTGCTCGCGCGTGGCCAGGAACGTCTCGAGCTTCGCCTCGCGCGCCCGCGGAAGAAGCTCGCGCAGCGCGGGCTCGTAGCGCTCGCGCAGCGCCGGCACGCTCATCTGCATCTCGCGCTCTGCGCCCGACAGCGACACGGCCAGATACTGGGTGCCCGCGGGCGCGCCGGCGGCGTGCGTCCGATCGAAGAGGTACTGCACCGGCGTGCCCACGCCCGCGGCGAACGGGTGCTCGAGCACGGGCCGGTCATACACGAGGTGCAGGTTCACGATCGGCGAGCTCTCGATGCGCGCGATCGGAGCGGCCGCCTCGCCGAGCAGCGGCTCGAGCAGCACCGCGGCTCGCGTGTGCGGCACCGCGAGGATGACCGCATCCGCGTTCACCGCGTCGAGCTCCTCGCGGGCCGCGCCGGCGCCCGCCGGTAGATCCTCATCCTCGCCGCTCGCGCGCGCGCCGCGACCGCCCACCTCGATGGCGCCCGCGCTGCGCGCCAGGCGCTCCGCGCGCCACCCGAGCCTCAGCTCTACGCCGGCCTGCTCGAGCGCGCGCTCGGCGGGCGTCCCGATCGTCTCCCCGAGCGTGGCCTCGTGAAAGCCGATGTCGCCGGCGCCGGCGCTCGAGAGCAGTCCGGTGCGAAAGACGAACGCGCTCAGCGCCAGCGACGCCTGAGCGGCTCTGATGTTCAGGGTCGGAAGCGCGATCAGGTCCCACAGCGCGCTGACGGCGGCGGCGTTCTGACCGTGGCGCGCGAGCCACTCGCCGAAGGTCGGCTCCTCGGCGGCGCGAGCGTCGGGCTGCAGGCGCGCCAGCGCGAGCGCAGCGCGCGCGGCGCCCAGGCGCTGCGCCGGCGTGAGATGCCGGTAGCGCGCAAGCGCCCCGGCGAGATGCAGTGGCGCGGGCAGCGAGCTGCGGCGCAGCGTCACCGTCGCCGCGCCCGGCTTCAGCACCGGGATCTCGAGGCGCTCCTGAAGGCGGATGCGGTGCTCGCTGCCGAGCCGGCGAAGCAGCTCGCGGTAGGCGACGCAGCAACGTAGGAAAACGTGCTGGCCGTTGTCCATGTGCAGGCCCTCTCGCTCGAACGAGTAGGCAGCGCCGCCGAGTCGGCGGCGCACCTCGAGGAGGGTCACGGGCGCGCCGGCGTCCGCGCAGTCGAGCGCGGCGGTGATCCCCGCGAGCCCGCCACCGACGACCACCACACGTCGATCGGAGCTCACCCTGCGGCTCCCCCGAGCATCCCGCGCGCGGCCACCCACGCCTTCTCGCGCACCGGCAGCGACATGCGCCGGCGCATGGCCTCCTGCGGGTGCGCGGCGATGCGCTCGAGCAGGCGGCGATAGATGCCCGCCATCGCCAGCACGCACGCAGCCGAGCGCCGGTCCAGCAGCGGGGCGAGCGCCATCCCGCGCGCAAACCACTCGCGCGCGCGCTGCGCCTCGAAGCCCATCAGCGATGCGAGCTGCTCGCGCCGCTCGAGCTCGCCACCGCGCGCGTGCACGCCACCCGAGCGTTGCGCGAGCGCTGCGAGCATCTCGCTCGAGCTGCGCCGCTCCTCCCCGCGAACGAGGCCGAAGCGGCGGAGATCCTCGCCGGGCAGGTACACGCGGCCGTTCTCCGCGTCCTCGCCGATGTCGCGCAGTATGTTCGTCAGCTGCAGCGCGACGCCGAGATCGTCCGCGAGCGCTTGCGCGGCAGGCATGTCGGCGCCGGCTCCGGCGCGAAGGCCGAAGATCGCAAGCGACACGCGCCCGATCGACCCGGCGACGCGCCTGCAGTAGAGCACGAGCTCCTCGAAGGTCTCATAGCTGGTGCCCTCGATGTCCATGCGCACGCCCTCGATCAGCTCGCCGAGAGCCCCCGCGGGTAGCTCGAAGCGCTCATACGCGTCCCTCAACGCAACCGCGACCGGATCGCCATCCGGGGCGCTCTGCGCCCGCGACTCGAGCGCTCCCAGCACGAGCGCCTCGGCCTCCAGCAGCCGCAGCTTCTCGGCTTGCTCGAGCGCGCCGTCGCCGATGTCATCGACGCGTCGCGCGAACGAGTACACCGCGCACATCGCACGTCGCTTCGTGCGCGTCAGCAGGCGAATGCCGTAGTAGAAGTTCGCGGCCTGCGCGCGCGTGAGCGACTCGCAGTGCGCGTAGGCCCCGGCCACGTCGGCATCACTCACTGCCGCGCACCCCCCCACCCGCGCGCAGCGTCCGCGCGAGCGCGAGCGCCCGGCGCGAGCGCCCGGCGCGCGGTGCTCCCGCGAGGACGTCGTAGTCGGCGGCCTCGATCGCGTCGAGCGCCGCGCGAGCGCCCGCGATGAACGCCGCGATGGCGATCTTCGGGCGTCCGCGCAGCTCGGCGATCAGCGGCGCGCCTTCGCGCAGCAGAGCGCGCGCGCGCTGGACCTCGAAGGCGAGCACCGCGCGCAGCGGCCCGCCGGCGTGCGCGGCGTTGAGGTCGGAGTCGCTGCATCCGAAGCGCTGCAGGTCCTCGGCCGGGATGTACACGCGCCCTCGCACGAGGTCCTCCGCCACGTCCTGGCAGTGCTCGGTGAGCTGAAGCGCGGTGCAGATCGAGTCCGACAGGGAGATGCGCGCGGGCGTCGCGAGCCCGAAGACGCGTAGGACGAGCTCCCCGACCGGGTCCGCCGACAGCGCGCAGTATGCGCGCAGCTGCTGCCAGGTCTCATAGCGAGCAACCCTCTGGTCGAGCCGGTTGGCCTCGATCAGGCGCAGGAACGGCTCGCGCGGAAGCGCGCATTCGCGCAGCGTCGGCGAGAGCACAGCCAGCAGAGGATGCTGCGCGCGCGCATCGAAGGCGCGGTCGAGCTCCGCTTCGAGCCAGTCGAGCGCGGCGAGCGGCTCGGCGCTGCCGGAGTCGCCGAGCTCATCCACGAGCCGCGCGAATCCGTAGATCGCGAGCAGGTGAGATCGCACGCGCCGCGGCAGCACGCGGCTGGCGACGGGAAAGTTCTCGCTTTGCGCGCGCGCCATCACCGCGTCGGCGGTGGGAGCGCCGATCGGCGGATCGGCTACGCGCATCACCCCCGGCGCCCGCGGCTGCCGTTCTCCGAGGCAGCCCGCGCGCCGTCGGCGCCCTGACCGCTCCGCAGACAGCGCGCGAGCGCCATCACCGGGAAGGTCAGCCTGTAAAGGTGGTAGTTGATGTAGTAGTCGGAGGGGAAGCCCGTGCCGGTGTAATGAGGCTCATCCCAGCCGCCATCGGGGCGCTGGCTCTCGACCAGCCACGCAACCCCGCGCGAGAGCGCCTCCGAGCGCTCCCCTGCGGCGTGCAGCGCGAGCAGCGCCCACGCGGTCTGGGACGCTGTGCTCGGTCCGCGTCCGATCCACGCCGGATCGTCGTAGGAGCGGGGGTCCTCGCCCCAGCCGCCGTCTTCGTTCTGATGAGCGGACAGCCAGCGAACGGCGCGCCGGATGCAGTCCGCGGAGGGATCGACACCGGCCGCGATCAGGCCCGGGACGACGGCTCCGGTCCCGTACACGTGATTGATCCCCCAGCGGCCGAACCACGAGCCGTCGGGCTCCTGGTTGTCGATCAGCCACTTCACGCCGCGGCGCGCGCACGTGCTGTCGGCGAGGCCGAGCGCAGCGAGCATCTCGATCGTGTGCGCCGTGACGTCC
Organism: Solirubrobacteraceae bacterium; assembly: GCA_034664905.1. Lineage (GTDB taxonomy): Bacteria > Actinomycetota > Thermoleophilia > Solirubrobacterales > Solirubrobacteraceae > Palsa-744. The sequence goes on along the minus strand of JAXDGS010000138.1, from coordinate 18,694 downwards.
GCGCTCGGCTCGTCGATCACCTCGCCGAAATCGAGGAACGGCAGCGCGCGCACGAGCACGCGCGTGTTATCCGCGTCGAACGCGCCCCAGCCGCCGTCGGAGCTCTGCATGCCTTCCACCCAGCGCAGCGCCCTGCCGACGGCCTGCTCGATGCGCACGAGCGACGCCGCGGCACCTTCCACGCCCGGCTCGAAGTCCTCTGCGTCCGCCCGTGGCGCAGCGTCCGCGACGCGCTGCAGCGCGAGCACGACCTCAGCGGTGTCGTCGACGTCCGGGTAGTTCACGTTGGCGAACTCGAACGCCCAGCCGCCGGGCTCGAGCTCCGGCCTCGCCACGGCCCAGTCGCCGCGCTGGAGCACCTCCTCGCCGAGCAGCCACTCGGCGGCGCTCGCCATCGCTGGATGGTCGGCGCGAAGCCCGGCGTCGGAGAGCGCGACCATCGTCAGCGCCGTGTCCCACACCGGCGATTGGCAGGCTTCGAGGCGCCGGCTGGGACCCTGCGGCGCGCCTACCCCGTGCGAGTCGTCGTGATCCTCGATCAGAAAGCGCTCCAGGCCCGAGATGCCCCGTCTCATCACGGGATGCTCGAGTGGATATCCGCCGAGCTGCAGCGCCATCAGCGAGTAGACCCATGGCGGCTGGATACCGCCCCATGAGCCGTCAGCCTCCTGGCGGCGAACGACCCAGCGCTCGGCACGAGCGACCGCAAACCGCCGCAGAGGCCGTATCGGCCGGCGCTCGTACGCGCGCAGCACCCGGTCGAGCCTGCGCAGCCAGAGCGAGCGCCGGTCGCCGGACCCCGCCGTGCGCTCGGGCGCATCGTGCGCAGCCGCCGCGACGGCGTGAAGCTCCTCGAGGCCGAACGGGAGCGGGCGCACGGGCCGGTGCGCTTTCACGAGCGACAGCGCCACGATCGTCTGGCGTGCCCAGCAGGCGAAGTCGTAGATGTTCAGCGGCATCCACGCCGGCAGCAGGATGATCTCCGGCGGAAGGCCAGGGACGCGGTCCCATGACCACAGGCCGAACAGCGCGAGCCACACGTGCGTGAAGACCCGTGCATGATCGAGGCCGCCTTCGTGCCGGATGAAGGCGGCCGCCTTCGCCATGTGCTCCTCCTGCGGCGTATCGCCGGCGAGGCGCAGCGCACAGTAGGCCTCGATCGTCGTCGACAGCTCGCCAGGCCCACCGTAGAAGTTCGCCCACGTCCCGTCCTCGCGCTGCTGCGAGCGGATCCACGCGGCCGAGCGCTCGGTCTCATCCTGCCTGCGTACCCCGAGGAACTCGCGCAGCAGCATGTCCTCGGCGTCCATCGTCACGTTCGTCTGGAGCTCCCCGCGCCACCAGCCGGCGTCGTCCTGCAGCGACAGGAGGTGCTCGCAGGCTCTCCCGAGCGCCACCTCGGCCTCGCTGCGAGCTTCGACGGTCAACGACGGCATGCCGGAAACCTAAATCTTTTCCTGTCGCGATGGCATCTGCGCGCGCGCGGAGGGACCGCCGGCGGCGGTCGGACGGATCGCGAGATAGGAGGGAACCAGCACCTCCGGATGTGCGAGCGTGATCACGTGGCGACGCAAGGTTTCCTCAGAGACTAGGCGCGGGATCGGCGACACGAAGCGATACACCAGCAACCCGTCGAGGTTGCGGCGCCCGATCAGGCGGAAACCGGGCGCGGGAGACCTTCCCGCCGAGCGGCGCAGCGGCGCATACCCGGTCTCGTCGATCTCGCTGACCATCACCGAGCGCCCGCGCGGCAGGTTGCGCAGCCCTGCGATGTAGTACTCGAGCGGAGCAGCGCCGAGCTCCACGGTGCTTATCGCCCGATCGCGCGGTGCTGCGCCGAGCGCGTGCGCGAGCGCCCGCCAGTTGCCTCGCTGAAGCCGCGGGCTCAAATCGACGTCGAGCGAGATCGCAAGCAGCGCGAGCGTGAACGTCACAGCCAGCGCGACGCCAGCGCGCGCGCCGGCGGCCGCGGCGAGCAGCACCGCGATCAGCGCGCTGAGCGCGACCATCGCGCCGATCAGGTTGCGCGGAGCGAGGTAGTCGGCGCCGAACGCCACGAGCACGAGTGGGATCAGTACGCCGCAACCGGCGAGCGCCAGCGCCAGCTTCGCGCCGTCGAGCTCGCGCGCGTGGCTCAGGCGAGACCCGTCGCGCACGCCGCCCGCGCTGGATCCCGCGGGCCGTGCGGGGTCCGAGAGGCGCCACAGGCCGAGGCCGACCCCGGCGAGCAGCGGCAGCGCGATCAGCAGCTCGATGCCGTGACCGAGGGGCGCACCGGAGGTGCCGGTCAGGTAGTACTGGACAATCGCCGCGAGCCGTTCTGAGAGCGGCCAGCGGCCGATCCACTGAGTGCTGCGCCCCCCCTGGGCTGCGATCAGCGGCACCAGCGCGCAGCCCACGAGAACGAGCACGCCGATCGCCGGCAGCGCCGCTCGGCGCGTGCGCGCCCGCGCAAGCAGCCACGCGACCATGCCGATCAGCAGAAACACGGCGAAGTAGTGGGTCAGCAGCGCCAGCGAGCCGCTCAGCGCGAACGCGGCCATGCGGCGCGGCGTCGGCTCGCGCTGCGCACGCACGAAGCACAGCATCGCGAGCGCGGCCGCCAGCACGAACAGCGAATACGCGCGCGCCTCCTGCGAGTACCACACGAACAGCGGGCCCACCGCCATGAGCGCCGCGGCGAGGATCGCCGCGCGACGGCCCGCGAGCTCTAGGCCTATCCGCCAGGCGACCGGCACGGCGGCGATGCCCGCCAGCGCCGATGGGAGGCGCAGGGCGACCTCGCCGGTGCCGAGAATCCGCGCGTCCGCCCACTCCAGCACGTACCAGAGGGGTGGCGAGTTCTCGGTGTGCGTTACGGCGCGAAGGGTCGCCCACAGGCTGCCATGCAGCACGTGCACCGGCGTGAACGCCTCGTCGTACCAGAAGCTCTGCAGATCCAGCGTCGCGAGCCGCAGCGCGGCCGCGAGCAGGGTCAGGGCCGCGAGCGGCCACCAGCGCGGAAGCCGGGCCGCCGAGAGCCTCGCCGACCCTCGGCCTGCCGGCTCTCTGAGCGCCTCCTCGACGGCGCTCATCGGCCGCACATCCCTCGCGCTGCCGGCCCGAAGCATGCGTAGCGATCGGCGCGGAAATCTTCGCTGCGCGGCGGCAGATACCAGCCACCCTGAACCGTGCGCAGAGGACCGCGGGGCGGTCCGGCGATCGCGAGGCACAGCTGGACCCTCGCTTTCGGGCCGCCCGGGCTGGTGTTACCGCAGACCACCTCGCGATGGCTGTTGATGCCGAACAGTTCCTGCTCGATCGAGAGGTTGTGGTACGGGTGGCCGGTGTAGGAGCGCCAGGTGCGCAGGTCGGCGATCAGGCGCTGGTTGGTGTGCGTCTGGCGCACGACGTCGTTGATCGTGGCGAGGGCGAGCAGCATCCCGGCGAGCACGAGCAGCGTAGTCTCGATCAGGCGCGTGCGCCCGGAGCCTGGGTGCTCACCGGCGCGTGGGCGAAGCGGCGCGGGAAGCCACGCCCACCGGTCCAGATCCGCGGAGACAGGTGCCCCGCTCATTGAACCGGCGCCAGCAGCGGCGAGGTTTGATGGATGACGAACAGCGCCTGCACCACGAGCGTGGCGGCCAGCAGACGCCGGTCGCGGCTGATGACCGCGAGCGGGAGCGGCCACAGGATGTACCAGGCCAGCAGCCAGGTGCTCGTGACGGAGATCGCGAGCAGCGTCCAGCCCGACGCGGCGATCCAGTCATATCCGCGCCAGGTTCGCCACATCAGATGCACGACGATCAGCACCAGCGACGCCTTCAGCAGATCATGATCCACCGGGAACACGCCCGGCTTTCCGAACAGGTGCGCGATCTCGTTCGGGAAGCTGTCTGTGGAGACGAACGCGGCGTCGCGGTTCAGCGCCGCCACCACGTCGATCCCGTGGATGCCGAATGCGAGGAAGCCGATCAGAAGGCCGATCGCGAGCGCCGCAAGCGCGCCGAGGACCGGGCCCAGGCGTCGCTTCGAGAGGATCATGAAGGGAAGCAGCGCAGCCATCGTCGCCTTCACGAGCGCGCCCGCTATGACGGCCGCGCCGGCGAGCGCATCGTTGCGCGAGGACGACCGGCCGAGCAGCGAGACGCTCACCGCGAGCATCATCGCCGCGAGCATGATCAGATCGTTGTGCGCGCCGCCGAGCGCGTAGATCACATACAGGGGGTTGGCGCCGACGGCGACGATCGCCCACACCGGGTCCAGACCGCGCGCGCGCGCGCAGCGCCACGTGAGCGCGAGCGTCCCGGCGCTGGCGAGCAGCGCCTCGAGCTTCATCGCCCACAGGGCTCCCACGACGCCGAGCGGCGCGAGCGGATAGCTCAGCAGCGTGTAGAGCGGGCCGTAGGCGGTAGCGACACGCCGCCAGCTGATGCCGACCCACCTGTAGATGGGGTCGTGAGCGATCGCCGCCGGTCCGTGCACGTACGGGTTGATCCCGTGCACGACGCCCATGCGCGCGTAGGCGATGTAGCTGAAGACGTCCGTCGAGAGGAGGATCGGCCCCACGAACACGATCGCGTGCAGCGCGACCAGCAGGAGGAGCGCGAGGCGTCTCCTCGATGGCGCGGCCCGGGAGCGGCTCAGCAGCGTCAACAGCAGCGCATAGGCGCCTGCCATAGCGAGGATCGCCCACAGGAAGACCGCGTATCCGAGCCTCCCGCCGATCCCCTTCAGCCAGCCCGCGATCTGCGGCGAGCGGGGTATCAGCGCCGAGTGGCCGGTCGCGCCGTCGAGCACGATCACCGACGTCGCAGCCACCAGCGCCAGCGCCAGCAGTGAGGCCAGCGCCGGTGTCAGCCACTCAGAGCGGGAACGTCCGACGCCGCGGACGCCCTGCGCGGCGACGCTCACGAAGCGAGGCAGCTCACAGCGCCGTCCACACGGTCTTGCTCTCGAGGTACGCGTCGAGACCGTCGTGGCCGTGCTCGCGGCCGATGCCCGAGGCCTTGAAGCCCCCGAACGGCGCGGACGGGTCCACGAGCCCCCAGGTGTTGACGTACACGGAGCCCGCGCGCAGCAGCGCAGCCAGCCGGTGGGCGCTGCTCACGTCGCGCGTCCAGACACCCGCGGCGAGGCCGTAGTCGCCGTCGTTGGCACGGCGCGCGACCTCCTCCAGCGTCTCATACGGCGTCGCGACGAGCACCGGCCCGAAGATCTCCTCGCGCGCGATGCGCAGCTCATCGGAGGTCGTGCTGAACAGGGTCGGCGCGACGAAGTAGCCGCCGCTGTCGGACATCGCCACCTCGCCGCCCGCGATCAGCTCCGCACCCTGCTCGCGGCCGGAGTCGATGTAGCCCATCACGCGCTCGAGCTGCTCGGCGGAGACGAGCGGGCCGAGCTGCGTCTGCGGGTCGAGCCCCGGTCCGAGCCGCGCCGCCTTCGCCTGCTCGGCGAGAGCGCCCACCACCTCGTCGAAGCGCTCGGCGGGCACGAACAGGCGCGAGCCGGCGTTGCAGGCCTGGCCGGAGTTGAAGTAGATGGCCTGATAGGAGCCGGCGATCGCCGCCTCGATGTCGGCGTCGGGAAGGATCACGTTGGGCGACTTGCCGCCCAGCTCGAGCGTGACGCGCTTGAGCGCGCGTCCCGCCTTCGCGCCGATCTCGCGCCCCACCTCGGTCGAGCCGGTGAACGCGATCTTGTCGACGTCGGGATGCTCCACGAGCGCCGCGCCGGTGGCGCCGTCGCCGGTGAGCACGTTGAGCACGCCCGGCGGGAACCCGACCTCGAGCGCCAGCTCGCCGAGGCGCAGGGCGCTGAGCGGGGTCTGCTCGGCGGGCTTGAGCACGGTCGTGCAGCCCGCGGCGAGCGCCGGTGCGATCTTCCACGCGGCCATCAGCAGCGGGAAGTTCCACGGCACGATCTGCGCGCACACGCCGACCGGTTCGCGGCGCGTGTAGCAGAGCATGTTGGGCGCGCTGACCGGGAGTACGCCCCCCTCTATCTTCGTCGGCCAGCCCGCGAAGTAGCGCAGGTGAGCGGCGGCGCTGCGGACATCCACGTACAGCGCCAGGCCGACGGGCTTGCCGTTGTCGAGCGACTCGATCTCCGCGAGCTCCTGTCCATGGTCTTCGAGCGCCTGCGCCAGCCCCAGCATCAGCTGCTCGCGTCCGGCCGCCGGCATCGTGCCCCAGGCTCCTGTGAAGGCCTCGCGAGCCGCGACGACGGCCCGCTGCACGTCCTCGGCGCCCGCGTGCGCCACGTGCGCGATCTCGCGTCCGGTGGCGGGGTCGAGAGTCGCGAACGTGCGCCCGTCGGACGCCTCGACGCGCTCGGAGCCGATCAGCAGCCGGTGGCTCTGTGAGATGAAGTCGCGCGCCTGGCTGCCAAGCGCGTCCGGAAGGGCATCTGCGGAGAGAGTGGTCATGCGCGCAGCCTATCTCGCGAGCCGCCGGCGAGGCGAACCCTTATGCTGCGCGGGCGATGTCCGGTCCCTCCAAGGCCGTGCTCATAACCGGCTGCTCGACCGGGATCGGGCGGGCCACCGCGCTGCGCCTGGCGGCGGGTGATTGGACGGTGTACGCGACCGCGCGCCGGCTCGCGGACATCTCGGCGCTGGGCGATGCGGGCTGCCGAACGCTCGAGCTCGACGTCACCGACGAGCAGTCGATGCGCGCTGCAGTTGACGCGGTGACGCAGGCCGAGGGCGCGGTCGGCGTGCTCGTCAACAACGCCGGCTACAGCCAGAGCGGCGCTATCGAGACGGTGCCGATGGACGCCGTTCGCAGGCAGTTCGAGACGAACGTCTTCGGCCTCGTGCGGCTGACGCAGCTGGTGGCGCCGGGGATGCGCGCGCAGGGCTGGGGGAAGATCGTCAACGTCGGCTCGATGGGCGGGCGGCTGTCGTTTCCCGGTGCCGGCCACTACCACGCGACCAAGCACGCGCTCGAGGCGATCTCCGATGCGCTGCGCTTCGAGCTGCGCGGCTTCGGCATCGACGTGGTCCTGCTCGAGCCGGGACTGATCACGACCGAGTTCGGCCACGCGGCGGCGAGCGCGCTGACGCAGGCGACGGGCGAGCTCGAGGAGGACCCGTACGCGCGCTTCAACGCGACCGTCGGGGTGCTCACGCAGGGCACCTACGAAGGTCCGATGAGGCTGCTCGGAGCTCCTCCCGAGCGGGTGGCGAAGGTGATCGAGCGGGCGATCACCCGCCGCCGCCCACCGGCGCGCATCACGATCACGCCTTCGGCGAAGCTCACGATCGCCGCGCGGCGGCTGCTCGGCGACCGCGCATGGGAAGCGGCGATGCGCACCCAGTTCCCGGCGCCGCGCTGATCGCGGCGCGAACGACCCTGCCGTGCCGCTTCAGGCGGCGACCGCGAGAGCCGCCTGCGGGCGGCCGAGCTCGTAGCCCTGGGCGTAGTCCACGCCGAAGCTGCGAAGCATGCCGACCGTCTCCTCGTCGCCGACGAACTCTGCGATCGTCAGGCGCCCTAGGCCCCGCGCGACACCCACGAGCGCCTTCACGACGAGCTGGTCGGTGCGCGAGCGCAGCAGCCCGCGGATGAACTCGCCGTCGATCTTCAGATAGGTGAACGGCAGGTGCTTCAGGTACTGGAAGGAGCCGAAGCCCGCGCCGAAGTCGTCGAGCGCGACCGCGCTGCCGAGCGACTGCACGCCCGCGCAGAAGCTCCTCGCGCTCTCCATGTTCGAGATCGCAGCCGTCTCGGTGATCTCGATGACGAGCCGCGCGGGGTCCACGTCGTGGCGCGTTAGCTGCCACTCGATGTGGGCGAGCATCATCGGGTCGCAGACCGAGCGGGCAGAGACGTTCACCGCGATGCGCTGCCCGTGCTCACCGAGCTGCTCGGCGAGCAAGCGCACGGTCCTGGCGATCACCATCCGGTCGATCTCGGCTATCAGTCCGTGGCGCTCTGCCCACGGGAGGAAGGCCGCCGGCGCCAACAGCCGCCCCGCAGGACCGTCGGGGAGCCGCAGCAGCGCCTCATGGTGGGCGATGCGCCCGTCGCCGAGCGCGACTATCGGCTGGAAATGCAGCACGAAGCGATCCTCCGCGAGCGCGCGGCTGAGTCGCGTCAACCAGGGACGCGCCTGCAGGCCGGCCGCCGAGCTGAGGCCATCCGTGGCGGCCGCTGCAGCGGCGCCGCGGTAGCGCCCCGCGCGGGCGGGCGCGGAATGGCGCAGGAGCAGCCGAAGGCTGGAGGGCGTCGTGCTCGAGCTCGAAACCACCAGGGCTCTTTCGACGGCAACCGAGGCTCACCTGCGGATACAGCCGTCCAGGTGGGGGCTCACGGATACGCGCGCGCGGCTGGAAGCGGCGCTCAGCGGCGGCCGCGGCTCTGGTAGGGGCGCCGGGCGCGATCGGAAACCAGCAGCAGCAGCGCCACGAGCACGAAGTTCATCACCACCGAGGAGCCGCCATACGCGACGAACGGCAGCGTCACGCCGGTCAGCGGTATCACGCGCGTGACGCCGCCGACGATCACGAACACCTGCAGCGCGATCACGAACGAGAGGCCGGTCGCGAGCAGCTTGGAGAAGGAGTCGCGCGCGAGCACGGCTGTCTTCAGGCCTCGCGCGACGAGCAGCAGGTACACGAGCAGCAGCGCGGCCCCGCCCACGAGGCCGAGCTCGTTGACGATGACGGCATAGATCATGTCGCTTTCGGGAACCGGCAGGATCGACGGCCCGTGGTGAGCCTGGCGCAGGAGCGACTGGTCGAAGCCGGTCCCCAGCAGGCCGCCGTCAGCCTGGGCGAACAGCGACTGCGCGAGCTGATAGCTGCCGCCCGGCCGGTTGTAGAGCGAGCGGTCGAGCGGGTGTTCCCAGGCGAGCACGCGCGAATGCACGTGGCCGACGTGTCCGGCCAGATACCAGGCGCCGAGCGCGAACAGCACGATGCCGATCAGCGGAAAGGAGAACCGGCCCGTGGCCACGTACAGCAGCGCAAGGAAGGCGCCGAAGAACATCAAGGAGGTGCCGAGCTCGCGCGTAAGCAGAAGCGTCGCCATCGCCGCCCCCCACACGAGCAGCATCGGTCCGAACTGCTTCATCGGCGGGATCGTCAGCCCGAGCACGCGCCGCCCCGCGGTCACGAGAATCTGGCGGTTGTCGCGCAGGTAGCTTGCGAGGAAGATCACGATCGCGACCTTCGCGAGCTCCGCAGGCTGGAATGCGACGCTGCCGACATGGATGTCGAGATACGCACCGTTGACCTGCCCGCCTATTCCCGGCAGGCGCGGAAGGACGGTCATCCCGATCCCCACGGCCGCGATCGTGTAGCGGTAGCGCTCGAGCACCGCGACGCCCTCGCGGCGCAGGGCTAGGATGCTCGCCGCGAACAGCACGAGACCGACCACCATCCACTGCGCCTGCTGGCGCGCGAGCACGGGGTCGATGCGGTAGACCATCACGATCCCCACGCTCGCGAGCACCGCCACGAGCGGGAACAGGTATGGATCGGCATCGGGCAGCGCGAAGCGGATCACCAGATGCGCGCCGAGGCACAGGCACAGGAACAGGGCGCCGTAGGCGAGCGAGACACTGGAGGCGTGGTTGAGGGTGAGGTTGGTCGAGGCTCCCGGCGAGTTGCTCTGCGCCTGGATGAAGATCGCCGTGAAGCCGGCCGTGACGAGTAGCGCCGAGGGCAGAAGGCCCAGGAGCTCTCGGTTGCGAGGGCTGAGCACGGCTCGAGCCTACCCGCAGTGCGGGCGTGCTACGCCGACTGCCCCGCTACGCTTCCGGCAGAGCACGTCGTTTCGGCGCGACCGGCATGGCCGTCGCGCCATCAGCTGCTCATCCTCGAATCCCCATGAATGACGAGCGGCACGCACCGCAGTGGTGGAGCATGTGGAAGCGGTTTCTGATCGCCTCCGTGCTGATCATCGCCCTGAGCGGCGCGGCGACCGCAACCGTTGCCCTCAACACAGTCAGCGGCATCGCCAGCGAGGTCTTTCCGGCGCTGAACCACATAGCCGCTCCGAAGGGTCTCGTTACGCCGGAATACAGCGGCGGTCCGCAGACCTTCCTGATCCTCGGCTCCGATAGGCGTGTCGGGGCCAAGGACTCCTACGACAAGTCGAACCCGCCGCACAGCGACACGATGCTGCTCGTGCGCTTCGATCCCGAACAGGGACAGACCTCGGTGATGTCGATCCCGCGCGATCTGATGGTCAACATCACCACCCGCTCGGGGCAGGTGTACGCGAACGAAAAGATCAACTCGGCGTACACGATCGGCAGCAAGCTCGGCGGCACGAAGGGCGGGATCGTGCTCGCGGCCGAAACGATCGAGCGCGAAGTCTTTCCCGGCCTGAAGCTCAACGGGATCGTCGACGTCAGCTTCAAAGGCTTCATCAAGGTCGTGGACGCGCTCGGCTGTGCCTACGTGAACGTCGATCACCACTACTACAACCTCAATATCGGCTCCAGCGAAACGAACTACACGAGCATCGACCTGCAGCCCGGCTACCAGAGGCTCTGCTACCAGGACGCCCTAGACTACGTGCGCTACCGCCACACCGATTCGGACTTCGTTCGCGTGGCGCGCCAACAGGACTTCATGCGTGCGCTGCGCGAGCAGATCTCCGCGACCGACGTGCTCGAACAGATCGACACGGTCGCGAAGACAGTGGGCCATGCGATCAGCTCCACCTTCCACGCTTCCGCCGGCGGCCTCATCGAACTGGCGAAGCTAATCGCGTTCTCGCAGGCCAAGCCCCTGCGCCAGGTCAGGTTCCAGACAACGAATGTCGACGCACGCCAGGGCGGCGTGTCGTTCGTGACCTCGACCGCTGCGCTCGAGCGCGCGACCCTCCAGCAGTTCCTCCATCGCCGCGAACCGCTCGGCCTCTCGCACATCCCCACCCCTGCTCCGGCGCACGGCTCATCTCACCGCCATCGCTCGCGCGGCAGCTCCGCAGGCTCCGCTCGCGCGCTTGGCCTATACCCCACCTCCGGGCAGGGCGAAGTCGTCAAAGCCGCTCTGCAGCTTCCCTTCCCGGCCCTATACCCGGCGCTTCAGACCGGGCCCTCCGAACAGCAGATGGCACGGCCGTACGCGCTGCGCGACCGCCAGGGGCACCTGCACCGCGCGTACGTCGTCGTCTGGCGCCAGAACACGCTCGGGGGCTACTACGACTTCGAGGGCACCAACTGGTTGGATCCGCCGCTGTTCGCGCATGCGCGGACGCAGGTGATCGGTGGCCGTAGCTTCAAATTCGTCGATGACGGCTCGCACATCCATGTCCTCGGCTGGCGCTCGGGAGCGGTGCTCTACTGGGTCACCAACACGCTGCTCGAGGACCTCTCGAACGCGCAGATGCTCGCGATCGCCCGCTCCGCGCAACATCTGCACTAGAGAGGGAGGGACGCGGCTCTCACGGCAGGGCGCCCGCTTCTGCCCCGTCGAGCGCCTCGTTCACGAGCGCGTCCGCCTGCGCGTTCTGCGCCCGCGGAACCGTCCTGATCGACCAGCGGTCGAAGGCGCTGAGCGCGGCGCTCGCGTCGCGGTGTAGCGATCGCATCCGCTCGTGCTTGACCTTGTACAGGCCCTGCACCTGCTTTGCGATCAGCTCGGAGTCGTTGACGATCTCGACCTCGCTAGCGCCGAGGCGGCGCGCGCACTCCAGGCCGAGCAGCAGCGCGCGGTACTCGGCGACGTTGTTCGTGACCGCGCCGAGAAGCTGTGCTCGGCGCTCGATCACCTCGCCCGCCGGCGAACTGACCACGGCCGCTGCGGCAGCGGGGCCGGGGTTACCGCGAGCACCGCCGTCGACGTGCACGATCAGCTTCATCGCCGCGGGATTATGCCCCCGCCCGCGGCGGGGCGCCTGCTCTCAGGCGTGAGCCAGCGGCGGCATGTCGCCGGCGACACGTGCGCGACGGCGATCGCGCCGCACCCTGCGCTGCGACTCCGCAGAGGGACCTACGACGCCGGGGCGCTTGTAACGCGCGCGCCGGTCGAACTCGCGACGGTCAATGATCACCGTCACGTTCTCCTCGGCCTTGTAGTACTCGACCAGCTTCGGATAGAGCTCGTCGGCCAGCATTCTGGGTACCACGCAGTAGATCATCTCGCGATTGATGTTACTCCGCGCGCGGCGATGCGCAAGTGCTGCAAACGCCCCTGTCAGCCCGACAGTGACAGCGCGCCTGAGTCGCCCGCGGCCGCGTTGCTCAGCCGCTCCTCGCGCGTCAGCTCCTCGAGCTCCGTACCCTGGCCGCTGACGCGGATCGCCGCGTCGAGCTCGTCGAGGTCGGCTTCATAGCGATACCAGCACAGCTCCCACGCAACGACGATCCGCACGACGCTCGCGGCATGCTCGGCGCAGCGCACGCTCACCGTCGGAGCGCCGAGCGACCGCGCGACCCCCGCGACGCGGCGGGGATGCTCACTCGCGTTGAAAAGCGCAACGGCGATCTCGCGCTCCGACAGCGGCTCGCTCGCCTCGGCGCCGGACAGCGCGCCCTCTGCGCTCTGCTCGGGCTCACTCTCAGCGGCTTCGCCTTCGCCCGCGCTCGGTGTGGCGGCGCGGGCGGCCCGAGAGTGCGTTGCGGGCGCGCTCGATGAGTCGAGGAAGTCATACGGGGTTGGCTCGCCGTGCTGCTGATCCTCGTAGGCGATCTCCGGATCGCCGGCGCCGGCGGCGCCCGCGAAGCGCGCCTGGCGCAGGCGCTCAAACAGGGAGCGTCCACGCCGCGGGCGGGTCGGCGGCAGCCCCAGCGGCTGATTCTCGCTCTCGCGCATCCACCCCTCGTGCACCGCACGCGGCGCGCACAACTCGCACACCAGGCGCCGGCGGCCGGCCGCCAGGAAGACGTCGTGCTGCTCGCCGCGCAGCAGCCGCCGCTCGCACACGTCGCAGGCGACATCCGGATGGGAGGTGACGATCGTGCGTGTTGTCATCGACCCCGCAGCCTAGCGGGCCGGCGCCAGACGTCGGCGTGCTGCAGTCAGGCGTGCGTCGTCGCGCGCTCTTCGCCGGCCTGCTCCACGACCTTCTGCGCGAGGTGTCCCGGCACCTGCTCATAGCGCAGGAACTCGAGCGTGTAGTCGCCCTGTCCCTGCGTGATCGAGCGCAGATCGGGAGCGTAGGTGAGCATCTCGGCCATCGGCACCTCGGCCTTGATCTCGGTCATGGCCCCGACCCCCTCCATCCCCTGGGGGCGGCCACGCCGGGAGTTGAGATCGCCGATCACGTCGCCCACGCACTCCTCGGGCACCGACAGCGTCACCTGCATGATCGGCTCGAGCAGGACGGGGTCGGCCTGTTCGAGGGCCTGCTTCATCGCGTGCAGGCCGGCGAGCTTGAAGGCGATCTCCGACGAGTCAACCGAGTGGTAGGCACCGTCGAACAGGCGCACGCGCACGCCCCGGACCGGGTAGCCCGCGAGCACGCCGGACTCCATCGCCTCGCGCACGCCCTTCTCGACGGCGGGAATGAAGCCGCTCGGGATGACGCCTCCCTTGATCGCGTTGATGAACTCGAAGCCGCCGTTGTCGCTCGCCGCGCCGAGCGGCTCGATCGCGATGTGGCAGTCGCCGAACTGCCCGCGACCGCCCGACTGCTTCTTGTGTCGTCCGTGGGCCGCTGCGGGTGCGCGGATCGTCTCCTGGTAGGGAACGCGCGGGGGCTTGAGCGTCACCTCGACGCCGAAGCGCTCGCGCAACCGGTCCACGATCACTTCGACGTGCACCTGTGAGAGCCCCGCGACGATCTGCTCGCCCGTCTGCTGGTCGCGATGCAGGTCGATCGTCGGGTCCTCCTCCTGAAGGCGGCGCAGCGAGGCGAGCACCTTGTCCTCGTCGCCTCTGCTTTTCGGCTCGACTGCGAACGCCATCACCGGCGCCGGCAGCTTCAGGCGCGGCATCTCGATCGGCTCGTCGCGGTCGGCGAGCCAGTCGCCTGAGCGGGTCTCCTTGAGCTTCGCCACGGCGCCGATGTCGCCCGGCCCGAACTCCTGCACGTGGCCGACCTCCTTGCCCGCGAACAGCAGCAGCTGGCCGATCCTCTCCTTGACGTGAGCGCGCGTGTTGAGCACGTGGCTGTCGCAGCGCATCGTGCCCTGATAGACGCGCAGCAGGTTGATGCGCCCCGCAAACGGGTCGGCGCGGGTCTTGAACACGTAGGCGAACAGCGGCGCGTCCTCGCTCGGCGCGAGCTCCAGATCGCCCAGCTGCAACGACCCGTGCTTGACCGGCGAGGGCAGATCCTCGACGATCGCATCGAGCAGGCGCGAGGTGCCGAGGTTGGCGGTCGCGACACCGCACACGACGGGAAAGATCTTGCCGTGGTTGGTCCCCTCCTTGAGCGCGCCCACGATCTCCTCGTGGGAGATCTCCTCGCCCTCGAGGTAGCGCTCCATCAGCGCGTCGGAGACTTCGGAGACCTCGTCCATCAGCTTCTCGCGGTACTCCTGCGCGCGCTCGCGCTCCTCCTCGGGGATCGGCATATCGCTCCAGGCGCCGCGCTCGGCGGAGTCCTGGCGGTACGCCTTCATGTCGACGAGGTCGATGACGCCCTGCAGATCGTGCTCGGCGCCGATCGGGATCTCGGTCGCCACCACGTGGGCTCCGAATGCGCCCTTGAGCTGCTCGAGCGCGCGGAAGAAGTCGGCACGCTCGCGATCGAGCATGTTCACAAACAGCATGCGCGCGATATCCAGCTCGGCCGCGCGTGACCACAGCCGCGTGGTCGACACCTCGACGCCCATCACCGCGTTGATCACGAACACCGCCGACTCGCAAACGCGCAGCGTCCCGAGCGCATCCGATATGAAGCTCGGGTCTCCCGGCGTGTCGATCAGGTTGATCTTGCGCTCGTGCCAGTCGAAGGAGCTGAGCGTCGCCGAGATCGACATCTGCCGCGCCTGCTCGTCGGTATCGGCGTCGGAGACCGTGCTGCCGTCGGGCACGGATCCCAGCCGGGTCACCGCTCCGGCCTCGAACAGCAGGGCCTCGTGCAGCGAGGTCTTACCCGCCCCGCGATGGCCCACGAGGGCGACGTTACGAATACGGTCCGCTGGGGGCCGCTCACCGGCCGTGCGCACTTACTCCTCCTTTTTCACATCGCTGACGCGCACGATAGCGCCGCCGCTGTGCCGGCGCCAGCGTGAGCGCGCGACTCGCTCGCCGACGGCGGCCGAGCCGGCGGCCCGGGAAGCCCTCAGTCGTCGAAGGACTCCTGCTGCATGCGCGAGCGCAGCCGCAGCACCGCCTTGGTGTGCATCTGCGAGACGCGCGACTCGGTCACGCCGAGCACCTCGCCGATCTCTCGGAGGGTCAGGTTCTCGTAGTAGTAGAGGGCGATCACGAGCTTCTCGCGCTCGGGCAGCTTGGCGATCGACTCTGCGATGCGATCCTTCAGATCGCCGACGTCCAGCGCGCGAGCGGGATCGGGTGCGCTGGGATCCTCGATCGTGTCCATCAGCGAGACCTGGTCGCCGCTCGAGTCCGAGACGCTCCACAGCTCATCGAGCGCGACGATCGACGAGTGCGAGATGGCGAGCAGCGAGTCGTTGAGCTCGTCGGTTGTGATGCCGAGCTCCTGCGCCATCTCCTCGTCGGTCGGCGAGCGCTGCAGGCGGTGTTCGAGCTTGGCGTGCGCGCGCTCTACCTCGCGTGCACGGGCGCGCACGCTGCGCGGCACCCAGTCCAGCGAGCGCAGCTCGTCGATGATCGCGCCCTTGATGCGCATGATCGCGTAGGTCTCGAATTTAATGTCGCGTGAGAGGTCGAACCGCTCGATCGCAGAGATCAGCCCGACGAGCCCGTAGGAGACGAGATCGGCCTCTTCGACGTGCGGGGGCAGCCCGGCGGCGGTGCGGCCCGCGACGTACTTGACCAGCGGCGAGTACGCGACCACCAGGCGCTCGCGCACGCGCGCGTCCCCATCGGACTTGTAGCGCCGCCATAGTTCGCGCAGCTCGATCGGTTTGACGTTCGTCTCCAGGGGTTCCTCTCCCTGTTCAGGCCCGAGGGTGACTGCTTGCGTAGGCGCTTCTGAGCCTTGCTGACTCTACCCGAGTATAAATCTGGGTGCTCGACACGCTGGCGTGCCCGAGCAGCTCCTGGATGCTGCGCAGGTCGGCGCCGCCATCGAGCAGGTGGGTCGCGAAGCTGTGGCGCAGGGCGTGCGGCGAGCAGCCGCTCCCGGCGCCTGTTCGTCTGCTCCACGCTCGCAGTCGCCGCCGGACGTCGCTGGTGCCGAGCGGGCGCCCGGTCTTGCTCAGGAACAGAGCGTCGGTGGGAGGAGCGCTCGTCCGCGCGAGGGCGGGGCGCGCGCGCTCGAGATACAGGCTGACAGCCGCGAGCGCAGGCTCGCCCACCGGCACGATCCTCGTCTTGCGGCCCTTGCCCTCGACGCGCAGCTGCTCGGCGTCGTGATCGACATCGACGGGCGAGAGCGACACGAGCTCCTCGGCGCGCAGCCCGCAGGAGTAGGCGAGCTCGAAGATCGCGCGATCGCGCAGCTCGAGGGGCCCGTCCGCGGGGATCCCGTCGAGCAGCCGCGCCACCTCGCGCGCGCTCATCACGCGCGGCAGGTTCGCGGGGCGGCGTGGAGTGGAGACGAGATCGGCCGGGTTCTGCGCGAGGGCGCCGTGCTCCAGCTGGCTCGCGAACAGCGCGCGCAGCGCAGCGAGCTTGCGCGCGCTCGTGCTGGCGGCGGCGCCGGCTTCAGAGAGATGCGCGATGTAGCGCCGCACAAGCTTCGGGTCGACGCTCGCCGGGTCCCGACCCTGGGCGCTCGCCCAGCCAGCGAATTGGATCGTGTCGGTGCGGTAGGCGCGGCGCGTTCGCGCGGCGGCGTCGCGCGTGCGCATGTCCGCATCCAGCAGCGCGAGCGCCTGGATCCATGAACGGCCGAGCGGCGTCTCGAGCGCGTGCTGCTCGATGCTCATAGGAGCGTAGTTTCGCCGTTCGCGGCCATGGTGCCTGCAACGCAGCGCTCAGACACGGTGGCGCTCGCGACCCGGCCGCTGCGCCGGTGGGGTAGATTCGTAGTCGTGGGAGCGCCGGCACAGAGCGAGACGGCAGCGCAGAACGGAAGCGCGACGGCGGCCGCGTACGGGCCGGTCGGGCGCTCCGAGTGGCTCGACGTGGACTGGCGCGAGCATCAGCGCTGGGTGAGCGTCGAGGGGCAGCCGGTCAACGTGATCGAGCTCGGCACGCCGCGAGCGCAGCCGGTTGTGTTCGTGCACGGCTTGTCGGGGTGCTGGCAGAACTGGCTCGAGCAGCTGCCTGCGTTCGCCGCGGAGCACCGCGTGATAGCCCTCGATCTGCCCGGCTTCGGCAGCTCGCCGATGCCGGCAAAGGAGATCTCGATCGCGGGCTACGCACGCCTGCTCGATCGCCTCCTGGATCAGCTCGGGATCGATGCGGCAGCGGTCGTCGGCAACTCGATGGGCGGCTTCGTCGGTGCCGAGCTCGCGATCGCGTTTCCCGAGCGCGTCGAGCGGCTGGTGCTCGTCTCTGCCGCGGGCATCTCCACCTACGGCGACCGGCGTGTCGTGCGTGCAATGCCCGCGCTGCGGCGCGCGGAGCGGATCCTCGCCGCGAGCGCCGCGTGGGTCGCGGCGAAATCCGACGCGGTTGCGGTTCGGCCGCGGCTGCGCGTGGCTGCGATGAACCTGGTCGTCGCGCATCCCAGCCGCCTTCCGGGGGCACTCATCGCAGAGCAGATCCGCGGCGCGGGCAAGCCCGGCTTCTTGCAGGCGCTGGCCGACCTGATGGACTACGACGTGCGCGAGCGCCTGAGCGAGATCGCCTGCCCCACACTGATCGTCTGGGGCGAGAAGGATCGGCTGATCGGCGTGCGCGACGCGGACGTCTTCGCGGAGCTGATTCCAAACTCGCGCAAGGTGCTGTTCGCGGACACCGGGCACATGGCGATGCTCGAGCGCCCGCCCAGGTTCAACAGCCTGCTCGAGAGCTTCCTCGCCGAGTAGCGTCAGCGCGCGACGGCGCCCTCGGAGGCGCTGCCGACGAGCTTGGCGTACTTCTGGATCGCCACGTCGACGTGCTGGTCGGCGCGTCGTGCCGGAGTGTAGCCCGCTGCGCGCTCGGCGATCTGCGCATCTGAGAGAGCGACGTCCAGGCGCCGGGAATCGACGTCAATCGTGATCTGATCGCCGTCGACGATCGCGGCGATCGGCCCGCCCCTCACCGCCTCGGGAGCGACGTGGGCCGCCATGAAGCCGTGCGTGGCGCCCGAGAAGCGCCCGTCGGTGATCAGCGCGACCGTCTCCCCGAGGCCCTCCCCGACCAGGGCACCGGTGACTGCGAGCATCTCGCGCATGCCCGGTCCCCCGATCGGCCCCTCGTTTCGGATCACGACGACGTCGCCATCCTCGATCTGCCTGGCGAGCACGGCGGCCATCGCCGCCTCCTCGCCGTCGAACACGCGCGCAGGTCCCGTGTGGGCGCGGCGCTCGTGGCCGGCGAGCTTCACCACGCATCCGTCGGGGGCGATGTTGCCACGCAATATCGCGAACCCGCCGGTCGCTTTCAACGGCTCCGCCAGTGGCAGGACAACGCGCTGGCCGTCGGTCTCCTGCGCCTCGGCCGCGTGTTCCCCGATCGTGCGGCCGGTGACGGTCGCCGCGTCGCCGTGAAGCACGCCGGCTTCCAGCATCCGCTTCAGGACGAGCGGAACACCACCAGCCTCATAGAGATCCGTCGCGGCGTATC
>JAXDGS010000137.1:0-43896 GCA_034664905.1 Solirubrobacteraceae bacterium | reverse complement strand
AACCGAGCAGGGCGCGGAGCGAGCCTACTCTTGCCGGCCCACGGCTTCGAGTGCCTCCAGAAATACGCGTCCACCCGGCCCATTTCATCCGTGTGGTGACGACCGGCAGGTCGTCATGAGCTCTCCTGCGACATCGCCTGCTCCGAGAGCCCCACGGCTTTGAACGCCTCGGCTCTGTTTGGGAAGGACTCCTGGCGAACAACCAGACCGTCTCGAAGGCTGTAGACGAACCCAATGGTGGTGTCAGGCACTGCGATTCCGCTTGTACGTCCTGTGCCGACCCAGCGCGTCACGGCCACGACCCTGTCCTGGCCCACGTCGATGAGATTCTCCGGGACAAACTGAAAACCGGAAACCTCTTCGGCCATCTGTTCGACGAGCTGACGCCATCCTGCGTGGCCGCGATACGTGCCGGACATGAGCGTCACGATCTCTATCTCGGGATCCCCAGTTTCGAGCATTGCGTCGAAATCCCGGCGATTAACCGCCTCTAGCAGCCGCCGCACGACCTCCACGTTCTGCTTAGAAATACGCGCTCACCCGGCCCATTGCAATCGGCGAGCCCAAGCCTCGGCCGCGCGCCGCGTAAGCCCCACCAGATCGGGGGTCGTCGACTCCGCAGCCATCTGCGGGGAAGTATCCCGTAGGGACTCGGGGTCCCCCGACGGAGAGCTAGAAGCCGAGGGTCTCAGGTACGAGAATCACGCTGATGCGACTGGACGGCTCGAAGTGGATGATCAGTGTCTTCGCGAGCAGGCTTCCCGGGTAGCCTGCGTCCTGCATGCGCAGGTACTCCCGCGGCAAGCTGTACTCGCGAACGCGCCGGAGCCCTTGGTCGAGGTCTCGAACGAGCTTCTGGTGGCCGACGACGAGGATCACGTCGCCGCCGGCGTAGGCGTACGCACCGAGTTGGCTGCCGGAGCCTGAGCCGACGATGATCTCGCCCTCATCGGTGATCGCGTGTGCGCTGCCCAAAACGTAGTCGGGGGCGGCTCCGAGCTTCCGCATCTCGCGCCCCTGTGTCTCGCGGTCGAGTGCGCTTAGCCGAGACCGGACCGAATCGTAGCGGCCCGACTCGTCGATCTCGCTGGTGATGCCCAGTGTGCGCATCGTCTCCGACAGGGCAATGTGGACTTCTGAGCCCTCCGGTATCGCCTCGAGCACGAGCTGCTTGGCCTGCTCCGCTCCGTCCGCCACCTGCGCCTTGAAGCCGCGCGCGGCAAGCGCGGCGGCGGTGCGCTCCATGTGGGCGAGGTCGGCCGGGCGCTCGAACTCGAGATTGGGTGGGCCCGGGTCGGGGAGGGTCATCGGCGTCATTGGAGGCCTCCTTCAGGTCGGGACCGGATTCGCGCCGCGTCGCAGAGTGTCTGCGAACTCCGCAACTCGGTGGCGGGCATCAACTGCGTTGTAGCAGACAACTCATTGGCAGGGACCAACTCAAGTGGAGGTCTGCCCTAGGTGCGACCGCCTCCGGGGCCCGGCCGAGCTGGTCCGGATATCGCCCGGGTTCACAACGAGGTCAGCTCGGGGATGACCTGCTCCCCCACGATCCGGACCTGTCCTCCCAAATCGGGTAAGCCGTCGACCTCGGTACCGGCCCAGGCTCTCAAGGTGAATGGATCCGCGAACGAAACCAGCGCGTGGTTGAGACCCGCGGGAGCGTAGGTCCCCGTCAACCACCGCACCCAATCCTCGGGCGTCCCGGCGAGCATGATCCGGTCGGCAATCTCCGGCGGCGTGGCCTTGAGCGCCCCTTCGACATCGCCGGCGGCGAAGGCCTCGGTGACGGGGGTGAGCTGTTCCGGCTCGATCCCGTGCCGCTCGAGCAGCGCCGGCGGCATCGACGGAATGTAGAACGCTGCGAGGATTCGTCCGGCGCGACGTGCGACCTCGCCGTCCGGAGCGATCGCGCCGAGCAGGGAGTCGCCGAGATCGAGGCCATCCAGGCTTCGTCCGGCGCGCTCGACACCGACCCGAAAATGCTCGACTGCATAGCCCAGCGCCTGTGGTGAGTAGGCGCAGGCGGTGTGCAGGCCGTCGGCGATCTCGCCGGCTAGCTCCATCGACTTGGGACCACCCATCGCGCCTACCTTCAGCGGCAGGTGCTCCTGCACTGGGCGGGCCGCTGTTGTCACGCCGGTGTAGCTGTAGAAGTCGCCCTTGAAGTCGATCGCGCCATGGTCGAGGACTGTTCGCATCACCTGGTACGCCTCGCGCAGGCGGGCGATCGCACGGGTTCCACGCCACTCGATGCCGTACTGCTCGAGCATCGCGATATTGCCGATGCCGAAGACGACCTCGGCGCGCCCGCCGCTCAACTCGTCGAGCGTGGCGGCGAGTTGAGCGACGTAGGTCGGCTCCCGCATGTACATCGGCGCCACGCAGGGTCCGAGTCTGATCTGCTCGGTGCGCTGCGCGGCGGCGGCGAGCAGAAGCCAGGCGTCCTTGTGGTAGATCTCGTCGGCGCTGTAACACCCGTAGTAGCCGAGCCCATCCGCGAGCGCGATCGCGTCCAGAAGCTCCGGCGC
Source organism: Solirubrobacteraceae bacterium (assembly GCA_034664905.1). GTDB lineage: Bacteria > Actinomycetota > Thermoleophilia > Solirubrobacterales > Solirubrobacteraceae > Palsa-744. The sequence goes on along the minus strand of JAXDGS010000137.1, from coordinate 41,368 downwards.
CGGCTGCTCGGGAAGCATCTGGAAGCTGAGCAGCATGCGGGACAGCCTAACCCCTCGCACCGGCTGACCGGTTTTGATCAATCTTCCGGAGCTGCGGATCGCGCGCCAAGCCTTATGATCGCCAGGCGCGCGATAACGCACGCTTTAGCAAGGGGAGTCAGCATGTCGCAGGCGGGAAAGTCACACCTGGTCATCATGTTTACGGTGGGGCCTGATGACGTGGCCGAGGGAGATCGCATCTTCGCGAGCCACGGCGAGTTCATGAAGGGGCATCCCCGCGACGGCGATGTGGCGCTGCTTGACTACAGCGTCTCCAAGGGCCCCGAGCTGTCCAACCCGATGGACGCGAGCTCTGAGCCGACCGGCAACACGACCTTCGTAGTCGATGAGTACTACGAGTCACCAGCCGGCATCGCCAGGCATTGGCAGGACACGACGGAGAACTGGCCGGAGATGTCCTCCGCTGCGCCGGCGTGGTTCGCTAAGGCGAAGATTGTGACACTGCACAACGGCACGGTCGTCCAGGCACTCTAAGAGCGTCCGAGCATGGTTCAGCTCAGCGCCCGCTCCGTAGCTCGCGATGTCTGAATATGAGGCCTCGGCTGTGACAAGGGGCAGTCCGGATGCTGCTTGGACGGCATGGATCGACGTCGAGGGCTGGGGCGCGTACGATCACATCGAGTTCGCCCACCTCGAAGGTGACTTTCAACCCGGCGCAACGATCTCCAGCAAGGCCAAGGGGTTCCCAGCAAGCACCTTGACCGTCACGCACGTGGAGCGGCCCAGCCTTTGGGTTGACGAGTCGCGCTCGCCAGGGATGCGGATGACCTTCGACCACGTGATCGAGCCAAGCGAGGGCGGCACGCGGCTGACCGAGCGTGTGCGCATAACCGGAGCGCTCGGTCGTGCTCTCGGCCCACTCATGCGACGGAAACTCGAGGCCCTGTTCGCAGCCTCGGTGGCTGCCGTCGCGCTCCGGGCCGAAGCGGACGAGCCGCCGACGCCGTAGCAAGCACAGCGGGATCGGGTGCTGCCGCGCAGCGCGTCGTCCCACCCGCCGCGTCCGTTTGGGATCTACGCCCGCTGTCAGCGGATCGTCATCTTCAGGGACCGAAAGGTGCTAAAGTCCATAAAGCTGATCGACAATCTCTAAATTAGGCCGAAGCTGACGCCCGTGGCGGCCGAAGGACTCCAATAGCGATGAAGATCGACGTACACCAGCACCTCTGGACCGAGCCACTGGTTGAGGCGCTCGCGAACCGCAAGGAGCTCCCGTTCGTTCGTTACGAGCAGGGGCTGACGGTGCTGTTCTTAGCGGGTGAGCGTCCCTATGTGATCGACCTAGCCGCGGAGGCGCCATCCCGGCGGGCCGCGCTGGTCGAGCACGATGGCCTCGACCAGGCTCTGCTGTGCCTTTCAAGCGCGCTCGGTATCGAGTCGCTTCCTCGCGATGAGTCGCTCCGGTTGATCGACGCATATCACGACGGGGCGTTCTCGCTCGGTGAGCCGTTCGGCGTATGGGGCGCGATTGCGCTCGACCGCCCAAGCGCGGACGACGTCGACCGCGCTCTCGATCGCGGATGCATCGGGATCTCGCTTCCCGCCGGCGCCCTGCACGGAGCCGAGGGACTCTGCCACGTACGTGCACTGCTGGCACGACTCGAGCTGCTGGAAGCTCCGCTGCTCGTCCATCCGGGTCCGGGTCCGCGTCTCGCGATGAGCGGGGCGGTGGGGGAGATGTCGCTCGGCGATCCTCTGTGGTGGACGGCGTTGACGCGGTACGTCGCCGACATGCAGGCGGCCTGGCTGGCCTTCATAAGCGCAGGACGGGTTCATCACGCCGAGCTGCGCATCGTCTTCTCGATGCTCGCCGGCCTCGCGCCACTGCACGCCGAGCGGCTCGCCTCACGCGGTGGCCCCGCGTCGCTCACGCAAGACTCCCTCATCTTCTATGACACGTCCTCCTACGGACCGACGGCCGTCGGCCGCGTGGCCGAGGCCGTCGGCTCAGCGCAGCTGCTATACGGCTCGGATCGGCCGGTCGTCGATCCTGGTGACCACGGCATGCCGAGCCAGCTCGACTGGGACGCGATCGCCGATGGCACGAGCCGCGCGCTCGGGGTCACCGCGATGGCGGCCGCGCAATGAGCTCTACGGCGTCCGCATCTTTATCGCTCGCGCAGTCCCTGAAGTCGCTCGCGTCGGTTCCACGACCCCGGGGTCGCGACCTCTCCGGCACGGAGCTGCAAGCGTTCGTCGCCGAGCTCGCGGACCGTCCTGAACTGTGGATCGACCTGGTCAACCATGACTCCGCGCAGCGCTGCTACGAGGAGCTGCTCAGTGACGAGCATCTCACCGCGTGGCTGATCTGCTGGATGAACGATCACGACACGGGCTTTCATGATCACGACCTCTCTGCCGGCGCGGTCGCGGTCGTCGGCGGTCACGTGCGTGAGGAGCGCCTCGCGATCGACGGGCCGCCGCGAAATCGCACCTTCGCCGTGGGCGACACCTTCCACTTCTCGCCCGCCGACATCCATCGGGTGCGTCATGCCGGCTCTGGTCCAGCGATCACCCTTCACGCGTACTCACCGCCGCTCGATCGAATGGGCACGTACGTCGTTGGCTACGACGGCGTTCTCGCCCGACACCCGGTGTCCGCGGCGACTGAGCTACGGCCCTTCGAAGGGAGCGCAGGAACCGTCGTCACCTGAGCCGAGTTTGCTCATACGAAGGCCGCGACCCGGCGAGTGTCCACCTGTTGCTGCTAGGCCGAGGCGAGCGCTTCGAGCTCGGAGAGGCCTCGTTGTGCCGCGGCGTCGGCGGTTATGTTCGCGCCGATGCGTCCGGCTGCAGCCCGAAAGCTGGGCTCGCTGATCACGCGCTCGACGGCTGAGCGGATCGCGTCTGGCTTCGCGCTGGGTCGCAGGCGCACCCCGGCTCCGTGGTAAAGGACGCGCGCTGCGACGTCGGGCTGGTCGCGGCCCATCGGGATGCAGACAAGCGGAACGCCGGCGGCCAGTGCGCGGGTGACGGTGCCCATGCCGGCGTGCGTGACGACGGCCGCCGTCTCGGGGAAGAGCTGGGCGTGCGGTGCGCTGCGGACCACGGTCGTGTTAGCCCCTGGGTGCAATGACGCGGGGTCCACCGCCGGCCCGGTAGTCACGAGAACGCGCGCGTCAACTCGGCTCAGACCCTCGATCGCGCGCGCAAGAACCCGTCCCTGCGCCATGTATGTGGAGCTGAAGCTAACGACGACGAGCGAGCGGCTGTCGTCCTCGGGCCAGGGGGAACGCCAGTCCTCGACCCACGGGGGGTCGGCGAGGGTCGATCCGACATAGCGCAGATGCTGCGGATGTGAATACCCGTGAAAGTCGAAGCTCTCGCTCGTCAGCACGAGCACCCGCTGGGCATGATCGAAGTGCTCGAGGACGTTGCGCAACGGTGACAGGCCCTGCTCTGTGCGAGCGCGGTTAACTGGCGGAAGGCCGCGGTTGAAGAGGGCCACGAACGCCCGACTGACGACGCGGTCGCGCGTCCGGCCGATCAGGCCTCGTGCGGGCATGAACCCGGGACCGGCGGCCGGCTTTCCGGGCTCGGGGACGATGTAGACGTTGTGCACCAGGAGAGCCGTCGGTACGCCCGCCCGCTCGGACGCGATCGGCGGACCGAACAGCATGTAGTCGCTGGCCATCGCGTCGACCGCCTCGCGCTCGAGCGCGGCTCGCGTGTCGTGCGCATAGGCTGCCGCGGGCCCCATTACCACGCGGTCGCGCGCGCGTGCGAAGGCGCCGAGCGGCGTGCGCGCCTCCGAATCGCGGATGAGGTCCTCGGTGCGGCTCGCGCGGTTTGGGGCCTCGACGAACGGCTCGAAGCGACAGCCCGCTGCGGCGACGTCCGCGGCTAGGCAGTCCTCGGTGAGCACCCGCACCTCATGCCCGCGCTCGACCAGACCCTTGGCAAGGGCGAGTTGTACAGGCACGTTGCCGCCTCCCTCCCACAACACGAACAAAAACCGGCGAGATGAGGAGATTCGGAGTGAACTCACGGCGTATTCGGGAGCCTATCTGTGAGCTTGGATCCGCTGTGCGTTCGCAGCGCTCGCGCCCGTCGCCTCCCACCGTTCGGTGGCTGCCTACCTGTCGGCCGACGCGAGCCCGCTCGTCGTGATGTACTTCGCCCTCGCGGCCCGATTCTGCGGCCGTCTCGAGGCGAAAACGGGAGGGTGACATGAGCGCGACTGGGATCGACGAAGCCAAGCTCGAGCAGTTCATGGGTCAAGCGGTGACAGACATGAGCGCGGCGATGAGCGCTCCACTGATGGTTCTGGGGCTGAAGCTTGGTCTCTACAAGGCGATGGCGGGCGCCGGGCCGCTCACCTCGGCGAAGGTTGCCGAGCGCGCCGGGTGCGATGAGCGCCACGTGAGGGAGTGGCTGGGCAACCAGGTGGCCGGCGGCTACATCACGCACGATCCTGACAGCGACACCTACGAACTTCCGCCCGAGCAGGCGATGGCGCTCGCGGACGAATCGAGTCCGGCCTATCTGGGTGGCGCCTTCGAGGTGATGGCGTCCATTTGGGCCGACGAGGACAAGTTGCTCGAGACGTTCCGCACCGGCCGTGGGCTCGGTTGGCACGAGCATGATCACCGGCTCTTCCACGGCACGGAGCGCTTCTTCCGCCCCGGCTACCAGGCGCATCTCGTGCCCGAGTGGATACCCGCACTCGAAGGGGTCGAGGACAAGCTGCGCTCGGGCGCGAAGGTAGCCGATGTGGGCTGCGGCCACGGCGCCTCGACGATCATCATGGCCGAAGCGTTTCCCCAATCGCGGTTCGTGGGCTTCGACTATCACGACGAGTCGATCAAGCGTGCGCGGGAGCTCGCGGCCGAGGCCGGCGTCGGCGATCGGACCGAGTTCGAGGTCGCGCGAGCGCAGGACTTTCCCGGTGATGGCTACGACATGATCTGCAACTTCGACTGCCTGCACGACATGGGCGACCCCGTCGGCGCCGCGCGCCATACAGCACAGGCGCTGGCGCAAGACGGTAGCTACATGATTGTCGAGCCGATCTCCGGTGACTCGCTCGAGGAAAACGTGAACCCCGTGGGCCGAATGTTCTATGCCGCCTCATCTGTGATCTGCACTCCGGCCTCCAAGGCTCAGGAGGTCGGCCTCGCGCTCGGTGCGCAGGCGGGCGAGCGGCGGCTCACCGAGGTGCTCAACGAGGCGGGCTTCAGCCGTGTGCGCCGCGCCACGGAGACGCCGTTCAACATGATCCTCGAGGCGCGCCTGTAAGCGCGAAGCTGGCGCGGCCGAAAGGGCCGTCAGAATCCAGCAGGCAGGTGCAGCCTGTGCTCGAGCGCCGATTCGATGTGATCGGCCAGCGAGGCACCCTGCGCCAGCGTGACGCTGTTCAGGTGGTCGGTCAGGAGGAGCCCGCGCGGCAGCTCGCGGGTTGTGACCTTCGCGGTGGCTTCTCCTGCGCGGCTGCAGACGTAGCCGCTGTCGGTTATCACCCTCGCGAGGTTGCTCCCGGACGCGGTCCTGCGGAATACGAGGATGACTTTTGGACTGCCAAACGTATTCGCGACGCTCATCGCCGGGCAGCTCGGAGCGGCACCCCCGGCTTCCGCGACGGGCAGTTCGTTCACTGCGCGCGCGACGGCCTGCACGGTGCCCGGCGCAGCCGTGACGAGGCTTCGGGTGCGCCTCGGCCGCGAGGGTTCTCCCGGAAAGCCATGGATCGCCGGTTCCACCACGGTCACCTTCATCCAGCGCGCGGACGACGGCACCAGCGAGCTCGCAGGACGGCGCCGATGCCACGCGGCGACCGCGTCGGTGCGAACGACGTATCGGCCTGCTCCAGCGAGCGCGATCGCGACGAAGAGTGCGCGAGGACCCGCCAGCGGCGTCGCTGTCGGCACGCCTAGCGTCTCCGACCATTCTTCTGTCCTGCCCCTCACCCCGCCGTAACCGCTGTACTCGAGCTTGGGCGCAGGCCCCTTCGCTGCCAGCAGCGCCAGGATGGCCTGCGGCCGTTCCGTCGAGATCCAGAAGCTGTGGCGATCAACGGATTTCGCCAAGAACTCGCTGTTCCTTGGGCGCTCCAGGTGCTTCGCGCCGGCAGATGACGGTTCGGGGATCCGATGCGTATTTGCAGGCAGTGGGACGGCGGCGAGCAGGCTGTCGGCGACTGCGCCGGCAGCGGCCTGGCTGTACAGCGGCGTGCTCGGCTGCGATGCCCTTGCGCTTGGATCAGCGCGCTTGCCACAGCCTGCGCTAGCCAAGGCCAGCGCGGCAAGGCAGCCCATGAAGCCGGTGCGCCTCATGCCATGCATGGATTCCCAGCCTCGCAGCTCACTCGTTCCCTCGCCGAACACTACGCCGCCAGCGTCGCGTCACCGGCCAACCCGCGTCGCTGAACCGATGTACGATGAGGACTCAAGGCCATTGCTCGGAGGAGGCGTGTCATGCGGACAGTCCAGGCCGGCGCGGCGCTCGCGATCATCTGCGCCCTCGGTGTCGTCAGCCCGGGTGGTGCGCTCGGCACAACCGCCCCGCTCATCTTGAGAGCCGCTGGACAGGTCGCACCCGTGGGAACGCCGGCCGCGGGCGTCTTGCAGTTCGGTCCGTGCGGGACCCTGCAGTCCAGCGGCACGCTCACGATCAACGAACGACCCACCGATCGGGCTGTACTCCCCACGGTTGAACAACAGGGCGGCGGAGGCTGCGGGGAAGGCGGGGCGGACGCCAGCGGGCGCATAGGCCGCATCCTGCTCACCTCGGCGGGACGACTGACCGTCGTCGGGGAACTGACCTATACGACGAGCCTGCCCAATTTCTGCGTTTACAAGCTGACGCGGTTGACAGGCCGCTTCAAAATCCCGGGCTCGACGCACGCGCTCGTGTCCGGGATGGGTCTGCGGGGCGAAGGCAGCGATCCGGGCTGCACGGAAAAGATGCGCGTGAGCGGCGGGCAGGCAACGCTCTACGACCGCTCAACCGGCGAACCATTCGAAGCTGAACTCTGAGACGCGCCCGCAGGCGGGCCATGCGAGACGGTGAGCCCGTGCGTGGCTCCTAGCGCGGCCCGGCGCGGTGGCGCGAGCCACTCGGATAGCCTCGGCGCCTCAGAGGCGCCAAGGCAGTCGATCGAGGAGGAGGGAAGACGATGTCCGAGCAGGTGGATCCGTCACACATCATGCAGGTCGGTATGGGGTTCTTCGCGTCGAAGACGCTCCTTTCGGCCGTGGAGCTCGAGCTGTTCACCCGCCTCGGCAGCGACGGGATGACCGGCTCGCAGATCGCCGAGGCGCTCGAGCTCGATGCACGCGCGATACCCGACTTTCCCGACGCGCTCGTCGCCCTCCAGCTGCTCGATCGCGATGGCGATGGGACTGATGCGCTCTACCGCAACACAAACGACACCGCCGTCTTCCTCGACAAGGCGAGCCCGGCGTATCTCGGCGGGATCCTCGAGATGGGCAACGCGCGGCTGTACCGGTTCTGGGGCGACCTCACCGAGGCGCTGCAGACCGGCAGGCCTCAGAACGAGATCAAGCACACCGGCACGGCGATGTTCGAGGAGCTCTACAGCGACCCGGACAGGCTCGAGCAGTTCATGAACGCGATGGCCGGGATCTCCGCCGGCCCATTCCACGCGCTCGCCGAGAAGTTCGATTTCTCCAGGTACGGGACGCTCTGCGACGTCGGCGGCGCAACCGGGCAACTGTCGATCATCGTCGCCGGCCGCCATCCGCACATGCGCTGCACGTCCTACGATCTGGCCGTCGTCGAGCCGATCGCCAAGCGCGCGATCGAAGCCGCGGGACTGGACGATCGCGTGAGCACGCAGGCCGGTGACTTCTTCGCTGAACCCCTGCCCGCGGCCGACGTGATCACGATGGGGCTGATCCTCCACGACTGGAACCTCGAGGGCAAGATGCAGCTGATCAGCTCGGCCTACAATGCGCTGCCCGAGGGCGGCGCGCTGATTGTCATCGAGAACCTCATCGACGAGGCCCGCCGCGAGAACGCGTTCGGGCTGTTGATGTCGCTCAACATGCTGATCGAGTTCGGAGACGCCTTCGACTTCACGACCGCAGACCTTGCCGGGTGGTGCAAGGAGGTCGGCTTCAAGGAGATGGAGTTCCTCGCGCTCGCCGGCCCGACGAGCGCCGGAATCGCCTACAAGTAGCCGTCGCGCTCGTCGCTAGAGTCTCCGCGATGCGGGCGCAGCTGAGAGCCGCGGGGGTTGCGCTCTCGCAACGCGACCTCGAAGGATCTGCGGAGGCCGGCCGCCGCCGTGACCATTGGCTCGCAGCGGGCGTCGGCCTCGCCGGCGCGCTCGCGCTTGCGCTGCTGAGCAGCGTCAGCCGCACCGAGCCCACGCCTCGCGGGGATGACCTCATCTACGAGCTGATCGCGCGCCATCCGTTCGGCGTGCACACGTTCCCGTTCGGCTATCGCGTCGGTCTGCCGCTGGGCGTGAACGTGCTGCCGCTGGACTCGACGACGGGATTTCGGCTGCTCGCCTGGATCGCCGCCGGCGGCGCGGGCGCATTCGCGTACCTGCTGATGCGCGAGTTCTGCCGACACCGCGCGCTTGCTGCGTCGCTCGCGCTGCTGATGTGCATCTCGCCGCCGTTTCTCGTGGTAGCCCTGCGAAACGGGCGCAATACCGACATCGCCACGGTGTTCTTCATGATGGCCGCGACCTACTTCGTGGTGAAGCGGCGCTACGTGGCCCTGGCCGGGACGCTGCTCGTCGGCGTCGTCGTGCGTGAAGCAGTTCTGTTCGAGGTGCCGCTCGCGTATGCGGTGTGGAGCGCGCGCCTGCTCGATGCGCGCGCCGCCCGTCGAGCGCTGGCGGTGGGAGCGCCCGCGGCCGCGGCCTACGTGGCGCTCAGGCTGGGGATCTCGACGGTCGGCAAAGCGCAGGTGCCAGGCTACGGCGGCTCGCTCGTGGGCGGGCGCTTGACGCTGCTCAGGCGAGGTCTTGAAAGCCCCTGGCAGGAGGCTCGGCGGATGTTCACGGTGTACGGGCCGTACTGGCTGCTCGCGCCGCTCGCGCTGAAGGACCTGCGCTTTGCAAGGTGCGGGCTGGTGCTCCTCGCCCTCGCGGTCCTGTCGATGACCTACGCAACCGACTGGGGCAGGATGATCCTCCTGGCGGCGCCCGCGTTCTATCCGGCGACCGCATACGTGCTGGATCGGCACCGCGGATGGTGGCTGCCTGCCGTTGGCGCGGCGTTCGTGCTTGCGGTCGGCTACGCGCTCTACATGGACCACTCCGGACTGCAGCATGGAATCATCGAGAACCCGGAGCCGCGGTATCCGGTCCGCTAGCCGCGCGCAGGCCCGATCCGCCGGCCGGAGCTGCTCGGCGCGGCCGCTAGCATTGCCCCCTGACGCGCGACTGGGGAGCGGGTGCAGATGGCGCTGAGGGTCATTGGAGCGGGGCTGGGGCGGACGGGGACCAACTCGCTGAAGCTCGCGCTGGAGGAGCTTCTCGGGAGCCCCTGTTACCACATGTTCGAGTTGCTCGCGCGGCCCTCGGACCTGTCGGCGTGGGAGCGCGCGGTTCGCGGTGAGCCCGTCGACTGGAGCGCGCTGCTCGATGAGTATGCGGCGACGGTCGACTGGCCGGCGTCCGCCTTCTGGCGCGAGCTCCACGCGGCGAACCCCGATGCGCTCGTCCTGCTCTCGATCCGAGACTCGCCGCAGGCATGGTGGGCGAGCATGGAGCGCACGATCGTCTCGGTCCTCAGCCAGCCGCCGCCGCAGGAGGATCGTGAGCGCGTGCGCCACAGGGCGATGGTGCTCAGGATGCTGGAAACCCGCTTCACGCCGGACTGGCAGGACCGCGACGCGGCGATCGCAGCCTACGAGCGCCATAACGACGATGTTCGCCGTGAGGTGGCAGCGGAGCGGCTGATCGAATGGCGCACGGGCGACGGGTGGGAGCCGATCTGCTCGGCGCTCGGGCTGCCCGTCCCGCAGGCGCCGTTCCCGCACGAGAACAAGACGGCCGACTTCCGGGCCTCCGCCGGCCTCGCGGAGCCGTAGCGGCGCTCGCCGGCGCCGGCAGCGACTACCAGCCGCCCTGATGCACGACCTCCTCGAACGGCCTTCGGTTGGGTTTGCGTATCGGCTGCAGCGGCCGCTCCGCGGGGTAGCCGAAGTCGAGCAGGTAGGCGGCGTAGCGGTCCTCCGGGAAGCCGAGCACGCGGCGCGCCTGCTCCTGGTCTGTGACCGCAGCGTGGCCTGAGCCGATGCCGAGGTCGGCGGCGGCGATCAGCATCGCCATCGTCGCCTGTCCGAGGTCGTAGTGGCCGCGATCGCGCTCGAACGGGTCATCGGTGCGCTTCAGGATCAGCGCGACCGTCGCGGCCGAACGCGCGACGTGGCCCGCGCCCTGCCACACCTTCGCGAGCTCCTCGAGCTGCGCTCTGTCGGTCACCACCACCAAATCCCACGGCTGCCAGTTACGCGACGACGGCGCTCGGCGTCCCGCCTCGAGGATTCGCTCGAGCTGCTCGCTCGCGATCGGCCGCTGCGCGAACTCACGCACGTTGCGCCTCGATGTGATCGCCTCCCAGGTCTCCATGGCGGGTTCGCGCTGCTCCCTTTCGCTCGAGGATCAACCCGGCTGCAGGACTTCTACTACGAACCGCTCCGCCGCGCGTCGAGAGCCAACGCTGGTGCGGCTCGCGCGGCGCGGCTAGGATCGAATGTCCGTGCCAGCAGGCAAGACAGCGGCGCCGCGTGGCGGATTGCTCGCGCGGGCGCCGTCCGCACCCCTCGTCGTCGGTGCGATCGCCTCGGTCCAGTTCGGCTCGGCGCTCGCCGCGACGCTGTTCGCGCAGATCGGACCTGCGGGCACGGTGCTGTTGCGCACGACGTTCGGCGCGGTCGTGCTGCTCGCGATCTTCCGTCCGCGGGTGAAGGGACGCTCGGCGCGCGAGTTGGGACTCGTGGCCCTCTTCGGGCTCGTGCTGGGCGCGATGAATCTGAGCTTCTACGAGGCTCTGCACCGCATCCCGCTCGGGATCGCCGTGGCGATCGAGTTCGTGGGGCCGCTCGGCGTCGCGCTGGCGGGCTCGCGCCGGATCACAGACCTGCTGTGGGTCGCGCTGGCGGCCGTAGGCATCCTCGCGCTCACCCGCGCGGGCTCCCACGCGGTCGATGCTCTCGGGGTCGTGCTGGCCCTCGTAGCGGGCTGCATGTGGGGCGCCTACATCCTCCTGAACGCGCGCGTGGGCCGGGCGTTCGACGGTGCCACGGGGCTCGCGCTGGCTATGTGCGTCGCCTCCTTGGCGCTGCTGCCAGCGGGCGCCGCGGACGGCGGCAGCCATCTGCTGCAGGGCCAGTCGCTGGCGCTCGGCGCAGCCGTCGGGATCCTGTCATCGGCGATTCCCTACGCGCTCGAGATGGAGGCGCTGCGGCGGATCGCCGCGCCGGTCTTCGGGGTGCTGATGAGCCTCGAGCCCGCGATGGCCGCGCTGGCAGGGCTGGTCGTGCTCGGACAGCACCTCGGCGCGCGCGTCTTCGTCGGGATTGCGATGGTCACGGTCGCATCGGCGGGCGCCTCACGCCGGGCCGCACGCGCGCCGCTCGCCGCCTAGCCGTGCGGACCGCCGACGCGGTGCGCGCGTCCTCTACGATCGCCCGCTAAAGGAAGCGCATGCGGATGACGCGATGAACATCGAGCACGCAAGCGAGCACGATCTGGCGGAGATCGTCGCGATCTACAACGACGCGATCGCGACCTCGACCGCGGTGTTCTCAGACCAACCGGTCACGATCGAGCGCCAGCGCGAATGGCTTGCGCTGCGCGGCGAGCGCGGCTATCCCGTGCTGGTCGCACGCGAGCAGGGTGCGCTCGCCGCGTTCGCAAGCTACGGCGACTTCCGCCCCTGGCCCGGCTACCGCTTCACCGTCGAGCACTCCGTGTATGTGACCGCCGCGATGCGCCGCCGCGGGATTGCTCGCCGGCTCGTATCCGAGCTGATCGCGAGCGCGCGCGAGGACGGAAAGCACGCGATGATCGCGGGCATCGATGCCGACAACGACGCCTCGCTGCGCCTGCACTCAGGGCTCGGCTTCGAGCAGGTCGGGCGCCTGAGCGAGGTGGCGCGCAAGTTCGACCGCTGGCTCGACCTCGTGTTCATGGAGCTGCAGCTGTAGCCGCCTTCGCGATCCGCTCTAGCCGGCCTGCTGCTCGGCGGCGCTGAGAAATGCGTGCAGACGCTCGTTGTATGGCGTCCCTGTCGCCGGAATCGTGTGCCCGCAGCCCGCGATCACCGTGCGCTCGGCGCCCAACGCCTGCGCGAGCGCGTCACAGACCGCCTCGAACACGGGCGAGTGCCCGCCGGATATGACGAGCTTCGGGAAGGCCGCGCCGCGCAGCAGCTCGAGCGGCGGGTCGGCCTCCCACGGCGGGCGTTCGCGCACCAGCAGACGGGCACCGCGAAGCAGCTCGCCGGAGAGCTGATCGGGTGTCTCGCGCGTCGAGCCGACGCCGCCGCGAAAGGCGCGCAGGAACTCGAGCGGCTCGAGCGTCGAGGCCGCGGCGTAGAGCAGCTCGCCGGCTGCGATCTGCCGGTCGACGGGCTCCACGCCGGCGGCGATGCGCAGGCAGCCCGGCTCCGAGACAATCAGCGAACGCACCGCATGCGGTCGCAGGCCGGCCGCATACAGCGCGATCACCGCGCCGTAGGAATGTCCGACGAGGTGGGCGCCGTCGCCGAGCAGCTCGGCGATCAGAGGAGCCTCGAGCTCGAAGTCGCCGCGCTCGAGCGCGGCGCTGTTGCCGAAGCCGGGCCGGTTGGGAAGCGAAAGCGACCAGTGCTCGCCGAGCGCAAGCTGATTGCGCCACGCGCGCATCGCGCCCACGACGCTGCCATGCACGAGCACGACCTCCGGCCCCGCGCCTGCGTGCGCGATCTCGAGGTCGGCTGCGCGCAGCACGCACCCGCTCCTCAGCTTGCCGCGGGCGCTCCCGCGGCTGCCTCCGTCGAGCGGATCACCGCCGCGACGGCTGGCGGGTCATCGAAGAACGGAACATGCCCCGCGCCGAGCGTCACGTGCGTGGCCCACGGGAGCAACGAGCGCGCGCGAGCGGCCTGACGCGCGTATGGCAGCAGTCGGTCGTGGCGGCCCCACGCGATCGTGATCGGCGTGCGCTCGAGCTCCTGCGGCGCGCTGAAGCTGTAGTCGTCGAAGGCCGCGAGCGCGCCGGCGAAGGCGGGCGCGCGCCACGCATCCCTGAGCGTCGCGACGGCCTCCTCGGGCGGGATCCGAGTCGGATATCCAAACGTCTGGGAGAACAGTGCAACCCGGCCTGCGCGCGTGCGCGCCAGCGCTTCGACCGCGGGACGCGCAGCGCGCGGCGTCCCTGCGAGCAGCGCGAGCGAAAGCTGGCAGTAGCGGCGTTCGAGCGGCGTCCAGAAGCCCGCGGGGGAGAAAGCGCTGACGGCGCGCGCCGCGTGCCGGCGCGCGAGCTCGAGTGCGATCGCGCCGCCCATCGAGTTGCCGGCCACGTGCGGCTGCTGGAGGCCGAGCTCGGGAAAGGCCCGCTCGAATGCGTCCGCGTATGCGCCGACCGTTGGCTTCACCCCCGCACGCAGCGGCGCCGAGCGGCCAAAGCCCGGCGAGTCGAACGCGAAGATCTCGAACTCCCCCGCGAGCTCGTCGATGACCGCGCGCCACGCCTGCCAGTGATGGCCGATCCCGTGCAGCAGCACGAGCGCCGGTCCCGAACCCTCCCGGTGGCAGTTGATCGATGCGCTCATATGCGCCCGCGGATCAGATCGGCCCCCCGCTCGGCGATCATGATCGTGGGCGCATTGGTGTTTCCTCCCGGGATCGTCGGCATCACCGACGCATCGACCACGCGCAGCCCTTCCAGCCCGCGCACGCGCAGGCGCGAGTCCACCACTGCCTGCTCGTGCTCGTCGCTCATCCGCGCGGTGCCTACGGGGTGATAGATCAGCATCAGCCTGCGTCGCAGGTCAGCTTCGAGATCCTCGCGCTCGACGGTCGCCGCTCCCGGCTTGAGCTCCTCCACGATCAGCTCGCGCAGCGGCGATTGTGCGGCTATCTCGCGCGCGAGGCGCATCCCCGCGAGCAGCGACTCGAGGTCCTCGGGCTCTGCGAGCGAGTTGGTGATGATCCGCGGCTTGTGGGTGGGGTCGGCGGAGCGCAGCCACACACGCCCGCGCGCCCGCGGGGCGAGCAGCGTCGGCGCGATCACCATGCAGTCTCCGTCGTATTCCTCGGCGCCGTGGTCTTCGTAGTAGGCGGCACCCATATGGAGTTGGATGTCCGCCGCGGGCAGGCCAGCGCGCGTGCGCGTGAACGCGACGACCTCCGCGACCGTCGAGGTCAGCTTGCCCGACCTGCGTAGCAGCCACTCGGCGAGCTGCTTGGGCCGGTCCGCGCGATACATCGTGTTCCGGTCTGAGACCTCCCAGATGATGGTCACGAACGGATGGTCCTGCAGGTTCGCACCCACACCCGGCAGGTCGTGGCGCGCGTGCACGCCCGTCTCGCGCAGCTCGTCGGCTGGGCCGACGCCCGACAGCAGCAGCAGATGCGGCGAGCCGATCGCCCCAGCGCAAAGGAGCACCTCACGCGCTGCAGCGGCAACCTCCTCGCCGGAGCGCCCGCGGCGAACGCGCACGCCGGCGGCGCGGTCACCGTCGAACTCGATCCCGAGGACGCTCGCCTTCGTGCGGATCTCGAGGTTCGGACGTCCGCGAGCCGGGCGCAGGTATGCGTCGGCGGCACTGAAACGGCTGCCGTTTCGCTGCGTGACCTGAAACATCGAAGCGCCGTCCTGCTCGGGTCCGTTGTAGTCGGCGATTCGGGGAATCCCCGCCGCCGCGCACGCCTCGAGCAGCTTTCGGTCCAGCGGCCGCGGCGATCGCTGCTCGCTCACGCGCAGCGGACCGCCGGCGCCGTGATACTCCGATGCGCCGCGCGCGTTGTCCTCCGAGCGCATGAAGTACGGCAGCACGTCGCGGTAGCCCCAGCCCGGTGCCCCCTGCGCCTCCCAGCTGTCGTAGTCGAGCGGGCGCCCGCGGACATAGAGCATCGCGTTCATCGAGCTCGATCCGCCCAGCGACTTGCCGCGCGGGATGTAGAGCGAGCGCCCGTCGACGTGCGGCTCCGGCTCCGTCTGAAAGTCCCAGTCGAGCTTCGTGTGGAACTGCTTGGCGAAGGCAGCGGGAATCTTGATGTTCGGCGAGCGGTCGGCGCCGCCCGCCTCGAGCAGCAGCACCCGCACCGCAGGGTCCTCGGAGAGGCGGTTGGCGAGCACGCATCCCGCCGAGCCTGCGCCAACGATCACATAGTCGTAGATGGCTCCTCCTCCTCTGATGACGCGAGACCGGCGAGCACCGCCCTGTCTCCCAGCTTCGCAAAGCTGTACTCCGCCGGGTCCAGCTGTGCGGTCCGCTCACGATACTCGCGCATGTAGCCTGGCCAGTTGGCGACGACGCGCCCCTGCGCGTCGCGGTACCAGGAGTCGCACTGCGTCCACGCGGTCCCTGCAAAGCGCGCCTGAACCTCGCGGTCGCTTGCAGCCTCCACCTCGGCGCGAACCTCGATCGCGCTCGCCTCGCGCATGCGCAGCTCGAGAAGCGCCTGGCGGACGTAGGCGGCCTGCATCTCGAGGTAGAAGACGATCGAGCCTCCGGAGGTGTTCGTGTTGGGGCCGTACAGGATGAACATGTTCGGGAATCCCGGCACGGTCATCCCGAGGTGGGCGTGAGCGCCGCGTGACCAGTGCTCGGCCAGCTCGCGCCCGTCGCTTCCGGTGATCCGCATCGGCAGCATGAACCGGTTGGTGTGAAAGCCCGTCCCCCAGATGATGCAGTCGAGCGGATGCATCCGGCCGTCGGCTGTCGCGAGCCCCTCGCGCGTCGCGCGCACGATCGGAGCGGTCACGAGCTCGACGTTGCGCCTGGCCAGCGCGGGCAGGAAGCTCGAGCTGAACAGCACACGTTTGCAGCCGAAGGTGTAATCCGGCCAGGCGTCGCGACGCAGCTCGGGGTCTTTCAGCTGGAGTCGCATGAAGGCCGCCGAGCGCGCCCCCACGATGCGCCCGACGGTGCGGGGGTGGCGGATCGCGAGGGTGAGCGACTCGCCGTAGTAGAAGACGAATTTGCGCCGCAGCTCCTGCACGCCGGGGATCCGCTTCACGGCCGTCCTGAAGATCTGCGGATACGGGTGGTTCTTGCGTGGGAGAAACCAGTTGCCGGTGCGCTGGAAGACCGTGAGCCGTGCGACGCTCGGGGCGATCTCGGGGATGAACTGCACCGCGCTCGCGCCCGTCCCGACGACCGCCACGCGCTTGCCGTCAAGCGGGTAGTTGTGGTCCCACTGCGCCGAGTGGAAGCTGTGCCCGGCGAACTGCTCGATGCCCTCGATACGCGGGGTCGCCGGCTGGTGAAGCTGCCCGGTAGCGATGATCAGGCTGCGCGCCTCGTAGGTGGCGCCCTCGGCGGTGCTGACGATCCAGCTCGCGCTCGCCTGGCTCCATGCGCACTCGGTGACCGTGCTGTTCGTCTCGATCAGGCGATCGACGCCGTGGCTGCGCGCGACGTCATGGAGGTAGCCGAGGATCTCCTGCTGGGGAGAGCACAGCCTCGACCAGTCGCGGCGCTGCGCAAATGAGAACGAGTACAGATGGCTCGGCACGTCGCACGCCGCGCCCGGGTAGCTGTTGTAGTACCAGGTACCGCCGAGGTCCGGCGCCTTCTCGAGGACCTTGATGTCGGTGATCCCGTGGCGGCGCAGCTCGATCGCCGCGGCGACGCCGCCGAACCCGGCGCCCACGATCAGGACCTCGAGCTCGCGTTGCGCGGCCGGCTGCTGGGATGGTGCTGTCGCTGACATGTCTTGAAAAGGCTCCCGTGGCTTGGCGCCGAGAACCTTAGAACCTTCGGCCCATGCACGCGCGCGCGAGCGGGGTCACGCGGCGAGCGTCGCCGCCAGCCAGCTTCTCGCGACCGGAAGCTGTGCCGGTTCGATGTGGTGAGCTGCGTCGGACTCGTGGTAGGAGACCTCCAGGCCGCCATCGGTGAGCAGTTCCCTCGCGCGCCGCGCGAAGCCGACCTCGATCACCGGGTCGCGAGACCCATGCGCGATGAATACCGACAGCCCCTGGCGCGCGCTCAGCTCAGCGTGCCATCCCTCGACGGTTGGGATGAAGCCGGAGAAGGCGAGGATGCCGGCGGGGCGCGGGCGCCCTGCGCCCAGGCCGAGCGCGTAGCTCATGACCGTTCCCATCGAGAACCCGCCGAGGATCGTTCTCTGCGCCGCGATGCCGGTCCGCTGCCAGAGCTCGTCGTGGAGCTCGCCGAGCGCGGCGTGGGCATCGCGGAAGGTGTCCGGATCGGGGTAGCCGACGCGCGGCACGCGATACCAGTGGTAGCCGCCCACGCCCGCAAGCTGAAGCGGCGCGCGCGGCGTGACGATGTGAAGCTCGCGCGCGGGGTCGAGCGCATCGCCGAGCGCCAGCAGGTCGCTCTCGTCGGTGCCGCGCCCGTGGTGCAGGATCAGTAGTCCCGTCGCCTTGTCCGCGGCCGGGCGCTCGCGATAGACGAGGTCGCTCACGGTGTGGGCGCGAGGAGCGTCGCCGCGACGCCTTCGATCGTCTGCTGGCCGTAGCTCATCGAGGGATCACCCGCGGTGAGGACGGCGATCGTGAACGTCACGCCGCGCCGCTCGAGCCGCGCCACCTCGTTGAACAGGCCCTCTTCGGGAAGCTGCCCTGTCTTGAAGAACACCTCCCAGCCCGGCCGCGCGACAGGGGGGATCCCCCAGCTCTGGGAGGGCTCGATCCCCGACATCAGCCCGCGCGCGTAGCCGTAGAAGCGAGCTGGGATGAGCCTTTCGAGCATGAAGAAAAGGCGCGCTTGGTCGGCGGCGGAGGTCTGCGTGAACGCCCACCAGCCGACGCCGGGCGCATAGTCGCTCATCCCAGACTCGCGCGCGACCCGAGCGAGCGCTCCACCACCGACGATCGCGAGCACGGCAGAGGCCGCGCTGTTATCGGATATGTGGATCATCGGGTAGAGCAGCGCGTTGTCGGCTGCGTGCAGGGCGCGGTGTTGGGCGGCGAGCATCTGCAGATAGGCGGTCAGCATCATCACCTTGACGACGCTCGCGCTGCGGAAGTGCTCGTGCTCGCGCTCGCCGTGGAGCTTGCCCGCGCTGTCCATCACGGCGAACGCGGTGCTCCCGGCGCGCGCGTCGAGGAAGCGCCCCGCCTGCGCGATCGCAGCCGCCGACGGATACGCCGTGAGCGGCGTGCCGCGACCTTCTCCCTCGTACTCGAGCCCCCGCGCGGCGGTCGCAGTCGTCGCGAGCGCGACGCAGCACAGCAGGAGGATTGCGCCCCGGCGGAGCCGTGACGGTCGCTCAGCGCGCATGACCGGGCGATTTGAAGGCGTGATGCGGGCAGCGCCCGTGGGTGGCGGGCGAACCCATCGCGGCTTCCCATGGCGCGTTCACGCACACTCGATAGAGAAACCGCCGCGACGGTGGATCGACGATCGCGCTCGCGTAGGTCAGGCCCGCAGCGATCTCGCGCGTCGGCGTGACGGCGACCAGCTGAAAGACGTCGCTACCGCGCCGCGCCGTGAACCACCACGCCGTAGCCGCGGCGCCGCCGGCGTGCACGGTGTGGCGTATGCGCACGCTCAGGCGCGTCCGTCCCGGCCCGAGCGCGAGCGCGCCGAGGGCTACCGCGGGGTAGACCAGCACGGGGATCGCGACGCTCTTGGCGGCCGGCGGCCCGACCGCCGCGACGCGCAGGCGCGTGTTGCGCTCTGCGCGCACCCCCGCGAAGGCGAAGCTCCCGTCCGCCGCGGTGGTGGCGTGCGCGATCGTCGCGAACCCCCGGAACGGGTAGCCCTCGCCCGCGAGCGTGAGCGTGGCGCCCGCTACGGGCCTGCCTGCAAGCGCGAACGTCCCGGTGACGGACAGCTCGCCTCCGATCGTGAGCGCGGTGGGCGCAGCGGTGGCGCTCAGTTCAGAGCGCGGCGGCACGCCAGAGGCGCCGCTGACGAGCGCTCCCGCGGCGAGCGCGACGGCGCTTGCCGCCACCCCCGCGCGCGCCGCGTTCGGTCTTAGTGCTCGCATCCGCCTGCGGCGAACCGTAGACGATGATCCGGGCGCAACCAGGCGGCCTCGGCGCGAGGCGGCGTCGGGCCGCTAACGCCGGAAGGAGACGAGCGTCGATGCGCCAGACGCCGCTTCGCCGTGCTTTGCGGGGAGCAGGCGGACACGCACGCGGATCTTCAGCGGGTGACGGCGGCGCAGGTCCTTCAGGCCGCGGCGCGAGAGGCGGACCTTCATCGTCGTTCGCGACGCGCGCAGGAGCCTGCGCGAGGCACTCCTCAGATCCTTGCCGGTGACGAGCACGCGCCCGGGCGCGGACGCCTGCAGTGTGAGGATGAGCATGTGACCGCGGATCCTGCGTCGCACGATCCTGATCTTGCTGCGCGCGCCCGCGCCCGCGCAGCCGGCCACCGAGAGGACGGTGTTCTGCTTGATCTGTGCGCCGCTCTGAGCCGTGATCGTGGTCGGCATGACGAGGCTGTGCGCGCACAGGTCGCCGTATGCGGCGAGCGCGGAATGCGGGCCCATCGGCAGCGTCAGCTGGAAGCTCGAGACGGGCACGTCGGGGATCGACGCGAACGAGGAGGTGGTGAGGCCTTTGGCGATGTTCGTGTTACCGACGAGCACCACGCGCACGAGGCCGTCTTCGAGGACCAGGTCGAGGTCGGGGAACGCCGCGCCGCCGTGGGAGACGAGATAGGCGGGGCCGGACAGCGTCCCCGGCAGCACGGGCGTGACGGCGCTCGCAACCCCGACGACCGACTCGCTCGGGCAGCCGTGCGGATCGGCGGCGAAGATCGCTTCGCCGCATGCTTTCTGCAGCGTCGTCAGTCGCGAGGGGAGCTGCACGGGCAGCGTCGCGACGACGGAGCGGATGTTCGCCTGCCGTGCGCCCTGGGCGACGGTCACCTGCAGGCTCGCGCCGTTCGCTTTCGAGGCGTTTGCGCTGCTCGACGCGGTGAACGACGGCGCGAACGCGAGCGAGCCGCAGCCGCCGAGCTGCAGCGTGCTCGAGATCGCCTGGGTCGCACCCGCGGTGGATGTGAGCGTGGAGTCGGTCGCGAGCGGCGCGCAGCTCGTCGGGTTCAGCAGGAAGCCCTGCCTGTCGACGGTCACGCCCACGCTTCGCAAGCGCAATGGCACTCCACCGACGATCCTCGGCAGTGTGCTCGTCGCGATCACGCGAGCGCTGTGGGGGTCGACGCCGATGCTCGCGCGTGTGACCACAGTGCCGAGGTTGAACGGCCCCGCAGCGGCCGCGACCGGGATCGAGAGCCCGAAGGGGGCGCCGCCATAGGGGCCGGTCAGGTAGACGGGACCGGAGAAGACGTACGGTTCAGAGCCCGCTCCGACGCTCACCGACGCCGTCCCGATCCGGCTCGCCGCGGAGCAGCTCCCGGCCTGCGCCTGAGGTTCTTCGCAGAGCGTGACCGACGGGATCCTCCCGACGAGGCCGGGCGGAAGGACGGTGCTCACCGAAGACAAGTACTGCTGCCCATCGGCGCGCGCGAGGCTGAACGCGTAGGAGGTTTCGGCGCCCGCGACCGGCGAGCCGGTGGCGGCGCCTTGCGCGAGTGAGAACGGCAGCGGCGAGGGGCATCCGCTCGCGGCGAACGGGGTCGAGCTCACGACCGCGCCAAGCCCCGTGTAGGGGGTGAAGAGCGCCCGCAGCGATCCGCTTTCGCACCCGAGCGGGTTCGCGAGCGGAGCGCGCGCGCCGCCGTTCATATGCATGGCCAAGGAGCTGAACGGGAGCTGTGGGTTTTCCGCGAAGGTCGCTTGCAGCCTGCCGCTCACGGGGTCGGCGCTGACCGTCCCTCTCAGCCTCACCGAGACGCCGTAGCGCGGGCTCTCCACGTCGAGGAAGATCGTGTACGGCGGTCCGGTGATCGGGCCTTCACCGAACTCTCCGAGGTACACCACTCCGGTCAGCGCTCCCGGCGGCAGGTCGGTTTCGATCGCGACGGTGCCGACTTTCGAGCCCGGAGGGCACGAGACGGGTTCACTGCTGCCGATCTTTATCTGATCCGCGCTGCACGCTTGCAGGCCGTGCGCAGCAGCCGGGTTGAGCGTGAGCCCTTCCGGAAGAGTGACCTGCACGTCTTTGATGTCGGCTGTATTGATCTGTTCGCTGGCGACGTTCTGTGGCACGCGCACTTCCACGCTCACCCCGTCCGGCTCATCGGACTGCGTCGTTTCCGCGCTGAGCAGCGCGCTCGGTTCGAATGGATCCCGTTCGCATTCCGCGACCCCGACCGGCGTGTGCGTCTGCGTCTTTGAGATTTCGCCCGTCCACGATTCGACTTCCAGATAGGAGGTCGTGCTGGCCGAGCAGACAGTGGGCAGCGTGAGAAAGTTGCCCTGGCCGGCGTGGCCGTCGAAGATCAGCTTCGACTTGAGGACCGGCACCGATTTGGAGATGTTGTCGATTTCGAAGTACTCGTGGTAGTCGCTGCTCCACGCGACGTGCCCCTTCAGGAAGATGTGTTCGTTAGCGACGAGCGGGACTTCAACGTGGATGCCGAACTCGAGCGGCAGGCCTTCGGGCTGTTCGAGGTTGTAGACGTTCCCGCTCAGCGTCTGGCGCGTGGCTGCGAGCCAGACCACCAGTTCGTTGATTCCCACTTTCGTGTTAGCGGGGCATTTGTCTTCCGAGAACAGCGTCGCCGGGCACTTCGGCAGTGCCTCGGGGTCCGCCGCGAGGCCGGGCGGCACGTCCACCCGGAGACGCTTGATCGCGCCTTCCGGTTCTTCGTTGAGCAGTTCTTTCTTGTGGTTCAGTTCGAAGGCCGTTATCCCGAACGGGGGATGTCCTGCGGACTGGGTGAAGGCTTCGGCGTGATTTTTTTCGACGGTCGCGTAGGTGCACGAGGATGTCACGCAGGTGCCGGCTTCGAAGTTCTTTTCTTCGACCCCGAAGGACGCGTACGCGCTGCCCGCACCGCACGCGAGCGCCGCTGCCGCCGACAGTGCGCAGAAGCTCGCGCGAGCGACTGAGCTCATCGCGGCGCCCCCTCGGTGATCAGGCCTGCACGCATGTTCATTGGCGTATTCGACGTCCCTGTCCGCTCGCTTGAGCATGCGCCGGGTTTGCTCGGCGCCAATACGTGGCTACCCGGGTCGGATCGGCCTCACTTCGGGACGGACAACCGTTCTATCGCCGCCGTCAGCTCTCGCGCGGCATGTACGGCGCGAGCTCGCGTCTGGCGATCGACAGCTTGTGGACCTCGTCTGGGCCGTCGGCGAGTCGCAGCGTGCGCAGGTGCGCGGAGGCGGAGGCGAGCGAGAAGTCCCCGCTAACGCCCGCGCCGCCGTGCACCTGGATCGCCCTGTCGAGGACACGCAGGGCGACGTTCGGCGCGGCGACCTTGATCGCCGCGATCTCCGTGCGCGCCTGGCGGTTGCCGACGGTGTCCATCATCCACGCGGCCTTCAGCGTGAGTAGACGCGCCATCTCGATTTCGATGCGCGATTCCGCTATCCAGTCCTGCACGTTCGCGCGCATCGCGACCGGCTGGCCGAAGGTGACCCTTTCGAGAGCGCGCCGGCACATCGCCTCGAGTGCGCGCTCGGCGGCGCCCAGCGCGCGCATGCAGTGATGGATCCGCCCGGGCCCGAGGCGAGCCTGGGCGATCATGAAGCCGTCGCCCTCGTTCGCGATCAGGTTCGAGGCGGGAACCCGCACGTCGCTGAAGTCGACTTCCGCATGGCCCTCCTGGTCGGAGTAGCCGAACACCGTGAGATTGCGCAGAACCGTCACGCCGTCGGTTGCGAGCGGAACGAGGATCATGCTCTGCTGCCTGTGGATCGGCGCGTCCGGCTGGGTCTTGCCCATCACGATCAGGATCCGGCAGTTGGCGTGGAGCGCGTTCGAGGTCCACCACTTGCGCCCGTTGAGGACATAGTCGGCGCCGTCGCGCTCGATCCGCATCGCGATATTGGTGGCGTCCGAGCTCGCGACCTCGGGCTCGGTCATCGCGAAGGCGGAGCGGATCTCCCCATCGAGCAGCGGCGTCAGCCACGCGTCCTTCTGCTCGGGCGTCGCGAACTGGTGCAGCACCTCCATGTTGCCGGTGTCGGGAGCAGAGCAGTTGCACGCCTCCGAGGCGATGCGCGAGCGTCCGAGGATCTCAGCGAGCGGAGCGTAGTCGCCGTTGGAGAGGCCCGCGCCATGCTCTGCGTCGGGGAGGAACATGTTCCACAGCCCCGCTTCGCGCGCGTGGGTCTTGAGGTGCTCCATGATCTCGGGTTGGTGATGGGGGTTGCCGGACTCCTCGAGCTGACGCTCGTAAAGCGCCTCGGACGGATAGACGTGCGCCTCCATGAACGACTGGAGGCGCTCTTTGAACTCAAGGCAGCGCTGGCTCGGCTGGAAGTCCATCGGTTCTCCTCTGACGAAATGTGCCTAGGATCATCCCGGATGAACCTGCCAGGCGTCAGCTACCGCGCCGCGGGCGTGGACTACGACGCTCTCGACGCGGCCAAGCGTCTTGCGATGGCGAGGGCCTCTGCGACGTCGGCGCTGCTCGCCGCGCGCGGTGGGCACGTGCTCGAGGGATCCCGCGGCGAGCCCGCCTTCGTCTTCGAGCTGGCGGGCCGCACGCTTGCGTTCGTGGTCGAGGGGCTCGGCACCAAGTCGATCATCGCCCGCCAGATGCTCGAGGGCCATAAGGTCAACCGCTTCGCCGACGTGGCGTATGACACGGTCGCCGCGATCGTCAACGACCTCTGCTGCGTCGGCGCGCTGCCCCTCGTCGTCAACGCCTACTTCGCGACCGGCAGCTCGGACTGGTACTCCGAGCACGATCGCGCGGCTGCGCTGCTGGAGGGCTGGCAGCGTGGTTGCGTGGATGCCGGTTGCGCATGGGGCGGGGGCGAGTCGCCGTCGCTCGCGGGCCTGATCGACGAGCGCGAGATCGAGCTGGCCGGCGCAGCCGTCGGCGCGGTGCCCGACGGCTGCGCGCCGATCCTCGGCGAGCGGCTTGCCGCGGGCGATGAGATCGTTCTGATCGCCTCCAGCGGCCTGCATGCCAACGGCGCGTCGCTGGCGCGGCTCGTCGCCGCGAGGCTTCCAGAGGGCTATGCGACGAGGCTGCCCGACGGGACGGCGCTCGGCGAGGCGCTGCTCGAGCCATCTGTCATGTACGTGCCGTTGATCTCCGCGCTGCTCGAGGCGCGCGCGCCGGTCACCTATCTCAGCCACGTGACCGGCCACGGCCTGCTCAAGCTGATGCGCCCGCCGCGGGCGCTGAGCTATCGCCTGCAGCGGCTACCCGAGGTGCCGCAGGTCCTGAGCTTCCTCGTCGCCGAGGCCGGCCTCAGCGCGCACGCGGCGTACTCGACGTTCAACATGGGCGCGGGCTTCGCGGTCTACTGCGCGGCCGGCGCCGGCGAGCAGGTCGTCGCGCTCGCGCAGCGCCTCGGCCTCGCCGCGATCCTCGCCGGACGCGTCGAGGATGGCCCGCGCGAGGTCGTGCTCGAGCCGCTGGGCGTGCGCTTCGCCGGCGAGGAGCTCGAGCTCTCCCCGCGCTCCGCGAGCCAGCCCTAAGGCTCGGGCTCACCCTTACACCCCTGTTCGGCCAGGTTGAGGTGGAACGGCGATCGCCGCGTGCCCGCGAACCCGGCTGTCACGTCCGCCGCACGTGACGGTTGCAGCTTGAAGCGGACGCGCGGGCCATATAGGGTTGAGAGCGAATCGCCACCGTTCCCCGGTAAGCTGCCGGGGATCTCGATGACGCCGGACCGGCATTGGCTCCGGAGCTACCCGGATCGAGGCGGAGCTGTCCATCAACAGAGGAGAGTCAACCTGATGCGCAGAGCATCCACCTTTCTTGCCGTTCTAGGCATTGCCGCATGTGCGCTCACGGGCGTCGCGTCGGCTGCGCCGACGGTGACCATGAAAGCACGCGCGGTGCCGATCTCCGGCTTCCCGCACACCGGCAACATCTTCGGGGCCGGTGCGGCCGTGCAGGCCGAATTCACGATCACCGGCACCGAATACGGCGGCTTCCCAGCGCCGTTGGTCGGAGTCAACTTCTGGCTTCCGACCGGTGCCAAGATCCACTCGGCCGGCTTCAAGACGTGCACCGAAGCGGTGCTCAAGCAGAGCGGCCCGTCCAAGTGCGCTGGAGGATCGGCCGCTGGGCCGGTCGGCCACGCCAAGGGCGTCGTCGCGTTCGGCACCACGCGGGTTCCCGAGGAAGTATCGATCAAGTCGTACTTCACCAGCGGCGGCCTGCTGTTCTACGTGGAAGGGCACGAACCGGTGCAGCTCGAATTCGTCTCGTCGGGCAAATACACGAAACTCGGCGGCGGCGGCGGCTTCGGCCCCGAGCTCATCACTGAAGTGCCGCTCGTCGAAACCGTCCCGGGCGCGCCTGACGCGTCGACCGAAACGATCAACGTCAAGGTCGGTACCGCGATCAAGTCGCACGGCAAAACCATCTACTACGGCACGCTGCCCAAGAAAGGCCAGTGCCCGAAGGGCGGCTTCAAGGTCAAGGCGGAACTGATCTTCGCCAGCATTCCCTCGCTGCCCGTGCGGGCACCCGGCGAAGCGGTGACGGTCACCGACAGGCCGCCGTGCCCCAAGAAGTAAGGGCGGGAGCGCTCGCGCTGCAGTGAAGGCGTAAGCTCGAACGACGCAGAGTGAGACGGGGGGCCCCCTCGTGGATGGGGGCGCCCGGCTCGTTGTAGAACGGCAAGGAAGGATTGGGTGAGGAAGGAGACGGTCGGGCGGCGTAGACTCGCCGTCTGCATAGCCGGCGCAGCCTGCATTGCAGCGCTTGCCGCCATCGTGCTGCTCGCCTCCTCCGCAGGCGGCACCAACGGCAGCTACACGGTCCGCGCGATCTTCGACGACGCCGGCAACATCATCCCCGGCGAGGACGTGAAGATCGACGGGGTCAAGATCGGAACCGTCGGATCGGTGACCGCCACGCCGCAGGCGAAGGCCGCGGTCGTGCTGAACATCAGCAAGCCGGGCTTCCAGGACTTCCGCGCGGACGCGAGCTGCACGATCCGCCCGCAGGCGCTGATCGGCGAGAAGTACGTCGACTGCCTGCCGACGCAGCCGCGCGTCGAAGGCGCGCCGCTTCCGGCTCCGTTGCACAAGATCGCCGGCGGACACGAAGGCGAAGGACAGCGCCTGCTGCCGGTCCAGAACACGCACAGCCCCGTCGACGTAGATCTTCTCGGCGATATCAACCGCCTCCCCGAACGCCAGCGTCTGACGATCATCCTCAACGAACTCGGCGCGGGCCTCGCGGGACGCGGGAGCGACCTGAGCGCCGTGATCCGCCGTGCCAACCCGGCGCTGCAGGAACTCGACAAGGTGCTCGCGATCCTCGCCGGGGAGAACCGCGTGCTCGCGAAACTCTCGGTCGACTCCGACAAGGCGCTCGCTCCCTGGGCTGCGCAGCGTGCTCGCCTCGCCGACTTCATCGTCCAGAGCGACAAGGTCGCCAAGGCGACCGCCGCGCACCGCGGCGCGCTGGCTCGCAACTTCGAAGACTTCCCTCCGTTCCTCGAACAGCTCGGGCCCGCGATGGACCGCCTCGCGCGCTTCGCCGAACAGACCACGCCGACCTTCACGGAACTCAAAGCCGCGGCACCCGGCATCAACCAGACGTTCACCCACATCCCCGCGTTCTCGAGCAGCTCCTCGACCTTCTTCCAGAGCCTCGGCAAGACCTCCAAACTGTCGGGCCCCGCGCTGGTCGCGACGCGGCCGCTGCTCGACCGCCTGCAGGCGCTCGGCACCGCGGGCAAGCCGTTCGCCGGCAACCTCGCGCAGCTGCTCTCCAGCCTGCGCGACACCGGCGGCCTCGAGCGCATCCTCGACTTCATCTTCATGGGCACCGGCTCCGCCAACGGATACGACTCGCTCGGTCACTTCCTGCGAGCGGAGGGCGTCGGCACGGCGTGCCTCACCTACGGCATCCGCCCGGCGCCGCAGTGCAACCGCAAACTGTTCAACACGACCGGCTCCTCGACCGAATCGGCGGCCACCGCGAAGGCCTCGACGGCTTCTATCGACCCGCGCACGACCGGCCTCGTGATGGCGCGCACGCTGGCGGTGCTGAAAGGCGCCACGCCCGCACAGGCGCTCGCGAAATATCCCGGCTCGGCGCCGGCCGTGAGCGAATTCACCGCGGGCTCGACCGGGAAGGGCTCGGCGACCAGCCAGCCGGTGGGCGGCTCGACCGCCGGCACGACCTACTACTCGCCGTCCACCGAAAGCGCGGGCGCCGGCGGGATGCTCCTCAACTACCTGCTCGGGAACTGACGTGAAGAGCTTCCGACAGAAACGCCCAGGAGTCCCGTTCGCGTTCGCGTGTGCGCTCGCGCTGGCGCTCCCCGCCGCGAGCGCCGCGGCCGCACGTCACGGCGCCACCCCGCCGCTGCCGCCCGTGGAAACTGTCGTCACCCCGCCGGTGCAAGAAGGACCCCCGGCGGGCGCCCCCGCGCCGCAGGCGCCGGGCGCCTCGACCACGCCCGCCAAGGAAACGCCACCCGCGCCGGCGGTTCAGGGCCAGCATCCGCAGGGCAGCTCGGAATCGCTCCCAACCCTGGCGCCGGCGCGCGCCAAGCCCGGCACAGGCGCCAAGGGCACGGGCGAAGAAACCTCCACCTCGAGCGCCCTGCGCGCCGGGCAGCGCGCGCCGTCGCCGTCGGTGCTCACGCCGTCGCTGCCGTTCGACCTTCGCTCGTCGATCGCGGGCGTGCCCGGCTTCTTCGTCGAAAGCTTCCGCTTCCCGCCCTTCCTGCTTCCGATCTACCAGGCGGCCGGCTCCGCTTACGGCATCCCGTGGCAGGTGCTCGCGGCGATCAACGAGGTCGAGACCGACTACGGACGCGATCTGAGCGTCTCGAGCGCCGGCGCCGAGGGCTGGATGCAGTTCCTGCCCGCGGAGTGGACGCAGTACGGGGTCGACGCCAACGGCGACGGCTTCCAGGACCCGTACAACCCCGCCGACGCGATCTTCGCCGCCGCGCGCTATCTGCGCGCAGCCGGCGGAGAACACAGCATCAGGACGGCCGTGTTCTCCTACAACCACTCCCAGGCGTACGTCGAATCGGTGCTGCTGCGCGCGCAGCTGCTCGCCGGGACGCCGCCCGAACTGCTCGGCGCCGTCACCGGCCTGACTGAGGCGCGCTTCCCCGTGTACGCGCCGGCGCACTTCAGCGACGGCTTCCCGACCGTCACCGCCGCGGGATCGAGCGCCCCCCACACGCTCGTTGGCACGACGATCTACTCGCAGGCGGGCGCGCCCGTGATCGCGGTGCAGGATGGCGAGGTCGCGCAGATCGGAGACTCGCGTCTGCTCGGGCACTTCGTGGTGCTGCGCGACGCGTTCGGCAACACCTACCTCTACGCGCAGCTCGGAGATGTCGCACCGCTCTATCCGGTGCTCCAGCCGCACGCGCACAGCGCGGTGAGCTCGCGCATCGCACAGTCGCACGCCGAACCCGCGCCGAGCGGCCCGGCGACGGCGGGCGCACAGCCGCGCTCGCCGCTGTCGGGGGGTGCAACGGTCTCGGGGCTCGCGCTCGGCGCTGCAGCCGCGCTGGAAGCCCCCGCGGGCGCCGCCAACCCGACGCCCGCGCCGGCGCCGCGCGCGCGCGCCCGCGCATCGGCGCGCTTCTTCACGGAAGGCCCCAACGACGTGTATCTGCATCCGCTGCGCGCGGGCGTGCAGGTGATCGCCGGCACCGTCCTCGGTCATCTCGGCCGAGGTGCATCGGGCGGCGCGCCGACGAGCGGCGAGCCGCACCTGCTCTTCCAGATCCGCCCGGCCGGGGCCGGCGCGCCGCTGATCGACCCCAAGCCTGTCCTCGATGGCTGGGTCGCGCTCGAGAACAGCTCGATCTTCCGGGCGAAGGGCGAGAACCCGTTCCTCGCGACCTCCCCGAGCACCGGCCAGGTCCTGCTCGAGTCAAAGCAGCAGCTCGAGCCGCAGGTGCTTCACGACCGCGGCATCCGTCTCGGCGCGTGCGGGCGCCAGGCGGTGCGCTCCGGCAGGGTCGACAAGCGCGCGCTCGCTGCGCTCGAGTACCTGTCGGTGTCCGGCGCGAATCCGACGGTCTCGGGGCTCGCATGCTCGCGCTCGGCGAATGCCGCCGCCACGGTCAACGCCGCCGCGACCGCCACCGCGACCGCGCTCGAGATCACCGCGATCAACGGCATCGCGGTCGCCGCGCATCAGGGCGCGGGGTCGATCACCGACGCGACCGTGCGCAAGCTGCTCATGCTCCAGGGGCTCGCCCGCCCGCAGCGCATCGTCACCCTGATCGGCTACCCCGGCAGCAAGGTGGCTGCGGCGAGCCCGCGCGCAGCCGACGCGATCCACGTCTACTTCAGCAAGCCCCTCCGCGGCGGCGCTCACGCCGCTGCACTGCCGAAGACGGTGCTGAGCGCGGGCGGATGGAGCACGCTGATCGCGCGCCTCGGCGAGATTCCCGACCCGACCGTCGCGCGCGCACCGTCGGCCGCTGCGATCCCGGACCCCGCGGCGCCGCCCGGCGCGAGCGCAGGGAGCTCACGTGGCAACAACTAGCCCTCCGAGCCCTCCCGCGGCGCCGCAGCCGCCGTCGCCGAGGCCACCCGGCCGGGCCGAGGCGCGCTCCTCGCGCGCCGGGCTCGTGCGCGCATTCGCCGTCGGCGCGCTCGCGCTGGTCGTGCTGATCCTCGTGTTCCTGGTCGTCGGCGGCTCCGGCGGCAGCAGCTACCACCTCATGTTCGCCGAAGCGGGCCAGCTCGTCAGGGGCGACCAGGTGCAGGTCGGCGGCGTTCCGGTGGGCAGCGTCACCGATCTAGAACTGACGAAGGACTTCAAGGCGCGCGTCACGATCAGCGTCAACTCCTCGCTGACGCCGCTGCACGAAGGCACGATTGCGGAAATCCGGGTTCCGTCGCTCTCGAGCGTCGCCAACCGCTACATCGCGCTCTCGCCGGGGCCCAACAACAAGCCTAAGCTGGCGTCGGGCGCGACGCTTCCCGCGACCCAGACGCGCGAGGTCGTCGACCTCGACACGCTCTTCAACACGCTCAACCCGAAGACGCGCAAGGGCCTCGCGGGATTCATCCAGGGCTCGGCCGAATCGTACGCCGGGGCGGGGCGCGACCTCGGCGTCGCGACCGAATACTTCCCGCCGGCGATCACGGCGACCGATCGCTTCTTCTCCGAGCTCGTGAAAGACCAGCCGGTGTTCACGAACTTCCTCGTGGAAACGGCCAAGGCGGTCACGACGATCGGAGCGCGCAGCCCACAGCTCACCGACCTGATCGAAAACGCGAACACGACCTTCACGGCGATCGGCTCCCAGCAGAAACAGCTCGCCCAAGGGCTCAAGCAACTGCCCGTCACCCTGCGCCAGGGCAACCGCACGTTCGCGGAACTGCCAGCGACGTTCAGCGCGCTCAAAGAACTCGTGGACGTCTCCAAGCCGACCACCGTGCCCCTGACGACGCTGCTCGAACACCTGCGTCCGCTGCTCACGACCGCGACTCCAGCGGTTCACAACTTCAGCCAGGCGTTCAGCCGCCCCGGCACGAACAACGACCTGACCGATCTCGTACGCGCGTTGCCAACGCTCGCAGCGGCGCTCACCACGAGCTCGCCCGCCAGCGTCACCGCGCTGCAGGAATCCGTTCCCGTGACGGCTCTCTTCGGACCCTACTCACCGGATCTCACCGGAACGCTTCGCACCTTCGGCCAGGTCGGCTCCTACTACGACGCGAACGGCCACTACGCCCGCATCTCCCCGATCCTGCCCGACTTCACGCTCGGCGAACACAACACGCTGAAACCCGCGGCCAGCCCACAGGCGGCGCTCGCGGCGTTGAAGACCGGCCAGCTGCGCCGCTGCCCCGGCGCCGCCGCCCCGCCGGCGCCCGACGGCTCGTCGCCGTTCGCCGACAACGGACTGCTCACCTGCGAACCCTCCCAGACGCCCTGATGAACCGCCGCCGACGCAACTCACTCGCTGCGAACCCGCTGCTGATCGGGGCGGTCACGACGCTGATCCTCGTGGTAGCGGTGTTCCTCTCCTACAACGCGAACAACGGGCTGCCGTTCGTGCCCACCTACGACATCAAGGTCGCGTTGCCCGAGGCATCCGGCCTGCAGCCCTCCAACCAGGTGCGCATCGGCGGATCGAGGGTCGGGCTGGTCAACTCGGTGAGCGCCAGCGAGGACCCGAAGACGGGGCGCGTCACCGCGATCGCGCACCTGAAGCTAGAAAAAAAAGTGGAACCGCTGCCGGCCGACACCAAGGCGATCGTGCAGTCGGTCTCCGCGATCGGCCTGAAGTACCTCGAACTTGAAAAGGGCGCCTCGCAGACGACGCTCAAGGCGGGCCAGACGATCCCCGTCGCGCAGACCCGCGAACCGGTGAACATCGAGGAACTGTTCAACATGTTCGACGCCAAGACGCGCAAGGCGATCAAGCAGAACACGAACAACTTCGGCAACGGCCTTGCGGGCCGCGGTCTCGGCCTCAACAACACGATCGCCGAACTGCGCCCGCTGGTGACGCACGCGGTGCCCGTCCTGCACAACCTCGCGCTGCCGCAGACGGGCCTGCGCGAGCTGTTCATCGCGCTCGATCGCGCCGCCTCGCAGGCCGCGCCCGTCGCCGACGCGCAGGCTGCGTTCTTCAGCGACCAGGACACCTTCTTCAGGGAATTCGCGCGCGTGACGCCGTCGCTGGAAGCGGCCACCGAGGGCGGGCCGGCATCGCTCGAACAGGCGACGCACTCGCTTCCCTTCGAGCGGCCGTTCATCGAAAAGGCGACCGAGTTCATGCACCTGCTGCATCCCAGCGCCGTGGCTCTGCGGACCGTGGCGCCGCAGCTCGGCCACGCCTTCACCGTCGGCGCGGTCAACCTCAAGGCAGCGACGACGCTGAACAGCCGCCTCGCCGAATCCTCACAGGCACTCGCGGAATTCGCCGCCAACCCGATCGCCGCGCTCGGCCTCGAAGACTTCACCCAGACGCTGAAGCTCGGCAACCCGCTGTTCGCCGGCATCGCTCCCGAGCAGGCGGTGTGCAACTACCTCACGCTCGCCTTCCGCAACGTCGCGAGCCTCGAGGCCGAGAGCGTCGGCGTAGGGACGCTCGCGCGCTCGGGCTTCGTGCTCGCGCCGATCGGTCCCAACAACGAGGGCTACCCCTCCTCGGCGCCCGCCAACGGGCCGTCGACGGAACACGCTCTGCACAGCACCGTTGTGATCGACAACAACCACCTTCACGCCAACCCCTATCCGAACGTCGCTGGTCCCGGGCAGGCGCAGCTGTGTGAAGCGGGCAACGAGGAATACCTGCTCGGCAAAGCGGTGATCGGCAACGTCCCGGCTGCCTCCGTCTCGCACAACCGCGAACTCACCAAGCGCGAACAGGACCTGTTCGGCGAACCGTACGTGGCCAGCACGCTGAAGGCGCTCGGCCTCGCGAAGGGGAAGAAGAAATGAGGCGCTTCTGGCGGCGCCGCGAGGAAACGCCGGTCGTCGAGCTGATGCGCTCGAACCCGGTGCGCTTCGGGGTCGTGGTGCTGATCGTCCTCGTGCTCATCGTCTACTTCGGCTTCACCAAGCGCGTTCCGTTCAAACACGGCTACCGGCTGAAGGCCGAGTTCGCGTCCGCGCTGAACATCCATCCGAAGTCGCCCGTGCGCGTCGCCGGCGTGGACGTCGGCGCGGTCAACTCCGTGGTGCGCCACGGCAGCTCCGGCCTCGTGACCATGGAAATCGAATCCAAAGGCCTGCCGATCCACTCCGACGCGACGCTCAAGATCCGCCCGCGCATCTTCCTCGAAGGAAACTGGTTCGTGGAACTGCAGCCCGGCAGCCCGTCGGCGCGGTCGCTCACGTCGGGTGCGACGATCCCGATCACCCAGACCTCGACCCCGGTCCAGCTCGATCAGGTCCTCGACGCGCTCAACAGCGACACCCGCGCGAACCTCCAGTCGTTCCTGATCGAATACGGCCAGGCGCTGACGAAGAAGCCGAACGCAGCCGAAGACGCAGAACAGGAAGCCGACGTGCGCGGCATCAACGCCGCGCAGGCTCTGAACAAGGCATACCACCGCGGCCCCAAAGCGCTGCGCGCGACCGCGGTGCTCAACCAGTCGATCGGCGGTACCGAACCGCACGACCTATCCAAACTCGTCTCGTCGATCGGCAGGGTGACCGCGGCGCTGAACGTCCACGAGCAGCAGCTCGGCGAACTGATCGTTAACTTCAACACCTTCTTCTCATCCTTCGCAAAGCAGTCCACGAGCCTGCGCGCGACGGTCGCCGAGCTTCCGAGCTCACTGCTCGCGATCGACCGTGGCCTGGCCTCGCTCGACGCGTCGTTCCCGCCGACGCGGGCGTTCGCGCACGCGATCATCCCCGGCGTCAAGCAGACCAACCCGACGGTAGCGGCTGCGCTTCCGTGGATCGAACAGGTGAAGGCATCGCTCCAGCCGAGCGAGCTGGGCGGCGTCGCCACCGGCCTGTCCGCGGCGATGCCCTCGCTCGCGAGCCTGGAGGCCGAACAGGTACCGCTGTTCAAGCAGACCGAGCTGTTCAACAAATGCCTGACCAACGTGCTCTTCCCCGCCGGCAACACCAAGATCCAGGATGGCGCGAGCACATCGGGCGTCGAGGCCTACAAGGAGTTCTGGTACAGCCTCGTCGGCTTGAACAGCATCGGCCAGAGTTTCGACGGAAACGGCACGATGGGCAAGTTCGTGGTCGGCAACAGCGGCCAGACGCTGCGCTCCGCGCCGGTCACGATCCTCACCAGCAAAAGCCCCGGCCTGCGCCTGCTCGCGCGCTCACCGCTGCCGCCGCAGGGCACGCGCCCGGCGTACCCGGCCGAAGAGCCGCCGTATCAGCCGCAGGCGCCTTGCTACAAGCAGGCGCTGCCCAACTTCAACGGCCCGCTGTCGCAGGGCCCCGCTGACGGGACCGGATGATGGCGCCGCTTACCGGTCATGAGGGTGGGCTGAGCGTTCGCGAACAGATCGAGCGCTACCGAAATGCGTTCATCGCGGTCGTCACGATGATCGTGATCGCGGCGGCGGTCGGCGGCTACATCCTCGCGCACGAGAACCTGAAGCTTCCCGGCTGGATCCCGGTGCTCGGCCGCAACTACTACACGCTCAAGGCGGAGTTCCAGACCGCCCAGGCGGTGACCCCGGGACAGGGGCAGGCGGTGACGATCGCCGGCGCGAAGATCGGCGAAGTCGCGAGCGTGAACCTGCACGAGGGGATCGCGACGGTGACGATGCGGATCGTGCCGAAATACGCCCACATCTATCGCAACGCGACGCTGCTGTTGCGCCCCAAGACACAGCTGCAGGACATCACCGTCGAGGTCAACCCCGGCACGCCGGCGGTCGCACGGCTGCGCAGCGGCGAAGTCATTCCGCTCTCTCAGACCGCGCCCAACGTCAACTTCGACGAGTTCCTCGCCGGCCTCGACGCGGAAACGCGCGCCTATCTGCAGGAGCTGCTGGCGGGCTTGGGGATCGGCCTGAAGAACAACGCGAAAGCTCTGTCCGCGACGCTCAAGCGGTTTGACCCAACGGCGCAGCTGACGGAAAAGATCGCGCAGCAGCTTGAAATCCGCCACGCAAACACCGCTCGTTCGATCCACAACTTCAGGCTGCTGATGGAAGCCCTCGGCGGCAAGGACAAGCAGCTCGCGGAGCTCGTCGACGCGTCCAACGCCGTGTTCGCCACGTTCGCGCGCGAGGACGCGAACGTGCAGAAGACGCTGCACCTGCTCCCGGGCGCGCTGCACAAGACCGAACACGGCCTCGGCAAGCTCGCGACCGCCACCAGCGTGCTGGGGCCGACGTTGCACAAGCTGCTGCCGTTCGCGAGCGCGCTCGCGCCCGCGAACGTCGCGACCAGGCGCCTGGCCGAACAGACCACACCGGTGATCAAGAACGAGATCCGGCCGTTCGCACGCCAGATCCTGCCGATCGTCAACGATCTCGCCCCCGCGACGCGCGGCGCGGGCGAAGCATTCCCGAAGCTGGCGACGAGCTTCTCGGTGCTCAACGAATTCTTCAACGAGCTCGCCTACAACCCCGGCGCCGGAAAGGGAGGCTTCCTGTTCTTCCTCGACTGGGGCAACCACGACCTCAACAGCGTCGTGAGCTCCGCCGACGCGCACGGCGCGCTCGGCCGCACGGTCGTGTACTTCAACTGCAACATCCTTCCGATCCTCAAAGGCGTCTCCGAAGTCAACCCGACCGTGAACCTGCTGATCGGGCTGCTCAAGCCGCCGACGGGCGAAGAATGCCTGAAGCTCGGGCTGGTGGGCGGCGGCGCGAAAATCGCATCGGCGGGCGCGGGCGCAGGCGCGCTGTCCTCGGGCTTCTCGCGCTCGCTTCGCTCACCGTTCAGCACGAACACGAGCGCCGCCACAAGCGGAGGAAAGGGCTAGCCGATGCAAAAGCGCGCTCCCACCCTCGGCAACATGCTCGTGATCGTGCTGTTCGCGCTCAGCTGTTTCGGGCTGTTGATGTTCCTATGGGAGTCCTTCGGCGGCCCGCTGCCGCTGAAGCCCAAGGGCTACCGCTTCACGGTCTCGTTCCCGCGCACGCTTGCGCTCTCCGAACAGTCCGACGTGCGCATCAGCGGCGTGAATATAGGGCATGTGGTCGCGCTGAAACTCGGCAACGACGGGCGCACGCACGCGACCGTCGAAATCGCCGGCCGCTACGCGCCGATCCGCGCGAACATGCACGCGATCCTGCGTCAGAAGACGCTCCTGGGGGAGACCTACCTGCAGCTGATCCCCGAGGGCCAGAGCGGCCCCTTCCTCGGTGACAAGGCGCAGCTCGCGACGAGTCAGGTCGAACCGTCGGTGACGCTCGACGACATCCTCTCGGCGTTCGACCCCAAGACGCGGCGCGACTTCGCGGTCTGGCAGCAATCGCTCGCGGAAGGGATCAACGGCCGCGGCGAATCGATCAACGCCTCCTTCGCCCGGCTGGAACCGTTCGCCGAACACGGCGCCAAGCTCGTGAAGGTCCTCGACTCGCAGGAAGGCGCGGTGCGCGCGCTGGTGCACAACACCGGCGTCGTGTTCAACGCGCTCGCCAGCCGCGACCACCAGCTCGAAGGGCTGATCGCCAACGGCGAGCGCACCTTCCACGCGGCCGCCGAAGGGAGCAAGGGCTGGGCCGAAGCCTTCCAGGCGCTGCCGACCTTCGAGCACAACTCGCGCATCGCGCTGAAAGAACTCGACCTGTTCGCCACCGACGCCAGCCCGTATCTCGACAAGTTCCGTGCCACCGAGCGCCAGCTCGCGCTGCTGCTCGCAGCGGCGAAGCCCTTCGCTCCTGAATTCAACAGCTTCCTGACCTCCGTCGGGCCGCTCACGAAGGCCGCGCGCACCGGGCTTCCGGACGTCAAGAAGACGCTCGATCTGACCGTCCCGGTGCTCGAAAACCTCAGGCCGGTGCTGCACAACCTCGACCCGTTCCTGCAGTACACCGGCGAATACGTCCCCGAGATCCAGGCCTTCTTTGCGAACCTCACCGCTGCGACCGCGTCCAACGGCACCAACGGCAGCGCCGGCAAAGGCCCGCGCCAGCATCTGCTCACGACGGAGAACGTGCTCAGCCCGGAGAGCCTCGCCGTGTACCCGAGTCGCATCGGGACCGACCGCTCGAACCCCTACATCCACTCGGGCGCGATGGGCTTGCTGGGGGGAAGCGGCCTGCAGGTGTTCAACGGCTCCAACTGCGCGAACTCCGCTCCATCGGTCAGCGGGCCGCCGAACGAAACGATCTCTGAAAGCATCATCGAACAGATCATCCAGTTCAAGGTCGCGAACAAGCCGGAAGGCGCAAACGAAGTCGCCGCGCCGGGCTGCAGCCAGCAGGGGCCGTCCACGTTCAACGGCCAGACCAGTCAATTCCCGCACGTGACATATTCCGGCAAATGACGCCCGACGACTTCGAGTATCACTCCGATGAGCTTGAGCTGACGGCCGATCCCGACGACGCGCGGTGGTCGATCCGCTGCGTCGACGTGCACAAGCGGCTCGCCGGCGTGCCCGTGCTCAACGGGCTGAACGTCGCGTTCCCCGACGACACGATCACGGTCGTGCTCGGCCCGTCGGGGACCGGCAAGAGCGTGCTGATCAAGAACATGATCGGCCTGATGTTCCCCGACTCCGGCGACATCATCGTGCAGGGCCAGTCGGTTCCCAGCCTGACGATGCCGCAGCTGCTGGCGCTCCGTCGCAAAATCGGCGTGCTGTTCCAGGACGGCGCGCTGTTCGGCTCGATGTCGGTGTTCGACAACATCGCCTTCCCGCTGCGCCAGCACACCGACCTGCCGGAGTCGCAGATCGCCGAGCGCGTCAACCAGCGGCTCGGCGACGTGGGGCTGAGCGACGCGATGGAGGACATGCCCTCGCAGCTCTCCGGCGGGATGCGCAAGCGCGCCGGCTTCGCGCGCGCGCTGGTGATGGAGCCGGACATCGTCATCTTCGACGAGCCCGACTCGGGGCTTGACCCGGTGCGCACCGCGCTGCTGTGCGAGCTGATCCAGGAGATGCACTCGATCTACAGGGGCACCTACATCGTCGTCACGCACGACATCGCCTCCGCGCGCAGGATCGGCGAATACATCGCATTGCTGTGGCGCGGGCGGATCGTTGAGGCGGGCGACGCCGCCAGGATGTTCTCTTCCGAGAACGAGTTCGTGCACCAGTTCCTCAGTGGATCGGCTGAGGGCCCGCTGACGATGGATTGACGAACACGCGACCGTATGCGAACATATGTTCGCATGGTCGTGTGCGTGCATCTACCCCGATTCGAGCTGCTGGTAGCCGCCGCAGGCCAGGGGCAGGCGCTCGAGCGGGCGCTGGCGGGCGGGGCGCTGGCGGTGGCGCCCATGCTCGGCGCGGGACGGCCCCAGGCGGGCGCCCGTGCCGCCGCGGGGGGCGTGGGCAGCGGTTGCGTGGGGGATGTCTCCGGCGCGGCTGAAGCCCGCGGTGTGATCGCCGGCATGGCCCTCGGCGAGGCGCTCGCCCGCTGCCCCGACCTGCTGCTCGTACCCCCCGATCCCGTGGGCGTGAGCGAGAGCTGGGAGAGCACGCTGCGAGCCCTCGAATCGATCGGCGCCGCCGTCGAGTCGGCGCGCCCCGGCGTCGCCTACCTGGAGACCCGCCCGCTGCGCAGGCTGCACGGCACGGACGCAGCGACGATCGCCGCCGTGCGAGACGCCTGCCGCAGCGCGCGCGGTAAAGGACGGCCCCCGCGCATCGGCGGCGGACCCACCCGCTTCTGCGCGCTGGCAGCCGCGCTTGCGGTGCGCTCGCGCCGGCCGCTCGTGCTGGAGGGCGAGCAGGCGAAGCGCTGGCTCGCCGGCCGGCCGGTCGCGCTGCTCGCCGAGCGCGATCAGACCGCAGCACTGCTCGAGCCGCTCGCGCGCCTCGGC
Source organism: Solirubrobacteraceae bacterium (assembly GCA_034664905.1). GTDB lineage: Bacteria > Actinomycetota > Thermoleophilia > Solirubrobacterales > Solirubrobacteraceae > Palsa-744. The sequence continues at coordinate 2,774 of JAXDGS010000137.1, read as the reverse complement.
GTGCGCACGCTGGGGGAGCTCGTCAAGCTGGGCCGCGCCGCGCTCGCCGACCGTTTCGGTGCCCCGGGCGTACTCGCTCACCAGCTCGCCTGCGGCGAGGACAGCCCGCTGCGCCCGCGCCTCCTGGAGGACCTCCTGGAGGAGTCGATGGAGGTCTCGGACGCCAGCTCCGGTGCGGCACTCGAACGGGTCCTCGGCGTGCTCGTGGATCGGCTGCTGGCGCGCCCCGAGCGCGCTGGACGCACACTGCGCGCCCTCACCCTCTCCGCGCGCCTTCTCACCGGCGGCGGCTGGCGCGAGCGCGTGGTCTTCCGCTGCGCGCTCTCCGATCCGGAGCGCATCCATCTGGCGCTGCTGCTGCGCCTGGTGGCGCTGCCCGCCCCGGCGGCGGCGCTGGGGCTGTCCGTCGAGCGCTTCGGTCCCCCCGGCAGCGAGCAGGGCGCGCTGCTCGATCATGCGCGCGCCGTTCGCGCTGCGCGGCTGCGCGAGGCGGTCGCCCAGGTGCGTGCGCTCGCCGGCCGAGACGCGGCGCTGCGGGCCGTCTGCGTGGATCCCGACTCGCGCGTGCCGGAGCGGCGGATGGTGCTCGCACCGATCCCGGAGTGATGGCTCGCACGCTGAACTCGCCCCGGCCCGCGCGCGTGCGATGGGGTCCCTGCCATCCCGTCGAGGTCAACGGCGAAGCCGTCGAGTCGCTGCGCGAGTCCTGGCTGGTGGAGGACCGCTGGTGGACCGCCGAGCGGCTGCGCCGCCGCTACTGGGAGCTCGTGGGGGAGCGCGGGCGAAACATCGTCGTCTTCCACGACCTCCGCAGCGGCGGCTGGTTCATCCAGAGCCCCTAGATGCGGACATGAGGCTGTCCTGCCCCTCATACGTGGAGCTGCACTGCCATTCGGCGTACTCGTTCCTCGACGGCGTGTCGCTGCCCGAGGAGCTCGCGCAGCGTGCGGGCGAGCTGGGCTATGAGGCGCTCGCGCTGACCGACCACAACTCCGTCTCCGGCTCGATGGAGCTGGCTCAGGCTGCCGCCGGCTGCGGGGTACGGGCCATCCACGGCGCGGAGATCGACATGCTCGCGGCGGGTGCGGATGCGGGCGCTCGCGGCGCCGGCTCTCCGCGCCACATCACGCTGCTCGTGCGCGATGGACGCGGCTGGAGCAATCTCTGCAGGATCATCACGCTCGCCCACGCGCAAACGCGCGAGGGGTCAGCGCGGCGAGTGCCGGCCGAGCCGTCGGTGGACATGCAGGCGGTGATCGACCACGCCGAGGGGCTCGTCTGCCTGACGGGCTGCGCGGGGCGGGGCGTCCACGATGAGCCGACGGTCCGGCGCTTGCTGGACGCGTTCGGCCCGCAGGACCTGTACGTGGAGCTGCAGCGCCCGTATGCCCGCCACGACCGTGCCCGCAACCGCGCTCTCGCCGCGCTCGCCCGGCGGCTGGGATGCAGATGCGTGGCGAGCGGCGACGTCCATGCGCACGCGCACAGCAGGGCCGAGCTTCAGGATGCCTTCGTGGCGCTGCGCCACCACGCGACGCTCGACGCCTCCGAGCCGCTGCGCCGGGGCAATCACAGCCATGTGATGAGCACGCCGCAGGCGATGGTCAGCCGCTTCGCCGATCACCCCGACGCGGTTCGCGAGACGCTGCTGCTGGGCGAACGTCTGACGTTCGATCTGAGGAAGGATCTCGGCTACCGCTATCCGGGGGCGGAGGACGGGAGCGCCTGCTCAAGGCTTGCCGAGCTGTGCCTGCGGCGGCTGGATGAGCGCTATGGCTCGGGCGCTCCGCGCCGCGCACGCGCCGTCCGCGAGGAAGCGCGCGCGCGGCTCGAGGAGGAGCTGCGCGTGATCGAGCGGCTCGGGCTGGCGGGCTTCTTCCTGCTCCACCACGACATGCTCGAGCTCGCGCGCGAGGTGGCGGTGGAGGTGCGCGGACGGGAGTCGGTGCGCGCGCTGCTGGCCCCGGGGCGCGGGCGCGGATCCTCGGTCTCCTCGCTGGTGTGCTACCTGACGGGGCTCTCGCACATCGACCCGATCGCGAGCAGGCTCGCGCTGGGGCGCTTCCTGCACGAGGATCTGCGCGGGCTGCCCGACATCGACCTCGACTTCCCGCGCGAGGTTCGCGAGAGGCTGATCCCGCGTGTGCACGAGCGCTACGGGCGCGACAGCGCCGCGCTCGTCGCCGCCTTCCCCACCTTCCGCGCGCGCGGTGCGATCCGTGAGCTGGGGAAGGTCCTCGGTCTGCCCGCCGGCGATATCGAGCGTGTGGCCCGTGGCGCGGACCGCTACTCGGCCGGCGAGCATGGCCTCGCCGCCGCGCTCGCGGGCGCGAGCCCGGACGCGGATGCCACGGCCGGCGCGGCTCACTCGACGGAGGTTGCCGGCGAGCGCTGGCGCTGGCTCTCGAAGCTGATCGAGCAGGCCTACGGGCTGCCGCGGCATCTGTCTCAGCACCCGGGCGGCATGATCGTCTCGACGAGGCCGCTGATCGACTGCTGCCCGGTCGTGCCGGCTGCGATGGAGGGGAGGCAGATGGTTCAGTGGGACAAGGACTCCTGTGCGGATGCCGGCTTTCTGAAGATCGACCTGCTCGGCCTGGGGATGCTCTCGGCGGTCGAGCGGGCGGTCGAGCTGATCGCCAGCGTACGGGGAGAGCGAATCGACCTGTCGAGGATCCCCTTTGACGATCGCGACACCTTCCGCGCCATCCAGAGCGCCGAGACGGTCGGCGTCTTTCAGATCGAGAGCCGCGCCCAGATGCAGTCGCTGCGCC
>JAXDGS010000136.1:0-31881 GCA_034664905.1 Solirubrobacteraceae bacterium | reverse complement strand
TGGGAATCGTGCGCGAGCGGTGGGCGGCGCGATTTCCATGTGGCCGACGCGCCGCTGCGGCTACTCGTCCGTCGGCATCGTCCGCGCGCGGACCCGCCGGCCGCGGGGCTACTCGCCCCACAGCGTGAGCGTCAGCGAACGCGGACCGCCGCGCTCGCGGTGCTCGCACAGGTAGATGCCCTGCCATGTCCCCAACGCGAGCCGCCCGCGCGTAACCGGCAGCGTGAGCGATGCGGACAGAAGCGAGGCCTTGATGTGCGCGGGCATGTCGTCGGCGCCCTCGAGCGTGTGCGTCCACAGCGCGCTTCGCTCGGGCACCGCGTGGTTGAACCACGACTCGAAGTCGCGGCGCACGTCGGGGCTCGCGTTCTCGTTGAGCGTGAGCGAGGCGGAGGTGTGCGCTATCAGCAGGTTCACGAGCCCGACGGACAGCTCAGCGAGCTCCGGCAGTGCGGCGAGGAGCTCGCCGGTGATGAGATGAAAGCCGCGCGGGCGCGGCTCGAGGGTGAGCTCACGCTGAAGCCACATCGCGAGCGAACCCTACCCGCGTGCGGTCGCGCCGGCACTCGAGCAAGCTGCCGTTTCGAGCGTGTCGCGAACGGGTAGCTTCAGTGGGTCGTCGGGGCCAGTGGGAGGAGCGGCGGCAGTGCGGGGAGGAGTGGACTCGCAGCGAGGTGGATCGGCGCCGTTGGAGCGCACAGAGTCGCGGAAATTTCGCGCTCGTCCTGACGACACCGGCCACTTCGCTCGCGAGCCGGTCCGAGGCTAGGCTGCGAAGCGTTCCTGTGCGCGAGCGCGGCGCTTGGCGGCCTCGAGCTCGCGGTTTCGCGGCGGCGCGGAGGTGACGAGCCCGTCGAGCAGTCGCGAGGTTGCGCCTGCGATCTCTTCGACTGCCCGATCGAACACCTCGGCGTTGGCGCGCGAAGGCTTCGCCGAGCCGCTCACCTTGCGCACGTACTGCAGCGCGGCCTCGCGGATCTCATCCTCGCTGACGGGAGGATCGTAGTTGTGAAGTGGTCGTATGTTGCGGCACATGCACAAGATCCTAGCCGCGACCGCGCAGGCTGTGCGAGGCGCCTCGGGAGAGCGCGCGCGCGGCGTCTGATGAGATGTGCGCCATGAGCGCAGAGCCACCCGTGCTTCGCCTTCCGGAGGAGCTGAGCACCGCGTGGCTCGAGCGCGTTCTCGGCACGGGTCCAATCGAGGCGTTCAGCGTCGAGCCGATCGGCACCGGGCAGATGAGCGAGAGCCGCCGCGTGAGGATCGACTACGCGGCGGGCGCGCGCGGCGGCCCGCGAAGCGTCGTGCTGAAGACCGCCTCGGCCGACGAGAGCAGCCGCTCCACCGGCGTTGGCCTCGGGATCTATGAACGCGAGGTGCGCTTCTACAGCGAGCTGGCACCGCGGATCGGCGGCGCGCTCGCGGAGTGCCATCTGGCGGTGATCGATCCCGAGCAGGGGTGGTTCACGCTGGTGCTCGAGGACGTCGAGCCGGCGACGCAGGGAGACCAGATAGCCGGCGCGAGCATCGAGCAGGTGCGACTGGCGATCGCGGCGCTGGCAGAGCTCCACGCTCCGGTGTTCGCCGACCCGCAGCTCGCGGCGACGCCGTGGCTCAACCAGGAGACGGTGCTGAGCCAGGCGCTCGTCACGCAGCTGCTCTCGGCTTTTCTCGACCGCTACGGAGAGCGTGTCGCGCCCGAGCACCAGGAGGTGTGCCGGCGCTTCGTCGCGAGCCTCGACGGATGGGTGACGCAGCGCTCTGCGCCGCTCGGACTCGTGCACGGCGACTACCGCCTTGACAACATGCTCTTCGGCGACGGCGAGGCGTCGCGCCGATTCGTGGTCGTCGACTGGCAGACGGTGAGCTGGGGACCGGTGATGACGGACGCCGCGTACGTGCTCGGCGGGTCGCTGTCGGTCGCGGACCGGCGCGCTCACGAGCAGGCGTTGATCCGCGAGTACCATGACGGCCTGCGTGCGCGCGGGGTGGTCGAGTTCGGGTGGGAGGACTGCTGGACTGGCTACCGGCGCCAGACGTTTCTGGGGATCCTGATGACGGTCGCGCCGGCGATGCTCGTGCAGCGCACCGAGCGCGGCGATGAGATGTTCCTGGTGAGCCTCGCGCGCTACGCGCAGCAGGTGATCGATCTCGACGCGGTCGAGCTGCTGCCCGAGCCCGGAGCGGGACGCCCGGCGGCGTTGCGCCCGGAGCCCGAGCAGGAGCGGCGACATGAGCCCGGACCCGAGCAGCTCTGGAACGAGAGCTGGTACTTCGACGCGGTCTCCGAGGATGAGCGCACCGGCGTCTACACACGGCTCGGGCTCTACCCGAACCTCGGTGTCGCGTGGGTCACCGCATTCGTCTGCGGCCCCGGACGGCGGTCGGTCGCGATCGTCGACTTCGCTGCGCCGCTGCCCGCGGGACAGGAGCTGACGGTCGAGACGCAGAAGCTGCGGATCGAGCACATCTGCGAGGCGCCGCTCGAGCGCTTTCGCGTGCGGCTACAGGCGAGCGGGGAGTCATACGCGGACGCTGCGGGCGCGCTGCGCGGCGAGGCCGGCGAGCCGCTGGAGGTCGCATTCGATCTGGAGTGGGAGACGCTCGGCGAGCCGTACGCGTACCGGATGGCGACGCGCTATGAGATCCCCTGCCGGGTGCGCGGAAGCGTTCGCGTCGGAGAGGAGGAGCTCGATCTGCGTGCGCTCGGACAGCGCGACCACTCCTGGGGCCCACGCGATTGGTGGTCGGCCGACTGGATGTGGTCGGCGGGACACCTCGCCGACGGCACGCGCTTTCACGGGGTCGAGTTTCGGATACCGGGAGCTCCGCCGGTCGGCGTCGGCTACGTGCAGCGGCGCGACGGCGGCGTGCTCGAGCTCGACAGCGTCAGCGCCGAAGAGGAGGTCGCGACGGACGGCCTCATCACCAGCGCGCGGGTCAGCTATGGCGAGGAGCTCGCGCTCACGATCGAGCCGCTCGCGTTCGGCCCGCTGCGGCTGCAGGCACCGGACGGGCGTGTCGCGCATTTCCCGCGCGCGATGTGCCGCGTGATCGCAGACGACGGGCGCGAGGGCGTGGCGTGGGTGGAGTGGAACCGCAACGTGGCAGCGGACAGCGGTGGGTGAGGCGCATCACGAGCACGACGCGGGTCACGGACACTCGCACGGCCTGCTCGACGCGAGCATCAAGCGATCGCGCGAGGGCATCCGCGCGGTCTCGTGGTCGCTGGCTGTCCTCGCTGTGGCGGCGATCGCGCAGAGCGTCATCTTCATCGCGAGCGGAAGCATCGCGCTGCTCGCGGATCTGATCCACAACTTCGGCGATGCGATGACGGCGATTCCGCTGGGTATCGCGTTCGCGCTGCGCTCGCAGCCGGCGGAGCGCCGCGCGGGCCTCGCGGTGGTCGCGGCGATCTTCATCAGCGCGTGCGTCGCGGGCGTCGAGGCGATCATGCGCCTGATCCATCCGAGCACGCCGACGCACGTCGCGTTCCTGGCGGGCGCGGGCGCGATCGGCTACGCAGGCAACCTGATCGCGGCTCGTATTCGCACCGCAGCGGGCACGCGCCTTGCGAGCGCGGCGCTGATCGCGGACGGCCAGCATGCACGCGCGGACGCTTACGTGAGCCTCGCGGTTGTCGCCTCCGCGATCGTCGTGGCGCTGGGCCTGCCGGTCGGCGACCCGATCATCGGCCTGCTGATCACCGCGGTGATCCTGCGCATCACCTGGCAGTCCTGGGGCACCGTGCGCGGCGCAAGCTCTGGCGCGTAGCGCGCGATCACCAACAGGCGTCGAGGCCGCCGCGCATGCGCGCGAGCGAGCGGATAATGAGCCGGTGCGCGTGCGCCGAGCGATAGCAGCGATCGTGGCGATGCTGTCGCTCGCGGCGGCGGCGGCAGCGTGCGCTTCGGGAAGCGCGGCCGGGCCGGTGGACTCGGGCATCCACGGACGCGTGCTCTACGGACCCACCTGCCCGGTGCAGCTCGTCGGTCAGTCGTGCACGCGGCCCTATCAGGCGACGATCAGCGTGCGCAGCAAATCGACGGGCAGGCTGCTAGCACGGGTGCGCTCCTCGACGCAGGGGTATTTCAGCGTGCGCCTGGCGCCGGGGCGATATGTGCTCACGCCGGAGTCTGGGCACCCGTTCCCGACGAGCTCGCCGCAGAGCGTCGTGGTCTACCGCCATCGCTACACGAGCGTCACCGTCCGCTACGACAGCGGGATTCGCTAGCCGCGCTGGAACCCGCCCCTGGAGGACACGGACTGCGATCGACCGCCCTCGCGGCTGCTAGGGCTCGCAGTCGATGCTCTGGTCCCCACCCGCTCCGCGAAGCGCTGCCTCTTCCGCGAGGATCCGCCAGCCTTCCATGAAGTGGGCTCGCGCCTCGGGTGAGAGCCGCTCGAGGGCGGTTCGAAAGGGCGCGATCGCCACTTCGAGCCATCCCTCCATTGCGTCGCGGTAGTCCTCGTGCACACGCACGATCGTGCGCCTGCGGTCCTCGTCGTCCTCGGCGCGCTCGAGCATTCCGGCGCGGCTGAGCTCCCCGACGATCGTGCTGGTGCTCGACAGCAGGAGGCCGAGGCGCTTGGCCAGTTCGCTGACGCCGATCGGTTCGGCGGCCGAGACAGCGAGGAGCGCGGTTGCGTGGCGCTTTCCGAGCGAGGAGCGTTCCATCGCATCGCGCATCGGCATCGGGGCAGGTACAGCGGCCTTGAGGTCGTGGAGCGTCAGCGGCACCAGCGAGGCGAGGAGCGCCACATCTTCCTCGACGCTCGGCGCGGGCCTCTTTTTCGGATCGGTCTTGACGGCCATGGTCCCCATGCTACTGTACTTCGATCTGCGAACTATTCGTAGTCACGAACTGTTCACTTATAAAGACTATATAAAGCCCAGGAGGTCTAGCATGAGCTCGATGGCGACACCGCAGCGCAGGCTCGGAATCGTCGCGCGCGTCGGCGTCTGGGCCGCCGGCCACCGACGTCTCGTGGCGCTGGGCTGGTTCGTCGCACTGGTCGGTGCCTTCGGAGCCTCGAGCGCGATCGGGACCAACTACGGCAACAGCTTCTCGCTCAGCGGCACCGACTCCCAGCGAGCCGTCGACCTCCTCAAGCGCGCCTTCCCCGCTCAATCCGGGGACTCCGATCAGATCGTCTTCGCGGTCGGAAGCGGAAGCATCACCTCGCCGGCGGTGCACTCGCGCATCGCCCCCGCGTTGGAACGGATCGCTCGGCTTCCGCACGTCAGCGCCGTCGTGAGCCCCTACTCCCCGGCGGGGGCGCAGGCGGTCTCGGGCGACGGCAAGATCGCTTTCGCGACGGTGAACTTCGACCAGCGCGCAAACGTCCTGCCGAAGGCGGCCGTCGAACGCGTGATCTCTGTCGCACAGGGCGCACGGTCCCCTCAGCTGGAAGTCCAGCTGGGCGGCCAGGCGATCGAGCAGGCCGAACGCACCTCGCTCGGCACGGCAACCGCCGTGGGCCTGATCGCCGCGATGATCGTGCTGCTGGTGACGTTCGGCTCGCTGCTGGCCATGGGGCTGCCGATCCTCACAGCGCTGCTCGGTCTCGGCACGGCGATCGGATTGGCGGGCCTCGCGTCGCAGGTGATTACCACGCCGGACTTCGCGACCCAGCTGGCGGCCATGATCGGGCTCGGGGTCGGCATCGACTACGCGCTGTTTCTGATCACCCGCTTCAGACAGAACTACCGAGCCGGCATGGATCTGCAGAGCTCGATCACCGAAGCGATGGACACCGCGGGACGCGCGGTCATGTTCGCAGGAATCACCGTGATCATCGCCCTGCTCGGGCAACTGGTGCTCGGCGTGAGCTTTCTCTATGGCCTCGCCGTCGCATCCGCACTGGCGGTCCTGATGACGATGCTCGCAGCGCTGACGATCCTGCCCGCGGTGCTCTCGCGGTTCGGCGATCGCATCGCGCGTCCAGGCCGGCGCGCGCGAGCGAGCGGGGAGTCCCCAGAGGTGCGCGACGCACGCGGCGTATGGGCACGCTGGTCGCGCGTCATCCAGCGCCACCCGTGGCCCGGCGCGGTTGCGGGCGTCGCGATCATGCTGACGCTCGCCGCGCCCGCGCTCGCGCTGCGCCTGGGCAACAGCGACGCGGGCAACAACCCGTCGAGCTCGACGACCCGGCACGCCTACGATCTTCTCGCCAGGGGCTTCGGAGCCGGCTTCAACGGGGCGCTGCAGGTTGTCGTCTCGTTGCCGAGAGCGGGAGACACCGCGGCCTCCTCCGCGATCGCCACATCGCTTCGGGGGCTCGCGGACGTCGCGTCCGTCTCTCCCGCCCGCCTGAGCCCCAATGGCGCAACGGCCGTCTTCGAGGTCTACCCACGCTCGTCTCCGCAATCGCTAGCAACGAGCGAACTCGTCACGAGCCTGCGGGAGCAGACGCTGCCCCCGATCGCCGCCAGCACCGGCTCCAGCATTCTCGTCGGCGGTCAGCAGGCAACGACGATCGACTTCACGAGCGTGCTCTCCGGGAAACTTCCGCTGTTCATCGCGGTCGTAGTCGCCCTCTCGGCGCTGCTATTGCTGCTCGTCTTTCGATCGCTCGTGATCCCACTGCAGGCGGCGGTGATGAACCTGCTCTCGATCGCAGCGTCGCTCGGGGTTGTGGTCGCGCTCTTCCAGTGGGGATGGCTCGGGAGCCTGCTCAACGTCAAGGGCGGCCCGATCGAGGCATTCATTCCCGTGATGCTGTTCGCGATCGTCTTCGGCCTGTCGATGGACTACGAGGTCTTCCTCGTCTCCCGAATACACGAGGAGTGGACGCGTCGGGGAGATGCCTCGGAGGCGGTGACACGTGGCCTTACCTCGACCGGGCGCGTGATCACGGCTGCTGCGACGATCATGATCTGCGTGTTCGCATCGTTCGCGGTCGGCGACCAGCGAGTACTCAAGCTGTTCGGCCTGAGTCTCGCGAGCGCGGTGTTCTTGGACGCGTTCGTAGTGCGCAGCCTGCTCTTGCCCTCCGTGCTCGAGCTCCTCGGGCGCCGCACCTGGGCGCTACCCACGTGGCTCGGGAGACGGCTCCCGCACCTCGCGATCGACCGTGCCGACGCATCCGCCCCGTCGCCGGCCAAGCCGGCCGAGCAGCCCGCGTGATGGCCCTGTCAGGCTCAGACGGAGAGGGCGGGATTCGAACCCGCGATGGAGTTTGATCCCCATACTCGCTTAGCAGGCGAGTGCCTTCAGCCACTCGGCCACCTCTCCCGGAGATGGAAAGCCAGTTTAGAGCGTGCCGGCGATGCGGCGGTCGTCGGCGCCGGCGCCGCCATTCCGTAGGATCACGAGAGCCAGTGGAAGGGTGGCAGAGCGGTTGAATGCGACGGTCTTGAAAACCGTTAGGCGGGCGAACCCCGTCTCGGGGGTTCGAATCCCCCCCCTTCCGCCTTGTGATGCCCGCGTCCGATGAGGGCGACTCGCGCGTGGTGCCCCACTCGGGATGCGCCGATAATGCGTCCGTGTCCTTGGTTCATGCCGCCGTAGACGCACACGCCGCCGATTGGGTCGTGGAAGGCGTGCGCGACGACTTCGACTGCACGGTCGGAGGCTTGGTGCCAGCGGTCTTCGGCCGCTACGCCCGCGTGTTTCACCCGGCATCGCGCGACGAACGGTTGGGCGATGAAAGCATCGAAGTGCGGTGGGCCGACGTGGCGAGCGCCAACAACCTGATGATGCACCCCGCTGCCGAGTGGGGATCGCTGACCGGCTCTTGGCAGATCGACGGACAGCCCGACCTCTGGGACCACCCACCGCGTCTTGGACAGTTGCCGCAGCGGCTCGCGGAACATCTCGCGGAGGCTCTCGCACCGTTTGCCGAGCGAACCGACCGCTGCTTCTTTGGTGTCTGGGAGGGTTGGGGTACTCCCAGCGCCCTCATCTTGTTCAAGCAGGGCACGCCTGAGGCCGAGCAGCGACAGGCATACGAGAGTGCCAATGCCGAGATTCGCACGCAGCGCGGGTTCCTCGACGGCGCGCCGACGTTCACGCTTCCACACCGAGGTATGCACCTCTTGGAGGGGCCGCTAAGCGCGATCTCGGCCTTCTATGAGAACCACCGCAATCCCCCGAGCCTGTGGTGGCCGGAGGACCGCGCCTGGTGCGTCGCTACGGACATTGACCTCATGTCCACCTATGTCGGTGGGAGTGCCGATGCGATTCAGGCGCTCCTATCCAACGAGCAAATCGAGGCGCTCGCCGTTCCTATCGAGCAGTCACTTACCTGGGAAGCGGACACCATCAACCCGCTGCCGAAGCCTCCGTCTTAGCGCACGCGGATGTTCTGGTCCCGTGATCCGGCGTGTTCCGGTTCCGCCTAAACATCGGGTCTTACACCATGGAACACCGCTGGAACCCGCGGGCCGATCATTTCGCCGGTAAGTAGGTAGTCCTCGAGAGTTTGGTCACTGCCGGGCCGGGGGGCCATGGAGGGTGAGACTGGCGATGAAGTGCCCGCAATGCGGTCTTGAGACGCCCAACGGCGAGTGGAACTGCGTTCGCTGCCGGATCAACGTCTACTGGGCGAGTCAGCACTACAACGATCTCGCATCGATCCGGGATCGCCAGGGATTGACGGCGGCGCCGCCAACCCCCTCGTTCTTGCTGGGCGCGCACGCGCGGGCGATGACCGAACGCGCGAGCCGCGGCGGCGCGATCGAAAACAAGGTACGCAAGATCGCGCGCGCGGCACTGCGCGGAGGGCGTTGACGCGTGAATCCGCCGCACCCCGAAACCACGAACGCCGAAGCCGGCTCTCAAGCGGGCACCGCCGAGGCCGCGCTCGGCTGTCTGACGGTGCTGGTGCCGACGCGAAACGAGCGGGCCAACATCGCGCCGTTGCTCGAGCGGCTGCGCCACGTATCCCGCGATCTGCCCCTGACGGTGCTGTTCGTGGACGACAGCACCGATGGCACGCACGAGGAGATCAAAGAGCTCTCCGCTCACATGGGCTGCGCAATAGAGGTTCTTCACCGGCCTGAGGAGCTGCGCACCGGCGGCCTTGCGGGTGCCGTCCGCGTCGGCCTGAACGCGACACAGACGGAGCTCGTCTGCGTGATGGATGCGGATCTGCAGCATCCGCCCGAGATCCTGCCGGCCCTCGTCCGCCAGGCGCGGCGATCGAATGCGGATGTGGTCGTGGCGACACGCCACGGTGACGGTGGTGAGGTTGCGGCGTTCCCGACACGCCGGAGAGTGCTGTCGCGGGCTTCGGAGATGTTTGCCAGGGGCCTCTTCCCACGCCGCCTGCGAGCGGTCTCGGATCCGATGAGCGGCTTCTTCCTCATGCGCCGGATGGCAGTCGACGTGGACGCACTGCGACCGTGCGGGTTCAAGATCCTCCTCGAGATCCTGCTCTCGAGCTCCGAGCTGTCGATCGGCGAGGTCGGGTTTCGCTTCGGCGAGCGCTACGCGGGCGAGAGCAAGGCGGGCCTTCGCGAGGGCTGCCGCTATGTGCGTCATCTGATCGCGCTGCGCGTGTCGCGCTGGAATCCCGCTGGAAAGCGCCGCCATAGCCTCGCAGCCTCCGTGCCAGTGCTCTCCTCCGATGCCGGCGCTCCGACGCCGGTGCTCCTCGCGGACGCCAATGCGTCCCGCTGAGCTCCCACCGCCACCCGCAGCCTCCTCGTGCGAGCTGTTGCCGCAGGTCATCGGTTCGGCGCTCCGCTGCTCGGTGGGGATCATGGCGTACAACGAGGAGGACACGATCGCGGATGCAATCGGCAGCGTCCTCGAGCGGGATCTGCACAGCTGCCGGCTCACCGAGGTGATCGTCGTCGCCAGCGGGTGTGACGATCGCACCGTCGAGATCGTCGAGGAGATCGCCGCCGAGGACCCACGCGTGCGGCTGCTGGTGCAAGAGTGCCGCGAGGGCAAGGCGTCGGCGATCAACCTGTTCATCGCCTCCGCACGTTCGGAGCTGCTCGTGCTGGTCAGCGCCGATCTGGTCGTCAAGGAGGGCACACTCGACGCTCTCACGCGCCATTTCGAAGATCCCGAAGTGGGGATGGTCGGAGGACATCCGATCCCGGTAAACGGTGAGGCGAGCTTCTTGGGCCATGCCGTCCACCTTCAGTGGCGGCTGCACGACCGGATCGCACGTAGAACGCCCAAGCTCGGCGAGATCGTCGCGTTCCGCAACGTCGTACCCAGCATTCCCCTCGATACCGCAGTTGATGAGATCTCGATCCAAGCACTGGTCACGCAGCTCGGATTTCGTCTCGTGTATCAGCCGGACGCGGTTGTCTACAACCGAGGGCCGGCCACCGTTCGCGACTTCCTCCGCCAGCGGCGTCGGATCTACGCGGGCCATCTGCGCATTCGCAAGCAGCAGGAGTACGCCGCGTCGACGATGAGTTCCTGGTCGATCCTGCGGGCGCTGCGTGGATCAGGAGCGTTCACGAGCCCGCGAGCGGTCGTGTGGAGCAGCGGCGCGATCGCCCTCGAGTTGATCGCGCGCGTGCTCGGACGCTGGGACACGCTGCGACGGCGTCCGCTGCACGTCTGGGAGATCTCCACGACGACGAAGCGAGGGGTTGCAGCAGGGGCCGCGGGCGCGGGTGAGCACAACGTCGCGGTGTTCACGATTCTCGATCTCCACCGCGAGCGTCTCGAGCTCGGGGTCCGCGCCGCCCGGCAGCTGACCCGACGGGTGGCGGACAACCTCAGGCGGGCGGTCGGACCCGAGGCGATCGTCACGATGCAGGACAGCGGGACGTTCTTTTTGATGCTCCCGGGCGAGCGCGTGGACGCGGAGCGGACAGTTGCCGAACTCGTGCAGCGTCTGGAATCCGAACCGCTGTCGCTGCGCGGACAGGCCGCACCCAAGCACGTGTCGATCGCGTGCGCGATCGTCACGTTCTCACCGACAGCCGCGCCGCGCGCCGAACTGATGCCCGCTCCGCCGATCTTCGACGCCGCACAAGCGGCAGTCGCCGGCTGAGGGGCTGGCTGCGACGACATGAGCTTGACCCAGATCCTCCCTGAGCTTGCGCCGCTGAAGGCGTCGTATGCAACAAACCGCGTTATCAGGCTGCCGGTGAACATCACCGTCAGCGTGAGCTACCGCTGCAACTCGCGGTGTAAGACGTGCAATGTCTGGCTGCTTCCCAATGATGATCTGACGGTCCCGGAGTGGGACCGTGTCTTCGAGTCGCTCGGCAGCTCGCCGTATTGGTTCACGTTCAGCGGGGGAGAGCCCACCCTGCGAAAGGATCTGCCGGAAATGGTCGCAAGCGCGTATCGCCACTGCCGGCCGGGCATCATCAACATCCCGACAAACGGAATCCAGCACAAGGTGATCCCGGGCCGGATCGAGCAGGTCCTGCAGGCGGCGCCCCGGTCGGAGGTGATCATCAACCTCTCCCTCGACGGGGTTGGGCTCAAGCACGACGAGGTCCGAGGTGTCCGTGACAACTGGTCGCACGCGATGATCACGTATCGCGCGTTGAAGGAACTCAAGAAGCAATACAAGCACCTGACCGTCGGCATCCACACCGTGATCTCGAACTGGAACATCGATTCGTTCCCGGAGCTGTGCGAGTTCGTCTCGCGCGAGCTGCGGCCCGACTCGTTTATCACCGAGATCGCTGAGGAACGCGTCGAGCTCGACACCGTGGGGCTGGGCATCACACCGAGCGTCGAGCGCTACACCGTCGCGATCGACGCCCTGCTCGAGAGCCTGCACGATCAGCGGCTGAGCGGCGTCGCCGAAGTCACCCAGGCATTCAGGCGCCAGTACTACGACCTCGTGAAGCGGACGCTGCGCGAGCAGCGCCAGGTGATCCCGTGCATGGCCGGGGTGGCCTCGGCGCAGATCGCCCCCAACGGCGATGTGTGGACGTGTTGCATCCGTGCCGAGTCGATGGGCAACCTCCGCGAGCACGACTATGACTTCCGTTCCGTTTGGACGACCGGAAAGGCTGCGCAGCTCAGGCGCAGCATCAAGGACGGCGAGTGCTACTGCCCGCTCGCGAACGCTGCTTACACCAACATGCTGCTGCACCCTCCGACGGTCGCGAAGGTCGCGTCGGAGGTGACTCGCTCTCGGGTCAAGGGCTTGACAAGGCGCGCGGTGCGGCAGGAGTCATCGGCTTGAGCGCGCCGGCGCCCACTGCCGGTGGCCGCGCCGCGCACTCCTCGCGACCGAGCCCGGTGGGATGAGTCTCGCATCCCCGCCGGTGCCCGCTCGCGACGAAACCCGTCGGCGTCCGCACGCGCGTCGAGGGCGGATGATGCAAGCTTGGCAGCGGGCTGGCGAGCACGCGGGTCGGGACGTCCACCGTGAGCGCACTGACGGGTACACGCCGCCGACGCCGGCGCTACTCGCTTCAGCGGTCGCCGAGGTACGCGAGATGCGGCTGCTCGTCGCGCGGCTGCGGACGCTGCTCGACGTCGCGCCGATCGAGAGCGCACCGGCTGATCACGCGGCGCGGGGTGGCGCGGCGAGGCTGCGCCTAGGGCTCGGCGTCGCCTTCGGCGTGCTCGCGGTGTTTGCGTTCGTGCGGCTCGTTGATGTCAGCGCCGCCCTTCGCCAGGTGTCACACCTGCGCGTGGGTGTCGCGCTGCTCTCGGGGGCGGCCTTCCTGAGCGCCTATGTCGTGCGCGCCGTGCGCTGGCGCTGCCTGCTCAGCCCCACGAAGGTCACCGTTCGTCGGCTCGCGGCGATCTACCAGGTATCGACGTTCTTGAACTGGCTGCTGCCCGTGCAGGCCGGCGAGCTGGCAAAGAGCCTGCTGCTGCGGCGCTCGGACGGGGTCCCGGTCAGCCGGTCGTTGGCGACGGTGGGCATGGACAGAGCGATGGACCTGCTGCCGGCGATCGTCCTGCTCGGCCTGGCGCCGTTCGTTCATCTGCAGCTGAGCCGTCCACTGTGGTTCGTGCTCGTACTTGCCTCGTCCGGGCTGGCGCTCGCGCTGCTGGGGCTGGCATGGGCGGCGCGTAGGCGGCACGACGTGTCGCAGCTGCTAAACGGACGGCTCGGCTCCCGGTTGCCGCGCGGCCCGCGCGAGCGAATCGAGCCTCTCATCGGCACGTTCCTGGACACGCTCGTGGCGCTCACCCGCCGGCGAGCGGTGCTGCTGGTGGCGGTCGTACTGACCTTGGCCGCCGTGTGCCTCGATGCGCTTTTCTGCCTGCTCGCGTTCAGGGCCGTGGGCGTACACGTCTCCCCGCTGGTCGCGTTGTACGGATACACGCTGTTCAACCTCACTTTCATCCTCCCGACACCCCCCGGGCACGTGGGCACCAACGAGGTGATCGGGCTACTGATCTTCGCCGGCGTGTTCGGGGTTGCCCGCTCGGGGGTAGCCGCGATGTTCCTGTTCGCGCACCCCTGGACCGCGGTCCTGCTGACGACCAGCGGCCTGGCGTGTCTGAGCCGACTCGGCCTTGGTGTTCGCGATGCGCTGCGCCTCGCGGGAGGACGCGCAACGGAGGCCTCCCCGTGACTGTGCTCGTGACGGGGGCGGCGGGGTTCCTGGGCAGCCACGTGACGGACCTGCTCCAGTCACTTGGAGAGCGTCCGCGCGTGCTGGTGCACCCTGAAGACGACGCCTACCGGCTGGAGCTCGGCGACCTCGACATCCACCGCGGCGACGTCGGCGATCGCGCCACCCTCGAGCCTGCACTCAGCGGCGTGGACCGCGTGCTGCACTGCGCCGCGCGGATCGGTCCGTGGGGACCGGACGCCGACTATGAGCGGACGAACGTCCGGGCGCTCGAGACGCTCGTCCGAACCGCGGTAGAAGCCGGCGTCGAACGCATCGTCCACGTGAGCTCGATCACGGTTCACGGCAACGATCTGCGCGGCACCGGCGACGAGAGCGCCCCGCTGCGCGAGGAGCCCAACCCGTACAGCCGCTCGAAGACGGCCGGCGAGCGCCTGCTCGCGCGGATGATCCGGAACGAGGGAGCGCCCGTCACCGTTGTGCGCCCGGGCTGGATCTACGGCCCCCGTGACCACGCCAGCTTCGCCCGCCTCGCGCGCAGGATCGAGCAGCAGAAGATGATGATGATCGGCTCCGGCGGGAACCACCTGCCGCTGATCTACGTACGCGACGTGGCACGAGGGGTGGTGCTCGCGAGCGAGGCCGATCGGGCGGTGGGTCGCAGCTATGTCCTGGTAAACGACGAGCCGGTCACCCAACGCGACTTCATCGCTGCGATAGCCGAAGAGCTGGGGGCGCCGCTACCCACACGTCGAATCCCATACCGGCTCAGTCTGTGGGTCGGCGCCTTCGCGGAGCGTGTCGGACGGCTGGCCCGGCGCGCGGAGCCGCCGCCGCTCATGCGCTACGGAATGCAGATGCTAGGAGGCGAGAATCGGTTCAATATCGCGCGCGCCCGGAACGAGCTCGGATTCGCGCCGCTGGTCGACCTCGCCGAGGGCGTCCAACGTAGCGTTGCCTGGTACCGCGGGGTCGACGGGCCTGTATTCGCCCCGAGGAGGGTCGCGTGAGCGAGATCCTCGTGCCCGTAGCGAGCGGGGTTGAGGCCGGATGAGCAACGGACCGACCGAGGCGATCATCCTCGCCGGGGGCAAAGCCGAGCGGCTCGGCGCAGCCGCGGGCGGTAAACCGAAGCCGCTCGTTGCGGTTGCCGGGCGTCCGCTCATGTCCTACCAGATCGCGTCGCTCGCGAAGGCGGGGGTGGAGCGCGTGTTGGTCAGCTGCGGCGCCGGGCTCGCGGACCTGTTCGTCAGCGAGCTTGACGGGCTCCCGGTCGAGGTCGTGCCGGTCGAAGAGCCGGAGCCGCTTGGCCGCGGAGGCGGGCTGCGCCGCGCCGCCGAGGCGCGGAACACAGACGGCGACGTGTATGCGCTCAACGGGGACGAGCTGCTCCCGATCGACTTCGCCGCGTTGGCTGCGCGCCACCGTGAGGCCAATGTGCTGGCAACGATCGTCGTGGCGCAACCGCGATCGCCCTTCGGCGTGGTCGAACTGACACCGGGGGACCTCGTCTGCGGCTTCGACGAAGGAGCACGGGTCCCCTGGTGGGTGAGCTGCGGCGTGTACGTGCTCAGCGAGCAAGCACTGCACCGGCTCCCGGAGCGCGGCGACCACGAGAGCACCACGTTTCCGGATCTCGCGTCCGAGCGGGCGCTGGCGGCATTCCGCCACGATGGAGTGTGGCTGACCGTGAACACGCCGAAGGACCTCAAGCGGGCCGAGGAGTACCTGATGGCGAATCCGGACTGGGCAGCCGAGGGAGCGAGTCTGCTGAGCAGCATCGGCCCACCGCCCGGCCGCGCTTAGCGCGAGACGCTGAGAGAACCGCCGTGGTAATAGGAGGCCGCGCGCATACGGGTAGCGCGCAGGAACGCCGCTACCGCCGCAGGTTTACCGAGCACATGCCGCAGGTCCCGCACGAGCATTCCAGTCCTTTGCCGGCGTTGGCCCGTGCGAGGACGGTGTCCAGCTGTTCGCGGCGGTGCCGTGGCAGCCCCTGGTACAGCGCAGTGCCGATCAGCGGGTGACGGAACCCGTAGCCACCGCCGCGCTCCTCGAGCAGCCGCAATTCCAGGGCGCAATCGAGAGCGTCCAGCAGCGCAGCGTCCGTCACCGGCGGATCCAGCACGCCGACACTTGCCCGCAGGTCACGCAACGAGACCGCCGCGACGTCGGCGGCCGCGACGAGCTCGAGGATGCGGCGTGTCGTGCCGTCGACGAACGCCAGGCGTGTCATCTCCAAGCTGGCGAGAAACGGAGGCCGGTCGGCTTCCCCGTTGGCTACGAGGCCGTCGGCTGATAGCGGGAGCTCGCCACCGCTCGTGAGTTGCCGGATGAGCTCGAGTACGAGCAGGGGATTGCCGCGCGATTGAAGGTAGACGCGCTCGAGCAGGGCGGCGTCGATCGAGCCGCCGGGCACGGCGGCCTGCAGCAGTTCGTTGCACTCCCGCACCGAGAAGCAATGCAGCTCGAGGCTTCGGCATAGACGCTCCCGCATCATCGCCGCGAGCATCCGGCGCAGGTAGGGCGCAGCGACAAGCTGCTCCTCGCGCACAGCCGCGATCAGCAGCAAGCGCCGGCGGGCGGCGAGATGGGCGAGGTAACGGACGAGATCGAGGCTGAACGGGTCGACGTCGTGCAGGTCACCGAGCACGACGAGAACAGGGCGGCTGCCACTGAGATCCGTGAGAAGCCTGACGATCTCGGTCAGCAGACCGAGATGCTCGTCGCTGGGATCAGCGGCGAGGGCCGGCAGGTTGGCGCCCAGCCCGAGCGACGGGACGAACCGCGCCAGAGCCGGGTATCGGTGCGCAAGCTCATCGCGCTCCTTCGGCGAGCGACTCGCCGCGTGACCCTCGAGCGCCACCGAGAACGGGCCGCAGGCGAAATGCGTCGCGTGCGCGCCCGTGCCACCCCAGAGCACCGTCGCTCCTTTGCCCTTGGCGTCGGCCGCGAGCTCCTCGAGGAACCTCGTCTTGCCAACGCCGGCCTCACCGCTGACGACGACCATCCTCTCGCGCGAGTGCTCGCCCTCAGCGAGCATGCCGTAGACGGAATCGATCAGATGCGAGCGTCCCACGAACAGGCCGCGCCCGACGTGCTCCGTCCGCTGCTGCTCCCGCTCGACCAATCGCATCTCCCGGGGGGGTGTTTGCTGAGTGGCTACGGAGAGATCGGCGGGTCGGCCCCGGAGCAGATCTCTGACCAGCGACAGGGTCTCGGGCTGAGGGGTGAGATCGAGTTCGCTGCGCAGAGCGGACTCGCAGAGCTGAAACTGACGCACTGCCTGATCCGGCATATCCATCCGCACGTACAGGCCAATCAGCCGACGGTGCACGGACTCCCGGGCCGGATCCTCCTGCAGCACCTCGCGGAGGCGATCAGCCGCGAGGCCGTACGACCCGCACGCCTCGTAGGCGTCGGCCAGATCCAGCAACAGCCTGACCCGCAGCTCCGCCAGGAATCCTCGGCGCCCGGCGCACCAGTCGGCGTAGCGATCTTCCGGAAGCAGCTCCCCGCCGTAGGCCGACAGCGCTCGCTCATGCAGGTTCACGTCGGACGATTGCAGCGCGTCGTCGGCGAGCCGCTGAAACCGGTCGGCGTCGATCGATACATGCTCCATCGCAAGCGCCACCATCGAGTCCTTCGTGCGCACGTACGCCGACGGCCCGCGCGGCGGCAGGTCGGGCTCAAGCGCGTGCCTTAGCGCGTGGAGCGCCTTTGCCAGGCTGTTGAGCGCCGAGTCGATCTCGACTCCCGGCCAAAGCAGCTCGACGATCTGCTCCCGGTGGAAGGCATGCTCCGACGACGTCGCCAGGAGCTTGGTCAAGGTCCGCGCGCTGCGGCGCTGCCAGTCCGAAACAGCGCCTCCGTTGTTGCGCCTTTCGACCGAGAAACCGCCGAGCACGCTCACGTCGAGCACGGGAATGCGCTGCGCGCCTGGCGATCGTGTGGAGACACGAGCCTGCGGCAACTCAGCCCACCGCCTCGGCGCAGGTCCCGCGGCTTGCTCGGTGCCAAACCGCTCCTGACCGGACGCTCAACCGCCGTCCGGCGTGCCCGACCGTGATGCAAAACGTCCGTGTCGCAGGCCTGCTCGCACCTGCGCAAAGCCCCCCCGGCATTCCGGGACCTCCGTATCCCTAGACAGTCAGGCCAAAAATCTACCATAATGCGACATTCGCGCCAAAAATCTTGGAATTCCGCGGCAGCATTTCGGAATTCGAGGCGCACTCTCGGAATCTGGCGGAGCTTCCTCGCGCCGGCGCAGCCCGGTTGAGCTCGAGCCCGTCGAGGACCCGCAGGCGAAGGACTCCAGCCCGGATTCCTGCTCGGCGGGAGCCACGCGGAGCGGTCGGTCCGCGCTCAACGGGGACGACAACGGCGCCGCGGGTCGGTCCGGCGGTGCCTGCGCAGATGCGGTCCATGACCGCACCGGCGCGGCCGGGCGGGAAGAGTTCGAGCCGATCTGTGTCTGCGAGCTCTGTTGCGCCAGGGTGATGACGCCCAAGACACCTACCAGCGCGGTCGTCTGAATTTGACCTTCTGGCGCCCCAAGCCGTCGAGCATCTCTGTTTCTGCCATTCGCATTCGCTGAATCTCAGGACCACATTGGCCACGGTTTCGGCCCTGTGAGTTCACCCGCCCCCAACTCCCCTTTTCACGTCGGTTTCTTCCAGCGATATTCCAGCCGCGGCGCGGCGCTTGGAGCCGGACCAACGGCGGCCCGCACCGCACCCCGCGTTGGCCGTCGCGTGAGCGAACGCCTTATCGGGTAGTAGCACAGGCTGTGGGCCTGCGTCGGGTGTTCGCCACCTACATCGTATTCATGCTCGCCGTGGTTGGCGGCGGCGCTGCGGCGGCCGTCTACAACCTCCTCGGCGCTCCTACGGCCTCCTTTGTCTGGTCTCCACAGCTGCCAAAAATCGGAGATCTCGTCACGCTGCGATCCACCTCGAGCGCCGTCGGAAGCCGCATCACAAACTACGCCTGGGACCTGTCTGACAACGGGCCTTTCGGAGAATTCCGGGAGGGAGGCCCAGTCGCGTCGGTCTCCTACGCAACGCCGGGGCCTCATGTGGTGAGACTTCGGGTCAGGGCCGCCAACGGGCTCAGCGGCGTTACCGCCGAGACGATCACGATGACCCCGCTTCCCGCGAGCGCCGGCGTCATCTATCCGTTTCCGATCGTGCGCATCTCGGGCACCGATTTCGCGTTTAGGGTCAGGATCAAGCGACTCACCGTCAAGGCCCCGTCCGGAGCACGCATCTCGGTCACATGCCGCCACGCGCGCTGTCCGGCGAGAGCAGCGAAACGCACGGTTCCTTCTAAGGGTGGACACGCGGCCTGGGTCAGATTCCGACAGCTTGAGGGCTTTCTCGCAGCCGGGGCGGTTTTGGAGGTCCGGGTCTCGATGCCAGGAAAAATCGGGGCGTACACGCGCTTCCACGTCCGTCGTCGCAAGCTCCCCGCCCGCAGCGACTCGTGCCTTGATCCGGCGGGAGTCAAGCCGATCGCTTGCCCCACCTGACGCCGTCGGGCGACCCTACGCCGAACGGCTCCGCTCGAAACCGCAGCGCGAGCTCCAGCTCTATGGGCCGCTGGCGAGGGTGATCGTCCAGGTCGAGGTGTACGTGCCGGCATAGGTGCTGGCCGGAAGGGCCAGGGTGAACGTGGGCGTCACCGTCTGGTTGCCCGTTCCGGTGCCAGTGGCAGCGTCGTAGAGCTTCGTCGCGGTCGGCGCGGTCGATCCGGCCGGCACGGTGTAGGGGTAGGTGACCAGATTGCTCGCGACCGTACACGTCGAGTCGCATTTGTCGGTCGGGGCCGACTGGACCGTGGTGGCTGAGGTCGAGAGCGTATGCGGGCTACCGCCTCCGGTCGAGAATGTCGTGGAGGTGAGCGAGATGCTCCACCCGGCCGCCAGCGTCCCGTCACCCACGTCAAGGGCGGGAGCCACCGTCGCCGTCTGGTTTTTGCCGTTCAGCGTCGCGGCAAAGGTGATGTTTCCCGGCGGTGTCGCCCACCCTAGCCCGACGGACACCGAGCGGGTGGTCTGGGCGCTCGCCGCGCCGTTGCGACTTATCGTTTGACCTGTGTAGATGTCGGACATGGAGGTCCCTGCCGAGTCTGTCTCGGTGAGCGTTGCGGTATAGGAGCCGCCACCGGTGTAGGTGTGGGTCGTGGTCGCGGTCGAGGTCGTGGCGCTATTGCCGTCGCCGAAGTTCCATTCGTATTTGGTGATCGAGCCATAGGTGACTGTCGAGGCAGAGGCATCGAAGGAGCTGGACGAGCCTGCCGAGCCGGCCGTCACCGTGAACGAGGCTACAGGCGCCTGGTCGGGGGTTATCGCGACCGAATCCGGGCCGGTGCCGACGGTGATGCTGCTCCCTGCGGTATTGGTCGAGAGGTTGATGGGCGTTACCGTGCTGGCCGCGTCGGCGTTGTAGTTGGGGATATAGGCGCTCGCCTGATCCGGGGTTATCGCCACTGCATATGGGTTGTTGCCCACCGTGATCGCAGTGCCGAGGGTGTTTGTGGACAGCGTCATCGGCTGCACGTGACCCGGCGTGCCGTCCTCGGCGATGTATGCAGTGACACCGTCGGGCGTGATCGCTAACGCGTTGGGGTTGGTGACGCCTTTGATCGCCGTACCTGCGGTGCTGGTGGCGACGGTGATGGGGACGATTTCGCTCGTGCCGTAGTTGGCCGCGTAGATCTTGCTCCCGTCGGGCGTAGCGGCGAGCCAGTCGGTCCTCGCGACATTAAATCCGCTGCCCACCGTGATCGCAGTACCCGCCGTGTTGGTCGAGGTCGTGATCGGCGTGACGGTGCCGTCGTAGTGGTTGGCTACGTAAGCTTTCGATCCGTCGGGGGTAATCGCTACCCCGTACGGTCCTTTCCCCACCGAGATCGTCAGCGTGGTACCGGTCGCGAGCGTGATCATGGTCACCGTGCCCGTGCCGTTGCCGTTGTAGTTGCTGACGTAGGCTTTGGTCCCGTCTGGGGTGATCGCAATCGCCGACGGGTTCGTGCCCACGGTGATCGGGGTGCCCGCGGCTTTGGTGGCCAGGGTGATAGGCGTGACCGTCCCCGCGCTCCAGTTGCACACGTAGGCCTTGGTGGCGTCGGGTGTGAGCGCGAGAGCTTGCGGGGAAGTGACCGAGATACTCGTTGCGGTCGCGTTCGTCGCGGTGTTGATCGGCGTGAGCGTGCCGGAGGCGAAGTTGCCCACATACGCGGTGTAGGCGATCGCGGCCTGGGCGGGGCTGGCCACCACGAACGCGCCCGCCGCCCAACTCGTGACCGTGGCCAGCAGGGCGATCCAGCCCGTTAGGGCACGGCGCTTGCAGCGTCCAAGCGCAGCGAGAGGATGTCTCCCAGTTGCGCGATTCACAGTCGCTCGCCGCGGGTCCGTTCACCGGACATAGCCCAGGTGATTACCCGCTCTTCGATGCGAGTTCTTGATGATGAGGGCGCGACGGGGCTGTAACGGCGCTGTGCATGTCAGACGGAGGTCTCCGATGGCCTGCGACTGTGCCGTCGCCGGCTCAGGGTGCCGCCGGCCGCCGCTCCCCCAAACGCGATCGCGACAAAGACCCACACGGGAGTGCCTCCCTGCGAGGGATGCGTCACTTGCGCCGAGGGCGCGGTCGGCCCATCCAGGGCCGAGCCAAGCTGCACGGCGGCGCGGCTGCTCGCGACGGTCCCTGGACACGCGGCGCGAACGCTTGCGCTGTAGCGACCCACACGCAGCCTGGTCGGCCACGCCACGGGAAAGGGAATGGTGTCACCGGGCAGGATCGTGTCGAGTCTCGCAGCGACGGTGCGCCGGTAGGCGTGCGGCCCAGCAAGCGCCACCTGCAGTGTCGGCTTGCACAGCTTCCTTCCCGCGTTGCCGATTCCGATCACCACCGACGCACGCGACAGGCCCGGCAGAGCAGCCAATTTTGCGCCGCCCAGCTTGATCTGAGGGCGTGCGGGTCCCGGAACCTCCACGAGCACTCCCACCACGTCACGGACCACCTCCACGACGGCAAAGTGCGCACCCGAGCTGGGGCGTCGAGTGGTCTCGAATGCGATGCCGGCAAGGTGGTCGCCGGGCAAGCCTCGGGCAGGTACACGCACGGTGAACGCGACGACGCCTTGGCCGTGCGGCGCCAGGGTGATCCGCGAGACCCCCGGCCGCACCCATGTACCGGCACGAAACTTGCGATCCGCGCGGTTGCCATACACGGCTCCCGATGTCTTGCCGGTCAGGCCGTCAACAGCGTAGACCCGCAGCGTGAGCGCCGCGCCGCTGCTGTTGCTCGCGACCACCTGATCGCTGAACGAAGCACCCGGAGCGACCGTGCGGATGAAGTAGGCGCGAGTTGCGGGGTTGGCCGGGTCGAAGTGCGCCGGGCGCAAGCCGAATCCCCCGGAATCGGCCGCGGCATCCTGCAGGCCGGCTGCGGCGAGCGTCACCGCGAGCGCGGCAACGGCGGCTGCTACGCGTACGTGCTTGCTTGCGAGCAAGGCGCGGCCGATCACAGGCAACCTACGGACCGCTGACCAGCGAGATCGTCCAGGTCGAGGTGTATGTGCCGGCCAACGTACTCGCAGGCACTGCCAGTTTCCAACTCGGCGTGACGGTCTGGTTGCCCATACCGGTGTTGGCAGCAGCGTTGAGGAGCTTCGTGGCGACCGGGGCGGTGCCTGCGGCGGGCAGTGTGTAGGGGTAAGAGACGGAATTCGTCGCTAGAACGCACGTTACACCCGTATCACACGCCACGGTCGGAGAAGCGCCCACCGTCGTCGCAGATGTCGACAGCGTGTGGGGGCTACCGCCACCGGTCGTGAAGGTCGTCGAGGTCGCCGTGAGGTTCCATCCGGCGCCCGATCCAGTGGCATCGCCAACGTCCAGCGCCTGGGCGCTCGTCACCGTCTGGTCGGTGCCGTTGAGGGTGGCCGAGAAGCTCACGTTCGGTGGCGTCGAGACGAACGCCAGCGAACCCGCCGAGAGTGTCGCCGTCGCCGTCGCCGCCACGGCTGAGGCTGGCAGCAATACGGCTGCGAGGCCAGCCAGCAGCAGTGCACGGTTAACTACGGTCGAGACCATGGAAATCGCGATCCTTTTCTGAGCAGGCCTATTCATCGGTCCGATTATCGGCCGCCGCTCGTCTGAACTTGAGAGCGGATTCGGTGCTCGGCGTCAGCCGTGCAAGCTTTTTCCCAGAGAGAATTGACTGGCCTGGCGCGATCGTGCTTCGCAGCCTGCAGAAACCCAAGGGGGCGGCCGCCATAATCGATGCGTGGCGCAGCAACTCATCGGTCGGCTTACCGCCGCGAGCTCGCAGCTCGCCAACAAGCGCGGCATCTACCTCGGGCGGCGCTCAACCAAGCTGCACGTCGCGCTGTACCGGCGCTCCGGCGGCAGGCTCGGCGGACATCTCCCCGGTTGGCCTGCAGCACGGGTGGTCCTCCTCGACCACACGGGTGCCAGGAGCGGCGCGAAGCGCACGTCTCCACTGATGTACCACGAGGAGGGCGACGCGATCGTGGTCGCGGCCTCAAAGGCCGGCCAGCCGACGCACCCCGCGTGGTTCCACAACCTCAAGGCAAACCCGGACACCACGATTCAGATCGGCTCCTCGGTGCGCGCTGTACGCGCTCGGGTCGCGAGCGACGAGGAGCACGACCGCCTGTGGCCGAAGTTCGTCGCGTTCTACCCCGGCTACGAGTTCTACCAGCGGAACGCGGGGGGCCGAAAGATCCCGATCGTCATCCTCGAGCCTCGTTAGCGCGGTGGGCGTCAGGCCTTCTCGAGTAGATACACGTGCTCCGTCACATACGTCCTTCGCGCGCGAAAGCTGCGCGCGCCGCGGAACGCGTTGTAGGGCTGGCGATGCTCGCTGACGTTGCCGAGCTCTGCGAGCCGCTGCCCGATCACGGCCGGTGAGATGAAGCCCTCGTCATTGAGCGAGAGGATGATGAAGCGCGCGTCGATGTCGTTGATCAGCTCGAGCAGGCGACGCAGCGCGAGGCTGCGCACGTTGTAGTCGGATCTTCGCCAGTCGGTCGGGATACCTGACACGCGGCTGATCTCCTCGGGCTCCTCGTAGCTCACGAGGAGGTTGAGCATGAAGTAGTTGGAACCGTATGGATGCTGGTTATACGGCGGGTCCAGATACGCGACATCGAGGTCCGAGAGCTCGCGCACGAGCGCGTTCGCGTCCGCCTGGTGCACGACGTGGTCGCACTCGTAGTTGCTCAGCACGGGCGGACGCAGCAGGATCGGGGCCATGATGCGCTCGAGCGCGTCCGCGCCGCTACCGCCGAACTTGCCGATGCCGCTGTCGCGATCCTTGTAGAAGCCCTTGAAGACGCCTGCGGTGTTCGCGTGAATCGACGCCTCCGACAGCAGCGGACCCAGCAGCAGCGCTTTGATCTGCGGTGTCTCGCGGTCAAGCAGCTGGCGATAGGCATCGAGGCGCGCGGCGTTCTCGGGCGTGTAGAAGACACGATCCTCGGGGCCGATGTTCTCCGCGTCGGCCGGAGCGTAGAGGCGCCGCAGGAAGCCCTTCGGGCGATCCGCCGAGGCGACCGTGCGATTGAGCGCAGCAGCCGCCTGCGCCACCGCGTCCAACGACGCTTCGCTTGGGTTCGTCAGATAGCACGCGCTCATCACGCGTGAATAGTCTTCGACGTCGTTGACGATCAGCTCACTCGCGTAGCGCTTGAACAAGCGCGATACCGCGCCGGACCCTGAGAAGGCGTCAAGGATGCGCAGCCGCTCGCGCCCGGTCCGCGCCTGAACGGTTTCAACGGCGCTACGAATCGGCCCGAGCAGCGACCGCTTGTTGCCGATGTAGGTGAGCAGCTGGCGCGTCAGGAACTCGGGATCCTCGCCCGAGGACTGGCGCATCGAGCGCGCGAGATCCGCCTCCGCCGCGGGCATGAGCCAAGTATCGCGCCTCGCGACTACGCTGTTGTCGATGAGCGCTTTTTCCGATCTCGCCGCGATCGCACCCCAGACACTCAGCGCGGGCTATCTCGCTCGCGCGGTGCACGGCGAGCGCATCACCTTCGCGGTCGTCGAGATCGAGCCGCACACGGAGCTGGCGGAGCACGGCCACGAGAACGAGCAGCTGGGGATGGTGATCGAGGGCTCGGTGAGCTTCCGCGTCGGCGATGAGCAGAGAACGGTCGCGGCCGGCGGGATGTGGCGGATACCGGCAGACACGCCCCATCGCGTTAGAGGCGGCGATCGTGGTGCGGTCGTCGTCGATGTGTTCACACCCACGCGCGAAGAGTGGAAGGGTCTCCAAGCGCAGGAGCCAGCCGCTCCGCGCTGGCCGTAGCTCACGCGTCGCAGCGAGGCCTCACGGGTCTCGCAGCGACGCCAGAAGTGCTAGCAGCCGGAGCCGCGCGGTCGGTGGCTAGGAGGCCGGCGCTTGCGCGCCGTCGCGTCCGCTCGCCGCTCCGACGATCAGCCGCGCGGCGTCCTGAGGCGCGAGCTTGTCGGTGTTGATGACGAGGTCGTAGTGGGTCGGCAGCTCGCTCACGCCGTAGAAGCGCTTTATGTAATCCGCGCGCCCGGCATCCCCTCGCTTGACCGTGCGCGCGGCCTCCTTGTCATCGATGCCGAGGTCGGCCGCGAGCCGGCTCACGCGGGTCTGTGGCGATGCGGTGATGAGCACTCTCAGCACGTCGTCGCGCTTTGCGAGCGCTAGCGATGCCGCATGCGAGACGATGACCGCGCTCCCTGCGGCGGCGGTCTCCTCGATCACCGATTGGATCAGGCCCCGCAGCTCGTCGCTCGCCGGCTGACCGTGGGCGTGGACATCCGGCGGTGCCACCACGTAGCCGGCTCCCATGCCCGCGGAGCCCAGGCCTTCGACCAATCGCACGAGCGCTGACTTGCGTCGCTCGACATCAGCGACGACCTCCTGATCCACCCCCGCCTCGACCGCTGCGCGCGTGACGATGTCCTCGTCGATGAGGCGAAAGCCGAGCGAGCTCGACACGGCCAGCGCAGCCTCCTGCGCGCCTGAACCGTCCTCGCTCGAGATACAGATGACCTTGTGCCCCACGACGCCAACCCTATGAGGCTGGGGCTCGGTCGTCAATGGCGCGCGCAGCCCGCCGAGCGCGCCGATCACGCGCTGCGACCGACCAGACGCGCGCCGAGGCGGAAGGCCCCTGGTGCGCGGCGCATCGCACGCATCGTCGCGCGATCGCTGCGGCGGAGGGCCTGCCCATGCGGCGCAATCGGCGCGGTGCGCGGAGCATCCTGCCCGAGCGCGAAGATCATCCACGTGGAAGCTCGCTAGCAGACCGTCGCCGGTGTGCTTGACCATCCGCCCACCCGCCGCCTGAACCTCTGCGGCGGAGATCTCGTCGTGGCGTTCGAGCAGCCGGCGCCAGTCCCGATCGCCGAGCCTCGCCGCCAGCTCGGTCGAACCGACGATGTCGGTGAACAGCACCGTCGCCAGGACCTGGTAGGCCACGCTGACCCCGTCGGGGCGCCGCGCGTAGTGAGTCTCCGGCACTGCCATTGAGCGCCGGATTTTATCCGCCGAGCCCGCGCGATCTGAGGATCTAACGTAGACGCCGATGGTTGATGCGCGATTCTCCGCCCTGGCGAGCATCGGCACCTCGACGGTCGCCGTTCTCGCAGCACTCGGCGGGGCAACGGTCGTGGCGATCGTGTGGGCGGCGCTTGCGATCGGCTTCGCCGCGCGCGCCCTCCTCGGCCGCCGCCGCTGAAGCGCGCGCCAAGCGGTGACGTCGCTGCTCGCATCAGAGTAGGGTTGCGCCCGGCAAGCGGAGGCGCACATCGCGCGGAGGGCGACGCCCCTAGCGTGATGCTCGCGCGAGACGAGGCGACCAGGGAGGGGCGCATGGACGGGCTTAGCAGTTCTCGACCGACATGAGCGTGCTCACGCAGCTGCTCACGATCATCGAGCGCGTCGGCCTGATCCTCCTGTTCGCGATGGCGGTCTGGAGATTCCTGTTCTCGAAGATGATCAAGTGAGCGCCGCCCGGGCCGCTCGCGCCTGGCGTTGTGCAACCGAAACCCCGGCTGCGTCATTGAGGGCTGCTAGCGTTCGCCTGAGCGGTCAGTCGTTGGCCGCGGGGCAGCTCGCTTGAGTACCGCATCAGCGGTTCGGGTCAGCATCAGCCTCCCGAATCGTACGCGGCACCCATGCGCCGCCAAAGGAGTGATCCCATCCCTAATAAGTCATTCGCCGATCTCGGCGTCTCTAACGCCGTGTGCAGTGCGCTGCAGCGACGCGGCGTCACCAAGCCATTCGCCGTTCAGCAGCTCGTCCTAGACGACGTCCTCGCCGGACGCGACGCGCTCGTGAAGTCGCCGACCGGGTCGGGCAAGACGCTCGCGTTCGCGATCCCGATCGTGGAGCGCCTCGAGGCCGACGGCCCGCGCCCAGCGGCGCTCGTGCTCGCACCGACGCGCGAGCTGGTCACGCAGATCGTGCAGGAGATCCGCGAGATCGCGCATGCGCGCGCCCTGCGCGTCACCGCCGTCTACGGCGGCGTCGGCATCGCCAAGCAGGCGGGCGACGCCGCGAGGTCGCACGTCGTCGTCGCAACGCCCGGGCGCCTCGAGGACCTGCTCGCGCGCGGCGCGTTCTCGCTCAGCGCGATCCGGATCCTCGTCCTCGACGAGGCCGACCGGATGCTCGACATGGGCTTTCGCCCGGCGGTCGACCGGATCGTCGCCGCATGTCCCAAGCGGCGCCAGACGCTGTTCTTCTCGGCGACGCTCGACGGGATCGCCGGTCGCGTCGCCGCCCAGTACACCGATCGCGCCGTCGTGCACCAGCACGGCCCATCGGGATCCCGCGCCGTCGCTCGCGTCGAGCATCGCTTCGTCGCGGTCACCGACGAGAGTCGCGTCCGTGCGCTCGTCGGCGAGTTGACCAGCGAGCGCGAGCTCGCGCTCGTGTTCGTGCGAACCAAGCGCGGCGCCGACCGTCTGGTCAAGCATCTCGACGGCCACGGCGTCAGTGCGATCGCGATACACGGCAACAAGTCCCAGCGCCAGCGCGAGCATGCTCTGAGCCGCTTCCAGTCCGGCCGCATCGACACGCTCGTCGCGACCGACGTCGCCGCGCGCGGAATCGACGTGGACGGCATCTCGCACGTGATCAACTTCAACCCGCCGGGCGACCACGACGCCTACATCCACCGCATCGGGCGCACCGGACGCGCCGGAAGGCCGGGTGTGGGCATCACGCTCGTGGGCGCCGGCGAGCGCAACGAGATGCGCCGGCTCACGCGCCGGCTCGGGATCGGCAACGAGCCCAGTGCGGACGAGGTTCGCGCGCCGCGCGGGACGCCGAAGGCGGCGCCGAGCCCGAGGCATGCGCGCCCGCAGCCGCCCAGGCGCTCGCGCGCGTCGCGGCGCAGGGCTGCGGCTCGCGCATAGACCGGCCGCGCCGCGGCGGCCGGTGGGCCTCAGTCGAAGTCGACCACCGAGTAGACCTCGGTGCGCCGCAGCACCTTCGGCGCGCTCTGCGCGGCCTTCGTTGTCTGCAGGTGATGGACCGTGTACACGTCCCGCCCGAGCTGCAGGATCGCCTCGACCGTCATGCCGTTCTCCGCGTCGGACTCGCCCACGCGAAGGCGGCGGTCCACACCGCGGTGACGGCACTCGATCTCAACGATGCGGCGGTCCCGCGCGTGGAAGCCCGTGCACGCCTCCGCCTGGCGGCGCAGCTCGTCGTAGGCGAGCTCGCCGGCGGGGTCCCCAGCATGGACCTCGGGCAGGAAGAACGGCGTCATGAGCCCCGTTTGGGCCGGCGACGCCTGGCGTCGGGCTCTTGCGGTGGGTAGCGTTTGCGCTCATCCGCGGTCATCTTGCGGATCACGAGCGAGCCGTCGGAAACCTGCTCGCGGATGTCCTTGAGCTTCTGCGCGTGCCGCTCCTGCGCGCGGATCTGGTTTGGCCCTGGCGGACGGTCGCTCATCGGCGAGCCCGCCGGGCGCATGCAGAGGAGGGGCTGACCGGCTGTCCTGCGCGGTTCATCGAGCCTCCGTCCACCGTGTCGAACTTTTGAAAACTTCTCCCCTCAAGCTTATCGCGCCGGCGTCGCGGCCCCGGATCTGCGGCCTTCCGGCGGTCAAGCAGCTACGCTTGAACTCGCGATTGGGGGCGCTGCAGTCGGACCGGCTGTACGCGCAACCAGGAAATGGGGTTTCCGATGATCCCCACCGACCAACCTTCTGCGGGCGCCGCCCTCGAGCCTCCCCGCGATCTCCCCGCAGACGCCAAGGCTCACGACGCGAGCGCGCCGGGTCCCGCGTTCTGGCGCGAGACGCTCGCCCCTTACGCCGAGGCGCGCCACGGACGCGCGCTGCTCGACGTCGCCACCTCCGTGCTTCCCTACCTCGCGCTGTCGGTCGGGATGTACCTGGTGCTGTCGGTGTCGTTTCTGCTCGCGCTCGTGCTCGCCGTCCCCGCAGCGATCTTCCTGGTGCGCACGTTCATCATCTTCCATGACTGCACGCACGGCTCGTTCCTGCGCTCCAGGCGCGCCAACACGTGGCTGGGCCGGGGCCTGGGCCTGATCCTCTACTCGCCGTTTCTGCGTTGGCAGCACGACCACGCCGTCCACCACGCGACCGCGGGCGACCTCGACAGGCGCGGGATCGGCGACGTGCGCACGCTCACGGTCGGCGAATACGCGGCGCTTCAATGGCGCGAGCGTCTCGCCTACCGGCTCGAGCGCAACCCGCTGGTGATGTTCGGCCTCGGGCCGATCATCGCGATGTTCATCGGGCCGCGCATCGTCTCCAAGGGCGCACGCCCGCGCATGCGCCGCAGCGTGATCGCCACCAACATCGCGCTCGTCATACTCGTCGGCGCGATCTGCTGGCTGATCGGCTGGCGCGACTACCTGCTCGTCTACGGGCCCTCCGCGCTGCTCGCCGGCTCGATCGGGATCTGGCTGTTCTACGTTCAGCACCAGTTCGAGGACGCCTACTGGGAGGACGGCAGCGACTGGAGCTACGCCGACTCCGCGCTGCGCGGCAGCTCCTATTTGAAGCTGCCGAAGGTGCTGCAGTTCTGCACGGGCAACATCGGCTTCCACCACGTGCACCACCTCAGCGCGCGCATCCCCAACTACAACCTGCAGCGCGCGCACGAGGAGAACCCGATCTTCCACGCGGTTCCGACGCTCACGCTGGGCGACGGCCTGCGCGCCGTCGGGCTCAAGCTGTGGGACGAGGATCGCGGGCGACTCGTGAGCTTCGCCCAGGCGCGCGGGCGGTCGCCCGCGGCCACGACGAGGTAGATCCAGCGGGAACGCCTTGCGTTTGCGTCTACGCTGTAGGTGCGTGGATTGGATGTCGGTCGCGTTTCGGCGTGGCACACATCGCGAGACGCGGCCTCGGCATACGGACCTATCCGTCTCTTCATCCGCCGCCGTGGCCCGACTGTGCGGAGGGGCGAGAACACGAGTTTCGCGTGAATGACCTTCGCGGCAAACATGCTGAGAGGGGGACCGTCGCCCTCGCGATCGCAAACGCCACCGTTCGTCTTATGAGCGAGCACACCGGCAGAGGCCCGACGAAGGCCCGAACCCATCTCAGCAAGGACATGATCACGGTCGTGTTGGAGCAATCGATGACGACCGGCGAGCGAAGCCTTCAGCGCGAAGGAAAAGGCGAGCTCGTCCTCACGGTCCGAAGGGCCTATCAGGAGACCGTCGCTCCACAGCTGATCGACGCCGTTCAGCGCCTGTCGGGCAGGCGCGTGCTCGCGTTCCTGAGCGCCAACAACCTCGAGCCGGACCTCGCGGTCGAGACGTTCATGCTGGCGCCCGCGAACGGCGACGAGGAGGAGCTCCCGGCGTTGAAGGCCGCGCGGTCGGGATTGCGCACGCCGGGCTGAGGCTCAGCGGCGAGCGGGCGGCAACGCTCGCGTCAGCGAGCGTCCGCGCCGCCGCGCAGCGGAAGCGCTTGCGCCGGCGAGCTTGGGCGGCTGAGCCCTGCGTGCTCTTCCGCGCCCTTGGCGAGGTGGTCGACCCCCAGCGCCGCGTATCGATCGCCGGCCCGGCGGAAGGCTTCAGCCGCGGCGGACGGATCCCCATCGAGCAGGCAGCGCCCGAGCAGCACATCGCAGCGAGCGATGTCGAGCGGCCGATCCAGCCGCTCCCACGCCGCGCGCGCCTCCCCGAGCGCCCGTAGCGCATCGACCGGCTGCGCGACGAGGCCGCGAGCCTCGAGCGCGCAGGCCTCGCTCACCGGGTCGTGAACCTGAGCTGCGAGCGTCTGCGCCTGCTCGGCCGCCTCGCGGGCGGACGGCACGCGCTCGGTGACGCTCAGCACCTGGGTCATCGCGGCGTGCGCCTGGACCGACTGGGAGATCAGACCCGCGCGCTCGCAGATCGCCAGCGCCTGCTCGAGGGTCGCCTCCGCGCCCGCCAGATCGCCACGATCGCGCAGCGTGTCCGCGAGGCCCATCAGGGCTTCGACTGAGACCTCCGACAGGCCCGCCCTCCCCGCGAGCTCATGCGCGCGAGCAAACAGCGACTCGGCGGCGTCCCATTCTCCCTCGCGCCAGCGCAGACGGCCCCGCAGCGCGCTTGCCAGGCATAGCTTGCCGACGAGCCCCTCGCGCTCGGCGAGCTCGGCGCTCGCATCGCTAGCGCGCCGCAGCTCCTCCCAGTCGCAGCGGTGAAACGCGAGCTCGCCCAGTGCCGCCTCGAGCTCGATCTGCCCCGGGAGGTCTCCGATCTTCTCCGCCAGCTCGAGCGCCTCCACATAACAGCCCTTGGCCCCGTCGTAGTCGCCCTCGGAGTGCTCGAGGTTGTGTCCCTGCGCGAGCAGCGCGAGCACCGTCTCCCCTGCGTCGGAGTCACGCGCGAGCTCGACCGCGCGCTCCAGGTTCTCGCGCGCCTTCGCCTTGTCGCCGATGCGTCCGAACACGCGGCCGAAGATCCCGTGGGCACGTCCGGCCGCACGCACTTCGCCGAGGCTCTCCGCCAGGCGCAGGGCCTTCTCGGACGCGTAGATCGCGAGCATGTTGTCGCCGACCTGCATGTAAAGCCATGCCGCCTCCTCATAGAGGCGCACGAGCGCCAGCGACGGCGGCAGATCCTTGACCAGGTTGATGCCCCGCTGATGGTGCTCGATCGCCAGCTTGCGCTCGCCCTTGTGCGCGAGCGCCGAGCCGATCTTGCGATGCAGCTCGGCAACCTGCTCGCGCTCGTCGCGCTCGACGTGGTGGGCCAGGCATCCTTCCCACGCTTCGATCGCGAGCTCGAGGCGCCCGAGGCGGAAGGCGACGTCGCCGCGCTTCTCCGCAATCCGCTGCGCGGAGGTCCCGCCGGGCTCGGCGAACGTCGCGGCCGTGTCGTAATGCGCGAGCGCTTCGAGGTTCGAGTACAGCGCTG
>JAXDGS010000135.1:0-3515 GCA_034664905.1 Solirubrobacteraceae bacterium | reverse complement strand
GCACATCCTGCTGGAACGGCGGTTCAAACACCCACTGATCAGCCGGGCGACGATCCAGGCTGCCCGCGCGTTGCATCGGCTGCAAGGGCGCCACGGCCTGTACTTCAGCGGCCAATACACCACCGGCTTTGACTCGCAGGAGTCAGCGGTCTACTCGGCCATGAAGGTGGCCGAGTCGTTGGCTCCCCGCAGCCGGACCCTGAGCTCGCTGAAGACGCTTTTGGCCGTGCGTGGACGCGCCGGCATGTCGTACGACCTCTGATCCTGCTGCCGCAGACACGTTGGCCGCTTCGCGCGAGTGCCTCGGCGGCCGGTCAAGCGCGAAGCCGGCGGAGCAATTGTCGCGCGGCACGCTCACCAGTTTCGACAGCCCCGTCCAGGAAGCCGATGTTGTTGATCGACGTGTGCTCACCGGCGAACAGGAAGCGCCCTTCGCCCGCGCCGGCCAGCTGGCCGTAGGTGTTGGCCTGGGCCACGCGGTAGTAGGAGTAGGCCCCCCGCACCCAGGGGTCCAGCGCCCAGCGATCCTCGTAGGCCCGACCGGTGTAGGCACCGCTGGTACCCGGGAACACGTTCTCCAGTTCGTTCAGCGCCCAGCGGACGTCGCGCGCCGGCGCCGCGCCGTGCGCTTGTCCAGTGATACCGGTGCGACCGACGCGCCCGCCCGGGAACGCCAGGTACAGAGCTGGACTGGCTTCGGGGCCCAACTGGACGACGTCGTCCCACCCGCATGCCAGCCGCTGCCATTCCCCATAGGTGGCGCCGCTGTAACCCAGGGCCGGCCACGTCTTGCGGCTGAGCTCGAGGTGGATCTTGGCGTTGGTGCCCATGCCCATCGTTCTGATGACATGACGTTTTCTGTTCGAGAGCCCGGAGTGCTTCAGCTCGACGTCGCGCAACGTGCTGAACGGCAGCGCCAGTACGACCAGGTCGGCGGTCGCTTGCACGCTTCTGCCCGAGACGTCGAATACCAGCCGCACCGCACGGTCTGCTTGCTCTCGAATCGCCACGAGCACGTGGTCGTGCCGGACCGTAGGGGGCGGAAGCTGGGCGATCATCCGGGACACGAGCTGGTCGTTACCGCCCACGATGTGTAAGCGCTCGTCGTCGCCGGGGAGCGGCTGAAGCGATGCGCGAGAGTTTCCAGCCAGGAGGTAGATCAAGTCCTGCGCGGACTGGTCGCCCGGGTCGCCACCGTTCTCGGTGACCGTGTTGGCGAGCATCAGCTTGCCAAAGCGGGTGCCCGAGCCGATCTCCGTGCTGTCCAGCCACTCCGGCACCGACATGCGATCCAGCCGTGCTGCACCCGCGTCGGTCTGGAGTTGCTTCGCGGCGGTTCTAAATGCCGGGAAGCCGACGTCATGCCAGTCGGCGTTGGCGTCCGTATAGGTGTAGAGGCGGCCGTCGATAAAGAAGACCTCCTCTCCGCTCGGCAGGTCGCCTCCGTCCACGACCTCCTGCCTCAGGCCGAGCCGCCTCGCCAGCCCGCGCACCGCCGTCTGGTTGCTGTTCAAGAACGACCCACCATGCTCGGTGATCAGCCCGCCGGAGAAGAAGTCCCGCAGCGTCCAACACCGCCCCCCGGCCCGCACCGGATTTGCCTCATACACCGTCGACGCGATCGGGCTGCCGGGATCCTGCGTCCACAGCATGTGCGCGCACCGAAGCCCCGCGAGGCCCGCACCAACGATCGCAATCCGCGGTCGCGCCGCCGCCCGTGCGACCCGCCGCGCCAGAGCCGCCGCGGGATTCCGAGCCAACACCGCCCCACCGGCAAGCCCGCCGACACCGACGAGCAGCTCACGCCTCGTCTGCCCGTCCGCCCCACCATCCACATCAGCCGGGCGTCCCCGCTCTGCCTCGACCGCCCCGAGAACCTCCGCGACCGGCACCCCCGTGCGCTCGGAGTGCTCGTGCACGGCAAACAACCGCCGCGCCAACGTCATCCCCGGCGAGCGTGCCTCACGGCCTCCCGGAGCGCCGGTCCCAACCATTCCTAAACACTAACCCGCGTCAGCCCAAGCCATGTCGCCCCAGCGAGCCAGAGAACACCGGCTGGGTTCAGGTCGTCTGCGGCGGGGCTGGGAGGTCGTCGTGGAGCGGGGCTGGCGGTCGGCGGCTCGACAGCAGCGTGTTGAGGACGACGGCGGTGATGACCGTGAGCCCGCCGGCGACCGTGGCTGGGCTTGGGGTTTCGGCAAACGCGATCCATACCCAGATCGGCGCCAGCGGCACGTCGAGTCCGCCGATCAGCGCCACGCGTGATGCCGAGAGGCGTTTGGTGCCGGCGGTGAGCAGCAACAGCCCCAGGCCGAGCTGGGTCATTCCGAACAGCGCGAGCTCACCGAACTGCAATACGTCAGGGGCGGCTAGGTGCGCGAGGGGGGCGGCGACGACGCTGGAGGCCAGCGAAGAGATCGCGGCGATCGGCGACGATGACGCGCTGGCAGATCGACGGCTGGCGATGATCATCAGCGCCATCAGCACCGTCATCGCGAGCGCGAGCAGGTCACCATCGAGCGCGTGCGAGACACGCGAGCCGCCGAACATCAGCGCAACGCCTGTAAGCGCCACTGCGCTGCACCACAAGGTCGCTGGCGTGGCGCGCTCGCCGAGCACAATCAGCGCGACCGCCGCGGTGACCAACGGGGCGGTGCCGTAGATGATCGCGACGTCCGCGACGGTGGTGTTGCGCAGTGCGGCGAGATAACAGAACATCGCCGCGGTCGAGAACCCGGCCGCGACCCACCCCCACCGATCCAGCCTGCGAAACGTCCCGAGCGCCCGTCGGCCGTCCTGGACGTGAGCGATTGCCAGCAAGAAAGCGGTGCTGAACAACCCCCGCCAGAAGATCAGCGTCCAGAGATCGACGTGGATCAGCCGGCTGAAGAACCCGGCGGTGCTGTAGGCCACGGCCGAGCCGGCGATCAATACGACCCCCAGGCCGCTGTCGCCGGAGGCTGAGGGGTGCTCTGAGCTCATCGGCCGGGCAGGCTAAACGCCAATCGGTTCGGGTTTTTCCGAACAATCGACAGGTACCGTTCCTGGTCGATGAGCAGCGACGTGGATACCGCCGCGGCGGCGGCGTTGATCGCCAACCGCGCTCGATGCGCGATGCTCGACGCGCTCTTTGATGGTGGCGAGCGCACCGCCGGGTCGCTGGCCCGGGTCGCCGGGATCGCAGCATCGACCGCCTCAGGCCATCTGCGGATGCTCGCCGACGGCGGACTGATCGTGCTTGAGCAGCGCGGACGCCGCCAGTTCGCGCGGCTGGCTTCTCCCGAGGTCGCCCACGCCTTGGAGGCACTCTCGACGATCGCACCGACGATCCCCTCACAGACCCTGCGTGCGAGCAGCCGGGCGCGGGCGTTGCGCGACGCGCGCACCTGCTACGACCATCTCGCCGGCGCGCTCGGCGTCGCGCTCACCGACGCGCTGTGCGCCGCCGGCATTCTCGCCGGCGACGAGCTGGCCCTCACCGATCACGGCGCCCAACAGCTCCAGCGATTCGGGAT
>JAXDGS010000134.1:0-12377 GCA_034664905.1 Solirubrobacteraceae bacterium | reverse complement strand
CCCAGGATCGCCTAGGCGGCGAGCCGCGCCGGCTCGGCCTCCGCCCGGGCAGCTGCGGGGCCGGCCAGCCCGGCCGACTGCGGTTCTCCCGCGGCGTCCGCGACCTGACGCGCCGCTGCGGCTCGCGTGCTGAACGGCAGCACGGCGGCCAGCAGCGCCCCGGCGGCCAGGACGGCCACGCCGACCCAGAGCGCCGGCCCGAGGCCACTCACGTAGGCCTGGGGCGAGGCGTAGCTGCCGTGGCTGGTGAACACGGTGGCGAGTACCGAGATGCCGAGCACGCCGCCGAGCTCGCGGATCGCGTTCGTCGCTCCGGAGGCTTGGCCGGCCTGCTCGGGGCGGACCGAGGCCAGGACCGCATTGGCGGAGGGGGCGAACACCAGCGCCATGCCGCTGCCGGCCAGGATGAACGGCACGATCATGCTGGCGTAGCTGGTGTGGGTTCCCATCAGGAGGGCCAGCCAGCCGAGTCCGGCGGCCTGGAGCCCGAGTCCGGCGGCCATGAACGGCCGGCTGCCGAAACGCTCGGAGTAGAAGCCCGCCAGCGGAGAGACGACCATCGTCGCGCCGGTCCAGACCAGCAGCTTGACGCCGGCCTGCAGCGGCGTGTTGTGGAGCACGTTCTGCAGGAACTGGCTGAGGAAGAAGATCGAGCCGAACATCCCGAAGTACATCGCCAGGGACACGACGTTGGTCACGGCAAACCCGCGGTCGGCGAAGAAGCTCAGCGGTAGCATCGGCTCCGCCGCCCGCAGCTCGTAGCCGATGAAGGCGACGATCAGCATCGCGCCGGCGATCAGGGCGATCAGCACCTGGGCGTTGCCCCAACCCAGCGACTGCGACCGGACGAGTCCGAACACCAGTCCGAACAACCCGCTCGAGGCCAGCGTCAGGCCCGGCAGATCCAGCTTTCGCACGGGCCCGTAGCTTTCCCGGAGCATGACCGCGGCGAGCGGCACGAGCACCAGTCCGATCGGGACATTGATCCAGAAGATCCAGTGCCACGAGCTGACCTGGATGACCGCTCCGCCCACGAGCGGGCCGAGGGCGACGGCCACGCCGCTGATCGCCGACCAGACGCCGATCGCCAGGCCCCTCTGCTCGGGCGGGAAGGCCTCGGCGAGCAGGGTCAGCGTCAGCGGTGTGGCGATCGCCGCACCGATTACCTGCGCCGCTCGCGCGGCGATCAGGGTGCCCGCGCTCGGCGCGAGCGCGGCAGCGGCGGAGGAGGCGGTGAACAGGGTGGTCCCGGCGATGAATATGCGCTTGCGGCCGAACCGGTCGCCGAGCGCCGCACCGGTCAGGAGGAGGACTGCATAGGCGAGCACGTAGGCACTGACCGTCCATTCGAGAGCCTGGATCGAGGCGCCGAAATCGTGGCGGATGCTCGGCAGGGCGACGTTCACGACGAGGTTGTCGAGCACGACCATGAACAGGCCGATGGAGACGATCGCCAGGGTCCAGCCTCGGCGGCGTGAATCGGTTGGTTGAGACATGCCAGACCTTTCTTAGTGAGTGCTAACTACGCAGAAGTTAGCAGCCACTAATAATTTGTCAAGCGACGTCGTCGTCCGGAATCGGTGCGAACATACGTTCGTCCTTGTATATCGAGCTCCACTGCCACTCCGCGTTCTCGTTCCTCGACGGGGCGTCCCTGCCCGATGAGCTGGTTCCGGCCGCTCTCGATCTGGGCTATCAGGCGCTCGCGCTGACCGACCACAACTCGGTCTCGGGCTCGATGGAGTTCGCCGTCTGTGCCCGCGCGCTCGGGTTGCGGCCGATCCACGGCGCCGAAGTGGACCTCGAGGATGGGCGACATCTGACGCTGCTGGTGCAGGACGAGAGGGGCTGGAGGAATCTGTGCCGGATTCTCACGCTCTCGCACGCGCACACGCGCGCGCAACCGGGACCACCGGGACAGGCCTGGGTCTCGCTGAACGCGGTGCTCGATCACGCCGAAGGTCTCGTCTGTCTCAGCGGTTGTGCGCTGCGCGGCGTCCACGACGAGCCCACGCTGCGGCGACTGCTCGATGCCTTTGGTCGCGATCGGCTGAGAATCGAGCTCCAGCGGCCGTTCCTGCCCGACGATCGCGCTCGCAATCGGCGGCTGACCGGGCTCGCGGATCGTCTGGGCGTCCCCTGCGTGGCCACCGGCAACGTGCATGCCCACGCCCGTTCGCGGGCGCCGCTGCAGGACGCGTTCGTGGCCATCCGCCTGCACTCCACGCTCGATGCCTCCGAGCCCGAGCGACGCGGGAACTTCAGCCATGTGCTCGCCTCGCCGGCGGCGATGGTGGCCCGGTTTCCCGAGTACCCCGAGGCGGTGGCGGAGGCGGCGGACCTGGCCGACCGTCTGCGCTTCGATTTGTCCAGCGATCTCGGTTACCGCTATCCGGGATCCGAGGACGAGGAGGCGCTGCGCAAGCTGTCGGAGCTCTCGCACGCGCGGCTGCACGAGCGCTACGAGCGCGCGCCGGCGGATGTGCGCGCCACAGCGGCCTCGCGGCTCGGAGAGGAGCTGCGAATCATTGAGAAGCTGAGTCTGGCCGGTTTCTTCCTCCTGCACCACGATCTGCTCGAGCTTGCCCGCGAGGTCGCGGTTGAGGTGCGAGGCGCCAGCGGAGCCCGCGCGCTGCTGCCCCCGGGTCGGGGGCGGGGCTCCAGCGTGTCCTCGATCGTCTGCTACCTGACCGGCCTCTCGCACGTCGACCCGATCGCCAACGAGCTGCTGATCGGACGCTTTCTGAACGAGGAGCTGACTTCGCTGCCGGACATCGACCTCGATTTCCCCCGGGACATTCGGGAGGTGCTGATCCCGCGCGTGCACGAGCGCTACGGTCACGACCGCTCGGCGCTGGTCGCGGCGTTCCCGACCTACCGTGCGCGCGGGGCGATCCGCGAGCTCGGCAAGTCCCTCGGGCTGCCGCCAGGGGAGATCGAGCGAGTCGCGCGCGGGAGCGAGGGCTGGGATGCGCGCAATGTGGTGCGGGACATCGAGAGCGCGTTCGGGGTCGACCTGGGCGAGGAGTTCGCCGGGGCCCGTGCCGGTGCGGGCGCGGACGACGGCAAGCGAGCGCGGGGGAGCGGAGAGTGGGACTTCCGCGATCCTCCGCCTCCCGATCCCGATCCGCGACGGGACGTCGGCCGCCCGGGCGCGGGTATTACCTCGCCGCGCGGGGCGGGACCGCGCTGGGCGTGGCTGGCCCGCCTGGCCGCCGAGGCGCACGGCTTGCCACGGCATCTCTCTCAGCACTCCGGCGGCATGATCGTCTCCACCCGGCCGCTGATCGACTGCTGCCCGATCGTCCCGGCGGCGATGGAGGGTCGCCAGATCGTCCAGTGGGACAAGGACTCGTGCTCGGATGCCGGCTTCCTGAAGATCGACCTGCTCGGGTTGGGGATGCTCTCGGCGGTCGAGCGCTGCGTCGAGGAGATCGCCCGCGTGCGCGGCGAGCGCATCGACCTCTCCCGTATCCCGTTCGACGACGAGCAGACCTTCAGGGCGATCCGCGCGGCCGACACGGTCGGGGTCTTTCAGATCGAGAGTCGCGCGCAGATGCAGTCGCTGCTGCGCACGCGGCCGCTGAACCTCGAGGATCTGACCATCCAGGTGGCGATCGTGCGTCCCGGCCCGATCCAGGGCGGCGCGATCAACCCCTACATCGAGCGTCGCAGGCGCCTGCGCGAAAACCCCGCATATCTCATCCCCTACGAGCATCCCGCGCTCGAGCCCGTCCTGAAGGAGACGCTCGGCACGATCATCTTCCAGGACCAGGTGATGCAGGTGGCGGAAGCCTTCGCCGGGTTCGGGGCGGGTGAGGCCGACGGTCTGCGCAGGGCGATGAGCCGCAAGCGCTCGCAGGAGATGCTCGCCCGCCATCGCGAGCGTTTCATCGCGGGGGCGATGCGCCACGTCGGCGCCTCGCAGGCGACGGCGGAGCGGGTCTGGGGGATGGTCGAGGGCTTCGCCGGCTTCGGCTTCCCGAAGGCGCACAGCGCCGCCTTCGGCCTGCTCGCCTACCAGTCCACGTGGCTGCGGGTCCACTACGGCGCGGAGTTCCTGTGCGCGCTGCTGAACGAGCAGCCGATGGGCTTCTACGCCCCCGACAGCCTCGTGCACGAGGCCGAGCATCGGGGGATCGCAGTGCTCGACGTGGACGTCAACGCCTCTGCTGCGCAGTGCACGGTGGAGGGGTCGGGCGTGCGGCTCGGCCTCGGCTACATCAAGGACGTGCCGAGTGCCGAGGTGAGCGAGCTCGTGGCCGAGCGCGAGCGCAGCGGACCGTTCCGCAGCCTCGGCGAGCTCGCAGCACGTGCCGGCGTGAGGCGCAGGACGCTCGAGCAGCTCGCCTGGTCGGGCGCCTGCGACAGCCTGCTCGCCGGCGCAGGAGACAGGCGCTCGGCGCTCTGGCAGCTGGGGCTCGCCACGCCCGCCGAGACCGTGGCGGGAGGCGAGGGCACCCAGCTGGCACTCGCGCTGGGAGAGAAGCAGCTGCCGAGCCTGCGCCGGCTCGGGCGCTGGCAGCGGCTGATCGCCGACTACTCCACGAGCGGCGTGACCGTCGGTGAGCATGCGCTCGAGATCCTGCGCGAGCGACTCGAGGTGCCGATGCTCCTCACCAGCGCTCAGCTCGCGCGGCTGCCCTCCGGCAACGAAGTCGCGGTGGCGGGCCTTGTGATCGCAAGGCAGCGGCCGGGAACGGCCAAGGGCACGATGTTCCTGCTGTTCGAGGACGAGTTCGGAACGATCAACCTGATCGTGCCCGAGCCTGTCTACGAGCGCCACCGCCACCTGGCGCGAGCGGAGCCGCTGCTGCTCGCCAGGGGCCGCCTCGAGCGCTCTCAGGAGCCGGCGGCGATGCGCGCGTGGACGGGGCCGGGCAGTGCGCGCGGGGGCGGCTCGGAGGAGGAGATCCGCCCGGTGATCAACGTGATCGTTCGCGAGCTCGCAGCGCTCGAGCGCTTCCTCGCGGGCGGCGTCGAGGGCGAGGACGCAGCCGCCTCCGCGCGCGTGCGCCACCTGCCCGATCGGGCGCTGCAGCTGGGCGCGGGGGCAGCTGAGGAGCAGCCGGAGGGAGTCGAGGTGGGGTCGAGCATGCGCGCCGTGGCCCCGCCGGTGCAGAGCTTCGCGGCGGGGCGGCGCCGCTAGCAGGCACGCTCCACGCGATCGTCTCCTGAACTTGCGCCGCGAGGGATACCCTGAGCGCATCGCGCGCCTCGGACCAACCGAACTCGACGTGTTCCCGCTGTGCCTCGGCGGGAACGTGTTCGGCTGGACAATCGACGAGCAGCGCTCCTTCGAGGTGCTCGACGCCTATGCGCAGGCGGGCGGGAACTTCATCGACACCGCCGACAGCTACGGGCGCCGTGGGCCCAGCGGCGCGGGGGCCTCGGAGGAGATCATCGGGCGCTGGCTCGCCGCGCGCGGGAACTCCCAGAGCATCGTGATCGCGACGAAGGTCGGGAGCTCGCCCGAGCTGCGCGGCCTCTCTGCCGCGACGATCCGAAAGGGCATCGACGCCTCGCTCACGCGCCTGGGGCTCGAGACGGTCGACCTCTACTACGCCCACAGAGACGATCCCGAGACGCCGCTGCAGGAGACGCTCGCCACCTTCGGGGAGCTGGTCGAGGAGGGCAAGATCCGCTACGCGGCGGCGTCGAACTACAGCGCTCCGCGGCTGTCGGAGGCGCTGCGCATCGGTGCGCAGGACGGCATCGCCACGTACGTCGCGCTGCAGACCCACTACAACCTGATGGAGCGCAGCGAATACGAGCGCGAGCTCGCGCCGCTGTGCGAGCGTCACGGGCTGCCGTGCCTCGCCTACTTCGCGCTCGCGCAGGGGTTTCTCACCGGCAAGTACCGCCGCGGCAGCGAGGCCGGCGAGAGCCCGCGCGCGGCCGGCGTGCGCGCGAGCTACCTCGACGAGCGCGGCATGCGCGTGCTCGACGCGCTCGAGCTGCTTGCCCGCGAGCACCACACGACGATGGCCGCGGTCGCGCTCGCGTGGCTGCTCGCGCAGCCGACCGTCGCTGCGCCGATCGCGAGCGCGACCTCGCTCGAGCAGCTCGCGCAACTGCTCGAAGCGGTCGAGCTCGACCTCTCAGCCGAGCAGCTCGAGCTGCTCGACACCGCGAGCGCCGAGGACGAGCAGGATCCCGCGCTCGCCGCCCGCGACGGCGGCTGAGGGCGCGCGCCGGGGACGCACATGCGGTCAGGCGCCGTCGCCGTCGGCGTCCGCGGCGAAGGTGAGCAGCTGACCGTCCGGGTCACGCACCGAGACGCCGCCTCCGTCGGT
Organism: Solirubrobacteraceae bacterium; assembly: GCA_034664905.1. GTDB lineage: Bacteria > Actinomycetota > Thermoleophilia > Solirubrobacterales > Solirubrobacteraceae > Palsa-744. The sequence continues at coordinate 6,081 of JAXDGS010000134.1, read as the reverse complement.
CGGCGCAGCCTGAGCGCCCAGCGCACGCTCGAGCTCCGCGAGCGCGCCACGGCCACCCAGCTCGAAGCGAACGTCGCGCAAGCCCGGCGCGCTGTCCGGCGGCGCCGGCGCACCAGCGCTCTGCCACGAGTTCAGGCCGAGGTGGTGGTGGTAGCCGCCGGCCGACAGGAACGCGGCTGAGGGCATCCGCGCCTGCTCCTCAAAGCCGAGCGTCCCGCGGTAGAACTCGACGGCGCGCGCAACGTCGGAGACCTTCATGTGCACGTGTCCGACGCGCACGCCCCTCGCCACCTCGTCCGCGGGCGCCGCCGGCGCCTGCGCGAGCAGATCGTCGAGGTCGAGCTGGAGCGTGACCATGCGCACGCCATCGCCATCCGCAGGACGCTCCCACCGCGAGCGCGGGCGGTCGGCGTAGATCTCGATCCCGAGGCCGTCCGGATCGGTCAGGTACAGGGCCTCCGAGACGCCGTGGTCGGAGGCGCCCCCGATCAGCCAGCGCGCCGCAGCGATCCGCTGCACGCTCGCGGCGAGCTCCGCGCGCGAGGGGTGCAGCCAGGCGACGTGAAAGAGGCCGGTCGCGTCAGGCCGCAGCGGCGTCGGATGCGCGATCTCGCTGAGCGTGAGCGACGGATGCGCGGCGTCGGGCCCGAGCGACGCGCCGGCACCCTCGCGCGAAATCAACGGCAGCCCGAGCACGCCCTGATAGAAGTCGACGCTGCGCGCCAGATCGCTGACCGCGAGCGACACCGAGCCGATGCGTAGGTCCGGATCGATCGTGTACACGCCTTGAGGGTAGTCTGCTGAGGCGCATGAACTACCGCAAGCTCGGCTCGAGCGACATCGAGGTCTCAGAGATCAGCCTCGGCTCGTGGCTCACATACTCCGGCGGCGTGGCGCGCGAGCAGGCGCAGGCGTGCGTGAACGCGGCGTTCGAGGCCGGGATCAACTTCATCGACACCGCCAACGTGTACGGCCGCGGCGCCGCGGAGACGCTGCTCGGCGAGGTGCTTTCCGGACGCGAGCGATCGTCATACGTGCTCGCCACCAAGGTCTTCTTCCCGATGTCGGCGAGCGACAGCGGCCTCTCGGCGGCGCAGATCCACAAGCAGATCGACGCCTCGCTGCAGCGGCTGAGGACCGATTACGTCGACCTCTACCAATGCCACCGCTTCGACGAGCAGACGCCCCTGCAGGAGACGATGAGCGCGCTCACCGACGTCGTGCGTGCCGGCAAGGCGCGCCACATCGGCTTCAGCGAGTGGCCGGCGCAGCGGATCGCGGAGTCGCTCGCGCTACCGGGGGTCGAGCGCTGGGTCTCGAGCCAGCCGCAGTACTCGATGCTCTGGCGCGCGCCCGAGGCAGAGGTGATCCCCCTCTGCGAACGCGAGGGCATCTCCCAGATCGTGTGGTCGCCGCTCGCGCAGGGCGTGCTCACCGGCAAGTACTCGCCGCAGGCACCGCCGCCGCCGGACTCGCGGGCCGCCAGCGAGAGCATGGGCGGCTTCATCGAGCGCCTGATGGCGCCGCAGGTGCTCGAGGCGGTCGCGCGGCTCGCGCCGGTCGCCCAGCAGGCGGGCCTGACGATGGCGCAGCTCGCGCTCGCGTGGGTGCTGCGCAAGCAGAACGTCGCCTCGGCGATCGTCGGCGCGAGCCGGCCCGAGCAGGTCCACGCCAACGCATCCGCCGCCGGGATCGTGCTCAGCGCGGACACGCTCGAGGCGATCGACGCAGCGCTCGGCGAGGTCCCGGTGCGCTGAAAAGCGCGCCGCGCGCGTGGTTTCACCGCGGCTGCACCACGAGCGTCTGAAACGCCCGCCCGACCGGGCCATCCACGTCGTGAAGGACGCTTTCGGCGAGGCCGCTTCCGCCGCCGTGCAGCAGCGTGCGCGCGTCGAGCCCGATCCACTCGCCGCGCGGCTGGCGCTGCAGGTGGACGCTGAGATCGGCGTTGATGAACAGGTAGCGCTCGAACGGGAGCTCGGCGCTCACGCCGTTTCCGAAGTCCGCGGCCGCCGCGAGTCTGACCAGCGCGCTCAGCGGCTCGCCCGCGAGCAGTGGATGGCGCAGGCGCATCCACACACGCGCCGGCCCCAGCGCCTTCGGGTCATCGAGCCAGCGCATCTCCATCGCGCTCGCCGCGAAGCTCGACGCGTCCGCGCCGTCGAGCGCGAAGCGCACCGCCGCTCCCTCCTGGGGCCCGGGCATCGCCTGCCCGTGCGCGGTGTCGACTCCGGCGGGCACCGGCGCGACGCGCAGCGCGCTTGCGCGGCATAGGGGCTGATCGCCGCCGCGCAGCTCGCCCGCGAGCTCCTGTACGCGGCGCCCGCCGCGCACGGTCCTGATCGCGAGCGACACTGGCGAGAACGGGATCGGCCGCAGGAACTCGAACGCGAGCCGCGCGATCGGCAGCTCGGCGCCGGGCTGCGTGCGCTCGAAGGCGGCGGTCATCAGCGCCGCCGGCGCGCCGCCGTGGAGCGCGCGCTCATCCCACGGGCCGCGCGCGTGCTCGGTCGGCATGAAGCACTCGCCTTCGGCGAGGAACACGCTCGAGCTCATCGCCTCAGCGCTCGAGGCCTGCGACGAACTCCGCGAGCCTGCCCGGGTCGCGCAGCGGCGGACCGTGGCCGAAGCACGCGAGGCTCGGCCGCAACTCCGCCAGCCGCCGTGCCGAGTCCCGGTTGCGGGCGGGATCCGGCGTGAACGCCGCCGGCGGCTCGTGCAGCCCGGGGATGCCGGTGAGCAGGTTCATGTTGTTGAGCACGTCGCCGGCGATCAGCACCCGATCGGACTCGCGCCAGTACACGACGTGCCCCGGCGAGTGTCCGGGCGTCTCGAGCACGGTGAAGCCGGCAACCTCGTCGCCCTCGACGAGCGCGCGCGAGACCGGATGCGCGGGGCCCACCCAGAAGTGGCGCTGCACGAACGTCGCCCAGCTCGGGGCCATCGCGCTCGCGACCCCGCCGGGCGTCTCCATCGCCGGAACGTCGCCCTGGCCGCACCAGAGCGGGATTCCAAGACGCTCGCAGATCGCGTGGCTCGAGCCTTGGTGGTCGGGGTGCGCGTGCGTGAGCGCGTGCGTGCTCACCGCGCGCCCGGCGATCTGGCGCATGATGCGCCGCTGCGCCCGGCGTGTCGCGGCGTCGATCAGCACATCGCCCACGAGATACACGTTGATCGCGTTGGGCGGCAAGCCCCGCAGCATGTAAAGGTCATCGGCCAGTTTCCTCACCACGCGCCCCTCTCGTTCAAGTTCATGTCCGCGACCGCTCCCACGAGAAGCCACGCACCGCGAAGTACACAGCAAAGATGCCCCACAGCGCGATCACCGCGAGCGCGTCGAGGTTGCCGCTGAGCCCCGAGCCGGTGACGAGCGCTCCCGACAGTCCCTCGATCAGCGGCTTCAGCGGCAGCGCGTCGGCGATGCTTCGCATGAAGCCGGGCGCGCTGCTCGAGTCGAACACGAAGAACGACACGAACACCACCGGTAGGAAGACCGCGTTCACGTAGGCCGCGGTCGACTCGAAGTTGGGGATCGCGTGCGCGAACGCAACTCCGAGCGCCGCGAAGCAGATCACGCCGGCGAGAACGAACACGATCAGCGCCGCCCAGTCGCGAGGCCAGCCGATACCGAAGAAGATCCGGCCGGCGAGCACGACGATCGCGATCTGCAGCGCGGTGTTGGTGATCGCATTGCCCGCGACGCCGCCGAAGTAGGAGCCCGTCGGCAACGGCGTTCCCCGGATCCTCTTGAGCACGCCGCGCTCGCGCAGGAACACGATGTTGTAGGAGAGCGCGGTGAACGTCGTCGACATCACGCTCATGCCCGCGATCGACGGGACGAGCTTGTCCAGGTCGTGCTGGTTGCCGCTCAGGATCGCGCCCGCGCCGGCGAGGAACAGCAGCGGCAGAAGGAAGTTGAAGAACGCCGCGCTCGGATTGCGCCAGAACATGCGCCGCTCGAGCCGGTATTGGCGCCAGCTCAGCAACAGCACCTCAGGCATCCGCGGTCAGCTCCAGATACACGTCCTCGAGCGTCGGGCGTCCCACCGACAGCTCCTCCAGGCGCTCGCCGCGCGCGAGCGCCTGCTCGGTCAGCTCGCGCAGCAGGCTCGTGGGATCGTCGGTCTCGCGCTCGATCAGCGCGCCCGCGCCGTCGCGGTAGGCGACGCGGTAGCGCGCCGCGCCCACACCGAGCTCGCGCGGCGCGCCGATCGCGAGCACGCGCCCGTCCTTGACGATCGCGACCCGGTCGGCGAGCGCCTGTGCCTCCTCGAGGTAGTGGGTGGTGAGCAGGATCGTCTTGCCGAGATCGCGCAGCGAGCGCACCGTGTCCCACGCCGCGCGCCGCGCCTCGGGGTCGAAGCCGGTCGTCGGCTCGTCGAGGAACATCAGCTCCGGGTCGCCGACGAGCGCGAGCGCGAAATCGAGCCGTCTGAGCTCGCCTCCTGACAGCCTGCGGCTGCGCACGTCGGCCTTGCGCTCGAGCCCCGCGAGCGCCAGCACCTCCTCGACCGCGCGCGGGCGCGGGTAGAAGCTCGCCCAATGGCGCAGCGCCTCGCGCGGGGTGATGTGGCTGTAGAAGCCGCCCGACTGCAGGACGATGCCGATCCGGCGGCGCAGCTCGATCGAGCGAGCAGCCGGATCGTGCCCGAGCACCGAGACCTCGCCGCTGGTGCGCGCGCGGTAGCCCTCGAGGATCTCGACGGTCGTCGTCTTGCCCGCGCCGTTGGGGCCGAGCAGGCCGAAGACCTCGCCGCGCATCACCGTGATGTCGAGGTCGCGGACGGCCGTGTACTCCCCGTAGCGCTTGCAGAGCGCGCTCACCTCGATCGCGGGTGCCGTCTCGCTCACGCTCCGATCACTCAAGGAGCGCCCTTCGCACCTACCAGTGCACGCCCCGTGTCAGCGTCGCCATCGCGATCTGCTCGAAGGACACAGCCTCATCGCTGCCGCCCTGGCCCTTCGACGCGGCGGAGTCCGGGAACACGCGATAAGCGAGGTGCAGGAGCCTGTCGACCGCGCCGGGCGAGAGCGTGTAGGCGACTTCGCCGAAGCGACCGAGGCGCGTCCCCATGTGCTTCGGGCGGCTGCGCAGCGCCTCGCAGATCATGTCGGCCGCCTCCTCGGGCGTGATCGCGGGGAACGCGTCATACATTTTCGTCGGCGCGATCATCGGCGTGCGCACGAGCGGCATGTGGATCGTCGTGAACGTCACCCCGTCGCCGATCACCTCCGAGGCGACGACGCGCGTGAACGCGTCCAGCGCGGCCTTCGAGGCGACATACGCGGAGAAGCGCGGCGGGTTGGTCTGCACGCCGATCGAGGAGATGTTCACGATGTGGCCCGAGCCGCGCTCGCGCATGCGCGGCAGCAGGCCGATGATGAGCTTGACCGCGCCGAAGTAGTTCAGCTGCATCGTGCGTTCGAAGTCGTGGAAGCGGTCGTAGCTGAGCGCGATCGACCGGCGGATCGAGCGACCGGCGTTGTTCACGAGCATGTCGACGTTGCGGTGGTCGGCGAGCACGCGCTCGAGCAGCCGCTCGATCGACTCCGTCTCGGCGATGTCCGCCGCGTACACGTACGCGGTCCCGCCGGCTGCGACGATCTCCGCGCGCACCTCCTCGAGCTTCTCGACGTTGCGCGCGATCAGCAGCGGTATGCCGCCGCCGCTCGCCACCTTCAGCGCGGTGGCGCGCCCGATCCCCGAGGATGCGCCCGTGATCATCACCGTACGGCCCTCGAGCGCCTCTTTCAGCGTCCTGCCGCGCCTCAGGTCCGGATCCATCTCGCGCTCCCAGTAATCCCACAGGCGTGCCACGTACTCCTCCATCGCCGGCGGCTGCTCGAGCGGCGAGCCGGCGAGCGCGCGCGCCGTCTCGCGCGTGTCAAAGCGCGGCACGAGCTCCATGTGCGCGACCACCTGCTCGGGGATGCCGAGCTCGCGCAGCCCCAATTTGCGCAGCTGGCGCCACGGCGGCAGCGCTCCGGCGAGCGCCAGCGGCCAGCGCGGCAGCGGATCGGTGAGCCGTTTGTCGATGCTCACCGCGAAGCGGGGCGCGTGCGCCGCCGCCGCGATCTCGT
>JAXDGS010000133.1:0-40160 GCA_034664905.1 Solirubrobacteraceae bacterium | reverse complement strand
GCGCGAAGCAGCGCGCGACGTCGTCGGCATCGCGCTCGATCGTCGCAGCGTCGCGCTCGCGCTCGGAGGTCCAGACCCCGAGCTCCTCGAGCGTCGCCGCGCGCGGAGCGCTCTCGGGCGCGCCCAGTGTCGAGAGCAGCGCACGGTGGCAGACGATGTCCGGATAGCGCCGGATCGGCGATGTGAAATGGGAATAGCTCGCCGAGCGCAGCCCCGCATGACCGAGGTTGCGCGGCGAGTAGTAGGCCTGCTTGAGCGAGCGCAGCACGAGTGAGCTGAGCGCGATCCGCCCACTCGCGCGCCGACGCACATGCTCGTCCACCAGCCGCGAGATCGCGCCCAGCGCCTCAGCGGCCTGCGACGGCGACATCGGCCGCGCGACCGGCGGCGTGGGCACCTCGAGCGAGGCCAACTGGTCGACGAGGCGTTCGATGCGCGCGGCGTCGGGACGCTCGTGAACTCGGAACAGGCATGGGACCCCGCGCCGCTCGAGCAGTCCCGCAACGGCTTCGTTGGCGGCGATCATCAGATGCTCGATCACGCGGTGGGACTCGGTCTGTGGGCGGCCGCGGATCTCGATGACGTTTCCTTCGCCGTCGAAGGAGAACTCGGGCTCCTCGGAGTCGAGCACGAGCGCGCCGCTGCGCTCGCGCTTGCGCGCCAGCGCCGCGGCCACCTCGCGAGCGGCAGCAAGCGGCGCCTGCCAGGGCTCCGCGGCCGGCTCGTGCCCTGCGAAGATGCGATCGACGCGGTCGTAGTCGAGGCGTTCGTCGGAGCGGATCAGCGATCGGTAGAAGGACGCCCCGGCGATCGTCTCACCTTCGATCTCCATCTCGACCGTCACCGCCGCGCGCTCGGCCCCCGGAAGCAGCGAACACGCGTCGCTTGAGAGCGCGTGCGGCAGCATCGGCTCGACGGCTCCCGGCACGTACACGCTGGTTCCCCGCCTGCGCGCCTCGCGGTCGAGCGGCGAGTCCTCCGGTACGTGCGCGGCGACGTCGGCGATGTGAACCCACACGCGGGTCCGCCCTCCCGCGATCGGCTGCGCCGAGATCGCGTCGTCGTAGTCGAGCGCGCTGACGGGGTCGATTGTGAACGTGGGCAGCTCGCGCAGATCGCGCCTGTGCTCATCGCGCGCGCGCACGCGCTCTGCCGCCGCGCGAGCCTCGCGCTCGAGATTGCGATCGAAGCCGCGGCGCAGGCCGCGATCGAGCATCAGCGCCTCGATCACATCGCGTGCGATGTCCGGATTGCCGATCACGCGCACCACCCGCGATCCGCGACGATCGCTCTGCACGAGCACGATCTGCCCCGCGCGAGCGCCCGCTCGATTGTGAGCGCCGCCGGTCTCGCGCACGACCCGTGCCGGGGAGCGGCCTCGAGACGGGCCGGCGCTCGCGGACTGCTCGAACAGCGGCGCCGCGGTGAGAAAGCGGCCCCTGCGCTCGAGCACCGCGACCGCGGAGTCCAAAGGCGCCGGCTGCTGCGGCCGCGGCGGGCGGCTGCCGGCGCGCTTGCGGCGCTCGCTCACCGTGCTTTCGCCGCGAGCGTGTCGAGCGCCACCGCCAGGCCATGCGAGGTGTCCACGCCGCTCGCAACCCGCACTTCGGGTGTGACTCCCGCCCCCTGCTTCACGCCGCCGCCGCCGAGGTTTCGCCCGTCGGGCGTGAAGTACTCCCCGACCGTTATCTCCAGCGCGCCGCCGTTTGACAGCGGCTCCTGCTCCTGGAAGACGCCCTTGCCAAACGTGTGCGTCCCAACCACCGTCGCGCGCCGGTGGTCCTGCAGGGCGGAGGTGACGATCTCAGCGGCGGAGGCGGTGTTCGAGTCGACGAGCACGACGAGCGGGATTCGCCCCGAGATCGCGCCGCCCGTCGCCGTCAGCGTCACGCTCGGCTGCGAGCGACCGCGCGTGCTGACGATCGCGCCCTTCGCGATGAAGATGCTCGCCACGAGCTGAGCCTCCTCGACGAGGCCGCCGCCGTTCGCGCGCAGGTCGAGGACGATCCCGCGCGCCCGCGCGCGCAGCTCCCCTTCGACCGCATCGCGCACTTCCAGATGCGCGCCAGCGGTGAACGTGGCGAGCGCCACGACGCCCAACCTCTTGCCATGCAGCGTCTTCGTCGCAGACGCGACCACCGGCTCTGAGATCGTCGCGCGCGTGATCTTGACCGTCCTCGGCGCATGGCGTCCGGAACGCTCGACCGCAAGGCCGACGTCGGTGCCGGGCGCGCCCTTGATCAGCGCGATCGCCTGATCGGCCGACAGGCCTTCGAGCTTGCGCCCGTTGACGGCGACGATCAGATCGCCGGCCTTCAGCCCGGCGCGCGCCGCAGGCGAGGCGTCGAACACGCGTGCGATAAGCAGACCCCTGTGCTGCGGGCCAACCGACACTCCGATGCCGGTGAAGTGCGGAGGCGTATTGAACTCGTGGAGTTCGGCCGGCGTCAGGTAGTGCGAGAAGCGGTCGCCGAGGGTTGCGATGACGCCGTTTATGGACGCATCCGCGAGCTTGCCCGGCGGGACACGGCGGTAATAGTCGGTCTCGATCCGCTGGATCGCTTCATCGACCACGCGCGTCTGCTGGTCAGCGACGAAAGCCTTGCGCAGAAAGGGCGGAAGCTCGTTCGGATGCCCGCCGAGCCACAGTCCCGCGAGCAGCAGTACGGGGAGCAGGCCTGCGAGCAGCGCCGTGAGCGGCTGTCGGCGTGAAGGGGTCATCGGGCTGCAGGCAAGCGTAGTGCGCTCGCGGCGAAAAGAAGCCGGCGCCTGGAGCGCTTCGCGACCGTCGAGCGCGCGCACGCGCCGCGGCGCGGTTGTATGGCTTGTTGCCGAGGTTGACAGCACGCCTCACCGGCGTACTGTGCCCGCGCAAGCGGCAGGGCAGCACAACTACAGGGACGGGGATCCGTGGATCGCATCTGCATCCGCTTGGTCGAGGCGAATTTTCATTGCACGCTCATGCTCAGAGGTGAACTCGACCTCGCGAGCGCGCCGCTGCTCGAACGCGCCGCTGCGCGGCTGTGCTCTGAAGGCGCCAGGAAAATCATCCTCGATCTGAGGCAGCTCGACTTCTGCGACGTGGCCGGTCTGCACGCGCTGCAGGCCGCTCGAGTTGGCTGCCTGCGCTCCGGCGTCGGCTTCGGCGTCGTCCCCGGCGAGGGGCAGGCTCGGCGTTTGCTCGAGATCACCGGCTTCTTCGAGCGCCTGGAGCGTCAGCCGCGACTCACCAAGAGCGTCGCCTAGCCGCGGCCCTCTGCGCGCAAGCTGCGCGAGCGGGGCAAACGAGCGCGGGCGGCCCGGATCGCGCCGGACAGCTGATAGAACGGGCGCAGACCTTCCGATGTGCGCGCAAGTGATCACCGACACGCCGCTCGAGAGCAACGGCCTACCGATAAGCCGGATCGCGCTCGGCGGCACGCGCGCGCTGACGGTGCTGGTCGCGTTCGACGCGGGCGCGCGCAACGAGCGTCCGGAGGAGAACGGCATGGCGCACTTCCTCGAGCATCTCGTGTTCAAGGGCGGCGAGAGCTACCCGACCTACAAGGACGTCAACGAGACCGCCGAGCGCCTCGGCGGGGTGCTCAACGCGTACACCAGCCACGACATCGTCGCCTTCCACATCACCGTTCGCGCCGAGAGCGCGGCCGCGGCGATCGACCTGCTCACCGATTTCGTCGGGCGTCCGAATCTCAACGCGCAGGAGCTCGAGCGCGAGCGCGGCGTCGTGATCCAGGAGATCAACCGCGCCTATGACCAGCCCTCGATGGTCGCCGAGTACCTGATCGACAGAGCGGCCTTCGGCGAGCATCCGCTCGGTCGCACGGTTCTCGGCCCCGAGGAGAACCTCAGGACCTTCACGCGCGAGGGGATCGTCGCGTTCCGCGAGCGGCGCTGGGCGGGGACACGCGGCGGCGCGTTCCTCGTCGGCAATCTCGATCACCTCCCCGCGGAGGAGGAGCTGCACGAGCGCTTCGGGCGCTTTCCCGCGCTCGCGGAGCCCGAGCCCTACCTACCCGCGCCGCCCTTCGACCCGCAGAAGCTCGTCGAGCAACGCGATACCAACCAGTCGCACCTGCGCATGATCTACCGCCCCGATGTGTCCGTGACGGACATCCGCCAGCGCGCGGCGCTGTCGATCTACTCGACGCTGCTCGGCGGCTCGATGGGCTCGCGCCTGTTCGAGGAGATCCGCGAGAAGCGCGGGCTCTGCTACTCGGTCTACGCAGTCGACCACGCATTCGCCGACCTGCCCGTGCTCCAGCTCGGCTCGGGCCTTGAGTCGACGAAGGCGATCGAGGCATACACGCGCATGCGCGAGATCGTCGATGAGCTGCGCGAGCATGGGCCGACGGAGGAGGAGGTGGCGCGCGCGCGCGCGTACGCCGCAGGCCGGCTCGTCCTCGCCTTCGAGAACACCAACGCGGTGGCGCGCTTCGCGGCGAGCAAGCAGATCGTCTTCGGCGAGGACATCGATCCTGACGCGGCGGTCGCAGCGCTCGACGCGGTCACCTTCGAGGAGGTTCGCGAGGTCTCAGCCGCGGTCGCAGACACGCTCGCGGTCGCCTGCGTGGGGCCGCACGACGTCAGCGAGTTCTAACGAGCGGGCCGGGCGGGCTCACCCCGGAGCCGTGCTCAGCCGATCGCGACCATGCGGTCGATCGGAACGCGCGCGCGGGCGGCGATGTCCTCCGGCACGCGCACCTCGAACTTCATCTCGAGCAGCGCGTCGCGCAGCTTCGGCAGCGTGATCATCTTCATGTATACGCAGGAGGCCTCTGCGTTGGCGGGGATGAACTGGACGTCGGGCGCTGCCATCTGCAGCGGGTAGAGCATCCCGACCTCGGTCGCGACGATCGCCTCGCGCCCGCGCGGCGTGTCCTCGTCGCCGCCGGCCTCGGCCACGCTGTCCCGCGCGCCGGCGTCGCGTGCGAACTGCATCATGCCGCCCGTCGAGAGCATGCGCACGCCCTGTGGGGCGATGTCGCCGGAGGCGACGTACTCCATCACGCTGGTGGTACAGCCGCACTCGGGATGGATCAGGAAGTCAGCGCCGGGGTGCGCCGCGCGCGTGGCCTCGATGTCGGCCGGGCGGATCCCCGCGTGCACGTGGCACTCACCGTCCCACACATGCATACGGCGCCCGAGCTCGCGCTCCACGTAGGCGCCGAGCCACATGTCGGGCCCGAACAGGATCTCGGTGTGCTCACCGTGGGTCTCGTAGATGTGGCGCACGACCTCCACCGCGTTCGCGGACGTGCAGCAGTAGTCGGTGAGCGCCTTGACCTCGGCGGTGGTGTTGACATACATCACGACGACGCCGCGCGGATGCTCGGCGCGCCAATCGGCGAGCTGCTCGGCGTCGATCGATGCGGCGAGCGAGCAGCCTGCGTCGAGGTCCGGGATCAGCACGGTCTTCTGCGGGCACAGGATCGAGGCGGTCTCGGCCATGAAGTGGACGCCGCAGAAGGCGATCGTCTCGTCCTCGGCCGCGGCAGCGAGGCGCGAGAGCCCGAGCGAGTCGCCCACGTGATCGGCGACGTCCTGGATCTCGGGCAGCTGGTAGTTGTGGGCGAGGATCACCGCATTGCGTTGGTGCGCCAGCTGGCGCACCTCGCGCTGGAGTGCGTCGATCTGCTCCGCGCTGAGCGCCTCCGGCTTGGAAGCCATCGGCAGCGTGGGGGCCATGGGGAGGTTCATGGCAGGGCCTCCATCGTGAGTGACAGGTCGAGCGCGGGCGCGGAGTGCGTCAGCGAACCCATTGAGATCCATTCTACCCCCGTCTGCGCGCGCGCCCGGAGCGTCTGAAGGGTCACACCGCCACTCGCCTCAAGGCGCGCCCTGCCGCCGACCTGCGCGACGGCCGCGCGCAGCTGCGCCTCGTCCATGTTGTCCAGCAGCAGGCGCGGAGCGCCCGCTTCGAGCGCCTGCGCGATCTCCTCCGGGCTTCGCACCTCGACCTCAAGGGTGTCGGCCAGATGGGGTGCGCGCTCGCGCGCGCGCGCGAGCGCATTCGCGATCCCGCCGGCCGCAGCGATGTGGTTCTCCTTGATCAGGATCGCGTCATACAGCCCCGCCCGGTGGTTGCTCGCGCCGCCCGCCGCGACGGCGGCCTTCTCGAGCGCGCGCAGGCCCGGCGTCGTCTTGCGCGTGTCGAGGACCCGCGCGCCGGTTCCAGCCACGGCGTGCGCGGCGCGCGCGGAGATCGTCGCCACGCCCGACAGGTGCGCGAGGAAGTTCAACGCGGTCCGCTCGCCGGTGAGCAGCGCCTGCGCGCGAGCATCGATCGACAGCACCGGACCGCCATCCCGCCACACGCCCTCCTCGACGTGGCGCTGCGTGCGCGCGTCGCGATCGAGCGCCTCGAAGACAGCCTCGGCCACCTGCAACCCGTAGATCACGCCCGGCGCCTTCTGCGTTATGAGCGCGCGCCCCGCGGCGTCGGGCTCGACGGTCGCATCGGTTGTCACATCGCCCGCGCCGACGTCCTCCTCGAGCGCCCGCCGCACGAGCTCGTCGAGATCATCCACGCGACCCCTCCGGCGCTGCCGCCGTGAGAAGGTACGCGCGCACGAACCCGTCGAGGTCGCCGTCGAGCACGCGCTGCACGTCCCCCATCTCCTGTCCCGTCCGGTGGTCCTTCACCAGCGTGTACGGATGCAGGACGTAGGAGCGGATCTGCGAGCCGAAGTTGACGTCCTGCGCCTCGCCCTTCTCGCGCGCGATCTCTTCCTGGCGTTCGCGCTCGGAGCGCTCGAGCAGCTTCGCCCGCAGCATCGCCAGCGCCGTCGCGCGGTTGGACGACTGCGAGCGCTCGTTCTGGCACTGCACGACGATGCCCGTCGGGCGGTGGGTGATGCGCACGGCCGAGTCGGTCTTGTTGACGTGCTGGCCGCCGGCGCCGGACGCGCGGTAGGTGTCGACCTGCAGGTCGTCCTCATCTATCTCGACCACGCCGGCGTCTTTGACCACCGGCGCGACCTCAACCCCTGCGAAGCTCGTCTGGCGGCGGTGCGCGGAGTCGAATGGCGAGAGCCGCACGAGCCTGTGCACGCCGCGCTCGGCGGCGAACAGGCCGTATGCGTTCTCGCCGCTCGCGCGGAAGGTCGCCGACTTGATCCCCGCTTCCTCCCCCGGGCTCACCTCGAACAGCTCGACGTCGAAGCCACGGCGCTCGGCCCATCGCATCTGCATCCTCAGCACCATCTCGGCCCAGTCCTGGGCGTCGGTCCCCCCCGCGCCCGCGTTGACGCTGACGAGCGCGTCGCCCGCGTCATAGGGTCCCGAGAACAGCCGCTGCTCCTCGAGCTCCGCGAGGCGCTCCTCGACCGAGGCTATCTGCTCGTCAACCTCGCCCTGCAGCGACTCCTCCTCGGCGCCCATCTCGACGAGACCCTCGAGATCCTCGACGTCGGCCGCCAGCGTCCTGAACATCTCAGCGCGCCTGGATATGCGCGCGTGCTCGGATGAGACAGAGGCGGCCCGCTCCGCGTCATCCCAGAACGCCGGCTCCTGCATCTCGCGCTCGAGCGCCGCCTGGCGCTCGGCCAGCGAGGCCGGGTCAAAGATAGTCCGAGAGCAGCTTCAGCTGCTCACGGATCGCGGCGAGGCGCTGCGCGGTGGGCTCGGTCGGTGCGCTCATCGCCATGCCCTCACGCTATCAGCACGAGCCACGCGCGATGGCGGGCGCGAGCGTCGCCTCCCTAGGCTCCATGGCACTTCTTGAACTTCTTGCCGCTGCCGCACCAGCACGGATCGTTGCGGCCCAGCTGGTGCTCCTCGTCCACGACGCGCTGCTCGACCACCGGCATCGGCGCCTGTCCGTCCTCGCCGTATTCCTCCGCCGCGCCCGGGCCGGCGGCTGCTGCGGCCGCCGCCAGCGCCCCGGCCCCCGCGGCACTGTGCCCGCCCGAGTAGGAGACGCGGCCCGCGCGCGTGCTGCTGCCGGAGGCTGCGAACGCGGGCACCGGCGCGGAGCCGCCGTCCGGGCCCTCGACGTTCACCTGCACGTTGAAGATCATGCGCGCGTAGTCCGCCCACACGCTGTTCATGAGGTCGCCGAACAGCGTGAACGCCTCGTTCTTGTACGCAACGAGCGGGTCGATCTGCGCGAAGCCGCGGAGGTGGATGCCCTCGCGCAGGTAGTCCATGTCGAACAGGTGCTCTCGCCAGCGTTCGTCGATCGTCTGCAGCAGCAGGAAGCGCTCGAGCGCACCCATCAGCTCCTCGCCGAGCGCCTCCTCACGGGCCTCGTAGCGCTCCATGGCCAGCGCGACGATGCGCTCGTTGAGCACCGTGTGATCGACCGTCTCGCGGTCGAGGTCCTCGGAGCCGAGGTCGAGCGGGAAGAACTGCCCGAGAGCGGTGAACAGGCCGTCGAGATCCCAGTCCTCCATGTAGTCGCCGGGCGTGTAGTCGTCGATCGTGCGTTCGACCACCTTCACGACCTCGCGCCGCGCCTCCTCGCCGATGCTCTTGCCTTCGAGGACCTCGTCGCGGTAGGCGTAGATGACGCGGCGCTGCTCGTTCATCACGTCGTCGTACTCGAGCACGCGCTTGCGGATCAGGAAGTTCTGCTCCTCGACCTTCTTCTGCGCTTTCTCGATCTGTTTGGAGAGCATCCCCGCTTCGATCGGTTCCTCGTTGCCGTCGTCATCGACCCCGCCGAGGCGGTCGAGGATCCTGTAGATGCGGTCGCCCGCGAACAGGCGCACGAGGTCATCCTCGGCGGACAGGAAGAAGCGCGACTCGCCCGGGTCGCCCTGGCGTCCCGAGCGCCCGCGCAGCTGGTTGTCGATACGCCGCGACTCGTGGCGCTCGGTCCCGCAGATGAACAGGCCGCCCGCCGCGACGACCTGATCGTGCGCGTCGGATACCTCGCGCTCGAGCTTGGGCAGCACCTCATGAGTACGCCGCTCGTACTCCTCGGCGTCGCCGGGCTCCACGCCTTCGCGCGCGAGCTGCAGGCGCGCGAGGTGCTCGGGGTTGCCGCCGAGCTTGATGTCGACGCCGCGCCCGGCCATGTTGGTGGCGATCGTCACAGCACCCGGCTGCCCAGCCTCGGCGACGATCTCGGCCTCACGCGCCGCATGCTCGGGCTTGGCGTTCAGCACGGTGTGCGGGATGCCGCGCTTGGTCAGGCGGTCCGAGAGCAGCTCGGAGACCTCGACCGAGATCGTCCCGACCAGCACCGGCTGGCCGGCCTCGTGTCGCTCGGAGATCTCTTTCACGACCGCGTTCCACTTGCCCTCCTTGGTCTTGTAGACCTGGTCGTTGTGATCGCCCCGGACCATCGGCATGTTGGTCGGGACCTGCACGACGGGGAGCTTGTAGATCTTCATGAACTCCGTCGCCTCCGTCAGCGCGGTGCCGGTCATGCCCGCGAGCTTGTCGTAGAGGCGGAAGTAGTTCTGGTAGGTGATCGTCGCGAGGGTCTGGTTCTCCTCCTGGATCGACACGCGCTCCTTGGCCTCGACCGCCTGGTGCAGCCCCTCCGACCAGCGCCTGCCGTCGAGGATCCTGCCGGTGAACTCGTCGATGATCTTGACCTCGCCGTCGATCACCGCGTACTCGACGTCGCGCTTGTAGAGCGCCTCGGCGCGCAGCGCCTGGATCAGGTGGTTGACGAGATGGCCGTTCTCGGCGCGGTACAGGTGGTCGATATCGAGGAACTGCTCCGCCTTGGCGACGCCCTGCTCGGTGATCGAGACGGTCTTGTGCTTCTCGTCGATCTCGAAGTCGAAGTCGGCGAGATACTGCTTCTTCATGCGCGGGTCCATGCCTTCCGGCGTCTTGCCCGCCACCATCTGCGGCGCAAGCCGGGCGAACCTGACATACAGGTCCGCCGCCTGTTCGGGGGCGCCGGAGATGATCAGCGGGGTGCGCGCCTCGTCGATGAGGATGTTGTCGACCTCATCGACGATCCCGAAGAAGTGCCCGCGCTGGACCTTTTCGCTGAGGTCCTTGGCCATGTTGTCGCGCAGGTAGTCAAAGCCGAACTCGGAGTTCGTGCCGTACACCACGTCACACGCGTAGGAGACCTGCTTGTCCTCGTAGGACTGCATGTTCTGCAGCACGCCCACGGAAACGCCGAGCGCCTCATAGATGGGGCCCATCCATTCGGCGTCGCGGCGTGCGAGGTAGTCGTTGACGGTGACCAGATGCACGCCCTTGCGCAGGGGCGCCGCGCCGTCCTGTGCCGGGGAGTCGCGTACCGCGAGCGAGTTCAGCACGACCGCCAGCGTCGCGGTGAGCGTCTTGCCCTCACCGGTCCTCATCTCGGCGATCTGCCCCTCGTGCAGCGCCATCCCGCCGATCAGCTGGACGTCGAAATGGCGCATCCCGAGCGTCCGCTTGCCGGTCTCGCGAACGATCGCGAAGCACTCGGGGAGCAGCGCGTCGAGCGCCTCGCCGGCTGCTGCGCGCTCGCGCAGCTCATCCATCCGCTCGCGCAGCTCGGCGTCGGTTTCGTGTTCGAGCTCGGGCTCGAACGCCGAGATGATCGCGACGCGTCTCTGATAGGTCCTGAACTTCTTCGCCTCGCCGGCGTTCAGCGCGCGGTCAAGCAGGGAGGGCATGCGCCAAGGATAGCCTCCCGGCGGGATCGGCCGGCTCGCCTATGCAGCGCCTCAGCCGGTGAACGTGAAGGTCTTGCTCGACGGCGTGCCGGAGCAGTCGCTGAGGGTGACCTTCAGCGGGCCGTCGGTCTTCACGTGCAGCTGCGCGGCGCAGTCGACCCTGGCGCGGGTCGCGTCGATCGTGACGTGAGCGACGTTGGTCGCAGCGACTTCGAGCGCGTCTTCCACCGCCGCGCTGGGAGCTGGCCCCCAGCTCTTGCTCTGGCTCGTGTAGGGGATCGCCGGGACCTGCCCGCCGGTGAGGACGCCGGCGCCGTGCTGGGTTTCCAAGCCCGGCGCGTCGCCTGCGCCGAATCCCGCGGAGCGTACGTCGACCGTGCCGAGCGGAGCGGAGCCGGTGGCTTCGCGGAGCGTCACGCCGTAGAGCCAGTAGGCGTGCCCGGCGGTGGTCCCGTCGGTGGGGAAGTCCATCGTCGGGTTATACGCGTAGCTGACATGGGCGGGGTTGGGTGCGACGGTGTCTCCTCCCAGGAACGCAGCCGCCGGTGCGAATTCGTCGTTGATCGCGAGCGTAAGGTGGTCGCCGGCCTGGAACTGGTCGAATTCGTAGCGGTAGCCGAGTTTGTCGAAGGTCGCGACCTGTTCGAGCACGCCGGCGATCGGCACGAGCTCGTCGGTCGTCTCATCCCAGATCAGAAACGGCACGTTGCGCACCGACGCGAGCATCCGCTGCGTGAGCGAGCTGGTTCCGCCGGTCGGTTCGCCCGGCGGCACCCAGATGCCGAGCGCCGGGGGGCCCACGGTCGGCTGCGCCTTGGCGAACAGGTCGGGGTACTGGGACGTGAACTTGTAGGTCCCGTAGCCGCCCATCGAATAGCCGGCGATGTCCGTGAAGGCGGGGTTGAGCTGATAGTGGGAGGCGGTGTCGGCCCACACTTCGAAGGTGTCCGCTCCCGCACGGTCGTAGTACCAGCCGTCGGGTCCGCGGCCGGAGGGCGTGATCACGATCGAGCCGCTGCCGCGGTTGGCGAACTGCGACTGGTTGCGCGAGCCCTCGAACTGGTTGTAGTTGGCCGACAGCGAGTGCAAAAGCAGCGTCAGTCCGTAGCCGCCGGACGGCGCAGGTCCGCTCGGCACGTAGATCGCATACGGGAGCAGCTGCCCGCGCAGCGCGCCGTTGCAGCCCGTCGATTTGCCGCAGCCGCCGGTCGCGTAGTCGGTTCCCTGCCCGTCGGTGAAGTGGGACGCGAGGATGCGATCGAAGGCGCCGCTCTGTGGCACGCCGGTGGGTGCGCCGGGCATGTCGTCGTTCACGCGCGCGTGCAGCTTGGCGAAGTCCACCTGCGCGGAGAACGAGCTGATGTCGCCGCTCGCGAGCGCCTGCGCCTGCGCCGATTCGCGCCACCACGCGGGGTTCGCGGTGGTTTCACCCGAGGGGGTGCCCGGCATCGGCTCCTGGCCGTTGAAGCGGAATGCCACGTCGAAGAACGCGGGTGGGGTGGCGATCGCTCCCGCTCCTCCCGGCTGCGTTGCGCTCGCTTCCGCGACCGGCAGCAGGTAGGAGCCGCTCGAGGCGTTCCACAGCCCGACGCCGGCGGCCAGGCGCACCGACGCGGAGCCGGGGTTCCAGTCGCTGTGGGGCACCAGCACGGTGATCTGGCGACGCACGAGGTCCACGGCGACGCTGGGCGCAGGCCCGGGTAGCACCGTGCCGGTGGCGGCGTCGGTCAGGACCGCGGTGCTGCCGTGCACCGTGAGGAAGTACTGCGCGGGTGCGCTCACGTTCGCGCCGAACGGGAACGGATGGCTTTCGCCTGGGGTGCCGCCGATCGCGATCGACGTCGCGACCAGATCGGGGTTCTCCAGGGTGTTCAGCGAGATGCGAAATGCGGTGGCCTGCGAAAGCGCCTTGACGCGCAGTTCGAGCAGGTTGGCGGCGTTTTCGTCGTAGCCGGGGCCGGTGGGATACGTGTAGGTGCCGTCCGGCGCTGAGAAGAGGTCTCCGCCGGAGGGGTCGCCGCCGGGGGACATCATCGGATCCGTCGGGTCGCTTACCTCCTTGGCGCCGTGATCGTCGTAGAGGTAGCCCTGATAGACGAACTCACCGCGGCGGTACGCGCTCGCCCCGGAGACGAGGATCGCGGGCGCGTGCCAGATCGAGGCCGGTTCGTTTTCGAGCTGCGGCGAGCGCGCCGTGCGTTCGTAGAGAACCGCAGGCCCTGGCCGCGGCGCCTTGCCTTCTTTGGCCGGCAGCGATGAGGACGCGGCCAGGCACTCGCCCGCGAACGCGAGCGTCAAGCACAGCGCGAGTGATGCCGTGACAGCAGAAAGACCCCGTACCCCCATCCGCGACTGTAGTACCCGGCGGCTGCGTTCCTAAACGCCGAGTCGCTCGCCGGCGGGGAGCAGGCATCCGGCGCGCGGCACGCGAGCCGCGTGTCCCCTAGACCGAGGGCTGCGTGATACCGCGCGCAGTAGCGCGCGCGGCGTCCGTCTGCGCCTCGCGGCGGCGGCGAACTTTTTCGCGATGGCGCTTGACCTGTCGCGCGAGCTCGTCGACCATCAGGTTGACGGAGTGCAGCATCTCGGGCGAGGCGTCGCGAGCGCGCAGCGTCACGCCCTTCAGGTACAGCGTGCCCTCGGCGACCTGGCAGTCGGTGACGCGAGGGTTCGGCTCCTTGAAGATCTCGATCTCGAGGCGCGCCAGGTCGGACACCTGCCGCGCGACCTTGGTCAGCCGGCGCTCTGCGTGCGAGCGGATCTCGTCGGTGACCGGGATGTTGCGACCCTTGATGTCGATCTGCATGGGGTGGCTCCCTATGGTCGGCGTTGTCTGGCGAGCATCGATGCTACGCCGGGAGGCGGCGGATGTAAATGGCGTCGGACACAATGCCCAGAGCGTGAAACCCGACCTCTCCTGGACGCTCAGCCCGAGCGTGATGATCGTCGCGGCGCTCGCATCCGGCGCCTATCTGCGGCGCTACCTGCAGGTGCGCCGGGAATCGGCGCAACGGGCATCGGCGCAGGCGCCGGTGTGGCGCCTGTGCTGCTTCATGGCCGCTGTCGCGCTGGCGGTCGCTGCGCTCGTCTCGCCGCTGGACGCGCTCGCCGATCAGCTGTTCTTCATGCACATGGCCCAGCACGTGCTGCTGCTCGACGTCGTGCCGATCCTCGCGATCCTCGGCACGACGAAGGTCATCCTGCGACCGCTCACGCGCGCCGTGCACGAGCTCGAGAGACGCGCCGGAGCGCTCGCGCACCCGGCCTTTGCGGTGCTGGCGTACGTCGCGGTGATCTGGGCGTGGCATGTCCCGGGCGCGTACGACCTCGCGCTGCGACGGCCGGCGGTCCACGTGCTCGAGCATCTGACGTTCGTGCTCGCCGGCTCGCTCTACTGGTGGCATCTGCTCTCGCCGATCCGCGCTCGCCTGCGCCTGCGCGGGATGGGCCCGGTCGCGTACATGGTCTCGACGAAGCTCGCCGTCGGCGCACTCGGCATGGGCCTCGCGTTCGCGCCGGCGGCGCTCTACCCCTACTACGCGCACCACGCGCGCGTCTGGGGGATCTCCGCGGGCGATGACCAGGCGATCGCCGGCCTGCTGATGGCCGTCGAGCAGTCGCTGGTGATGGGCGTCGCGCTCGTCGCGCTGTTCATACGAGCGCTCGCGGAGTCAGAGCGCGAGCAGCAGCGCCGCGAACGCTACGGCCTCGTCTGAGGCCGCCTGCGCAGGCTGCGCAGGATGCCGCTGTGCCCGCTGATCGCCCCGATCAGGATCGAGCCGTCCGCTACCTCGGTGCCGGGGAAGACGATGCTCGAACGCAGCTGCGCGCCGGCGCCGATCACCGCGCCGTCGCCGAGCACCACCGGGCCCATCAGGCGCACCCCCTCGCCGAAGCGCACGTCGTGGCCGATCCACACGGGTCCGTCGATCTCGGTGTCCTCGAGCAGCCGCGAGCTGCCCGCGACCACGACCCCGGGCTTGCGCTCGGTCCCCTCGACATGCAGGCGAAGCTCACCGCGGAGCGCGTCGAAGGTGCCATGGCGCAGCTCGCTCAGCGAGCCGATGTCATTCCAGTACTCGTGCAGCTCGTGGATGTGAAAGGGCACGTCGTTCTCGAGCAGGGCCGGGAACACGTCGGTCGCCCAGTCGACCGCCGGCTGCTCGGGGAAGTACTCGAAGATGCGCGGGTCGAAAACGTAGATGCCGCAGTTGCCGAGGTCCGAGAGCGCCTGTGCGGGGTCCGGCTTCTCCTGAAAGCCCGAGACGCGCCCGTCACGGTCATGCAGCACCACGCCGAACTCGCGCGTGTCGGGAACGCGCTTGACGGCGAGCGTCGCGATTCCGCCGGCGTCGCGATGCCTCGCGATCAGCGCACCGAGGTCGATGTCGGTGAGCGCGTCGCCGGATATGACCAGGAACGGCTCATCGCCGAAGAACGATGCGCACGCTCGCACCCCTCCGGCGGTGCCGAGCAGCTCCGCCTCGAAGTGGTACTGCAGGCGGTCGCCGAAGTGCTCGCGGATCGAGTCAGGGAAGTAATGCAGGTTCGCGATCACCTCGGTGATCCCGTGGCGCTCGAGCAGCTCGACGATGTGCTCCATCACCGGCCGGTCGAGCACCGGCACCATCGGCTTGGTGATCTCGTACGTCAGCGGCCGCAGGCGCGTGCCGAGCCCCGCCGCGAGGACCATCGCTCTCATCGGGTGGCGGCTGTGCGGCTAGTAGCGGTAGTGGTCGGGCTTGTACGGGCCGTCCTGCGGCACGCCGATGTAGGCGGCCTGCTCAGGGCTCAGCCTGGTCAGCTTCGCCCCGAGCGCATCGAGGTGAAGCCGCGCGACCTTCTCGTCGAGGTGCTTGGGCAGGACGTAGACGCGCTTTGAGTACTCCTCGTTCTTGGTGAACAGCTCGATCTGCGCGATCGTCTGGTTGGAGAACGAGCTGCTCATCACGAAGCTGGGGTGCCCGGTCGCGTTGCCGAGGTTCAGCAGCCGCCCCTCGGACAGCAGGATCACCGCGTGGCCATCTTCAAACACCCACTTGTCGACCTGCGGCTTGATGTTCACGTGCTCGATGCCGGGAACCTTCGCGAGCCCCGCGATGTCGATCTCGTTATCGAAGTGCCCGATGTTGCCGACAATCGCCTGGTGCTTCATGCGCGCCATGTGCTCGGCGGTGATGATGTCCTTGTTGCCGGTCGCGGTGATGAAGATGTCGCCCTTCTCGAGCACTTCCTCGAGCGTGCGCACCTCGTAGCCCTGCATCGCGGCCTGTAGCGCGCAGATCGGGTCGATCTCGTTCACGACCACGCGCGCGCCCTGGCCGCGCAGCGATTCCGCGCAGCCCTTGCCGACGTCGCCGAAGCCGCAGACCACGGCGAGCTTGCCCCCGATCATCACGTCGGTGGCGCGGTTGATGCCGTCGATGAGCGAATGGCGGCAGCCATAGAGGTTGTCGAACTTCGACTTCGTCACCGAGTCGTTGACGTTGATCGCCGGGAACAGCAGCTCACCGGTCTCGACCATCTGGTAGAGGCGGTGCACGCCGGTGGTCGTCTCCTCGGTGACGCCTTTGATCCCCTCACCGATCTTCGTCCAGCGCTGAGGATCCTCCGCGAGCGAGCTGCTCAGCAGCGCGAGGATGACCGCCAGCTCCTCGGAGTCCGCGCCCGCCGGGTCGGGAACCGCGCCCGCGCGCTCGTACTCGGTGCCCTTGTGCACGAGCAGCGTTGCGTCGCCGCCGTCGTCGAGGATCATGTTGGGACCGCACGACCCGTCCACGTCTGCCGGCCAGCGCATCACCTGTTCGGTGCACCACCAGTACTGCTCGAGCGTCTCGCCCTTCCACGCGTACACGGGCACGCCGCGCGGGCTCTCCGGCGTCCCGTCCGGCCCGACCGCGACGGCCGCGGCGGCATGGTCCTGGGTCGAGAAGATGTTGCAGCTGCACCAGCGCACCTCGGCGCCGAGCGCCGTCAGCGTCTCGATCAGCACGGCCGTCTGGATCGTCATGTGCAGCGAGCCGGTGATCCGCGCGCCTTTCAGCGGCTGCGCGTCGGCGTACTCGCGGCGGATCGCCATCAGGCCGGGCATCTCGTGCTCGGCGAGCGTGATCTCCTTGCGGCCGAACTCCGCGAGGGCGAGGTCGGCGACCTTGAAGTCGGTCGCGGCGAGGGTGGCGGTCGGGTTCATCGTGAGATCTCCATGGTAATAAGTGATGGCTCAGCGTCGGGCGAGCGCGGCCTTGAGCTCGTCGATCACCTTCACCGGCCCTGGATCGACGCCGCGCAGGGCGGCGAGATAGATCGAGATGAGATCGCCGAGCAGCACGAGCGAGACGACCCGCTCGATCGCCGTCTGCCCGCGCGTCTCGACGCGGAAGCTCGCGGCCGCGCTGCCCGCGATCAGGCGCTCTGTGAGGTCCATCCGCTCCTTGACGCGCGGATGCGCATCGGAGTCGTCGAGGAAGATCGCCGAGAAGCGCCCCAGCTCGGGCGCGCCCTCCCATCCGACGAGCTCGTTGTGGTCGAGCTCGGGCAGTTCGTGCGAGAAGGCCGGCTGCTTGGCGTTCTCGTTGATCTGGGTCTTCCAGCGGTAGGCGATCGGCGTCGTCAGCCCCGCGCCGGCGATCACTGGGATCGTTCCGTGCAGGCCGCGCGCGATCTGCTTCGCGAGCGAGTCCTCGGGCGCGTCCGGGCCCCACTCGGCGACAAGGTGCTCGATGTGCGAGGCCGCGACGTCGATCTCGGAGGTGAGTCGCGGTCCGGCGCCACACTGGGCCGCGACCTCGAGCGCCGCGACGATCATGTAGGCGACCGCCGCGCGCGGCTGAAATCCGCCGGGCAGCGGGATCACCGGCACGCCGTCCGCGCGCGCCATCTCGGCGAGGCGCCCGCCGGTCGTCACGACAGTTCGCCGCGCGCCGAGGGCGCCGGCGGACTCGTAGCACGCGAGCGTCTCCTCGGTCTCGCCGGAGTAGCTCGCGCACAGCACCATCGTCTCCGGCGTGGTCCACGTCGGCAGGCCGTATGCGCGGGTTACGAAGATCGGCCGCGACGCGTGATCGCCGAGGGCTGCGCGCGCGAGCGCTCCCCCGATCGCCGAGCCGCCCATTCCGGCGACGACGAGGCCGGCGGGGCTGTCCCAGTCCTCCATGATCGCCGAGTCGACGCGCCACAGCGCGTCGCGCAGGTGCTCGGGCAACGAGAGCACGTCGCCGAGCTGGTCGGAGGCGTCCACCCGTGCGATCGTCGCGCGCGAGAGCTCCTCGGCGGCGGGGGTGCTGCTGACGCGTGCTTCGCTCATCTGCTGCTCAACTCCTGTGGCTATGGGAAAACATTGGTGTGGGAACGTGCAAGATGCGGATCGCTGCGCGCGGTCGACTGCGCCCGGCCTAGAACTCGATGGCCCCGTCCGGGAGAACTACACCAGGGAAGATACGCGCCCCACGCGTGATCACGTTGTCCGCCCCCACGCTCACGCCCTCGCCGAGCACCGCTCCGCCGGTGATCCGCGTGCGCGCCCCGACCCGACACCCGGCGGCGACGATGCAATCGCGAAGCTCGCAGCCGTCGGCGATCTGAGCCCCCTCGAGAACGACCGAGCGCTCGACTTTGCAATTGGCGCCGACCGACACCTTCGGCGCGAGCACGACCAGGCTGCCCACCTGCGCGCCCTGCCCGACGCGCACGCCGCGACCGATCAGCGCCGGCGGTATCACGCGACCCCCCAGCTCGACGTCCTCGGCGATCGCGAGCCAGTCGCTGCCGAGGAGCTCCGTGACGGAGGTCGTGACGTTGCCCTCGATGATGTCGAAGGTCCCCTGCAGATAGCGTCCGGGCGTGCCGATGTCCAGCCAGTAGCCGTCGGAGGGGTATCCGTAGAGGCCGCTTCCGACGAGCGCCGGCCACAGCTCGCGCTCGATCGACACTTTGCGTCCCGCCGGCAGGAGATCGAGGATCTCACGCTCGAGCACGTAGGCGCCCGCGCTGATGAGGTTGCCGGGCAGGTTGCCGGCGCTCGGCTTCTCGATGAACTGCGCGACCGCGTGATCATCCCCGAGGATCACGAGGCCGTAGGCGCTCGGGTCGGCGACCGGAACCAGAGCGAGCGTCGCGCGCGCGCCCGTCCTCTCGTGCTGCGCGATCTGGCCCGTCAGGTCGATGTCGGTGAGCACGTCGCCGTTGAGCATCAGGAAGCGCTCATCGAGCATCGGCTCCGCGAGCTTCAGCGCGCCCGCGGTCCCGCGCGGCTCGGGCTCCTCGACGAAACGCACGCGCATCCCGAGCTCAGAGCCGTCGCCGATCACCGCGCGCACGCTCGTGGCGAGGAACCCGCAGGACATGATCACGTCCTCGACGCCGTGGCTGCGAAGCCACTCGAGCATGAAGTTGATGAACGGCCTGTCGACCAGCGGGACGAGGGGCTTGGGCAGCGTCGAGGTGAGCGGACGCAGCCGCGTTCCCTCCCCCCCCACGAGGATCACCGCCTGCATCGCTCAGCGTCTTCCGACGCCCTCGTAAGCGAGGCCGGCAGCGCGGACGGCGACGGGGTCGAGCGCGTTGCGCCCGTCGATCACGAGGCTGCCGCGCATCGCGCGCGCGACCGCTTTCCAGTCGAGCTCGACGAGCTCGCGCCACTCGGTTACGAGCACGGCGGCGTCGGCGTCGCGCAGCGCATCCAGCGGGGAGTCGGCGAAGGTGATGCTGCTGACCAGCTTGCGCGCCTGCTCCTCGGCGACGGGGTCATACGCGCTGATCGTCGCGCCGTCGGCATGCAGGCGGGCCGAGAGCACGAGCGAGGAGGCCTCGCGCATGTCGTCGGTATTAGGCTTGAATGCGAGGCCGAGCAGCGCGATGAGCTTGCCGACGAGCCCGCCGAGGTGCTTGTGCAGCTTGCCGATCACGCGCCGCTTCTGCAGTTCGTTGACCTCGATCACCGCGGTGAGCAGCTGGAAGTGATAGCCGGAGTTGCCGGCGAGCTGCTTGAGCGCATCGACATCCTTCGGGAAGCAGCTTCCGCCGAAGCCGATCCCCGCCTGCAGGAACTTCGGCCCGATGCGATCGTCGAGGCCCATGCCGCGGGCGACCTCGACGACGTCGGCGCCGGTCTCCTCGCAGACGTTTGCGATCTCGTTGATGAAGGAGATCTTGGTGGCGAGGAAGGCGTTGGAGGCGAGCTTGACCATCTCCGCGCTCGCGATATCGGTACGCACGAGGGGCGCGTCCACAGCCGCATACAGCTCGACGACCGCGTCGCCGGCCCAGTCGTGGTCGTCCCCGATGACCACGCGGTCGGGCTGCATGAAGTCCGAGACCGCCGAGCCCTCCCTGAGGAACTCCGGGCAGGACACGTAGCCCAGATCGCCCTTTCCCTGCTCTTGGAAGATCCGCCGCAACGACGCGCCGGTGCCGCATGGCACCGTTGACTTCATCACCAGAGCATGCGTGTCGGAGGCGGGAATCGCGGCCGCCACCGCATGCACCGCAGAGAGATCGGCGTCGCCGGAGTAGGTCGGTGGAGTGCCGACCGCAACGAACAGCAGGCGTGCGCGCTCGAGCGCATTGGCGAGATCGGTGGAGAAATGCAGCCTCGCGCCGTTACGGGCGAGCAGCTCCTGCAGGCCGGGCTCGTAGATCGGGACCTCGCCGCGCTTCAGGCGCTCGATCTTCTCGGCGTCGATGTCCACGCACCAGACCTCGCTGCCCAGCTCGGCGAAGCCGGCGGCCGTCACGAGGCCGACGTAGCCGGTCCCGATCACTCCAATTGGCTCGCGCACCGCGCTCATCAAGCGCACAAGGGTATTTGCTCGGGGCTGCGCAGGTGCTGGCTTGCCCGTGCCAGCCTCGATCACGCGCCGCTGGAGATGCGAAAGACGGGGTGCTTGGGCGCGATCGCACGCAGCTCGGACTCGGGTGCGTCGGCGCCGACGCCTTCGAAGAACACGCCGACCTCCATCGCCCAGCGTTTCAGGTAGGCGCGCATGATCGGCGCCTTCTCGGCCTCGTCGAGCACCTCGGTGGCGGTGAACGGCTCGAGCCTGCGCCCGACTCGCAGCCGCCCCTCGCCGCTCGCACGCAGGTTGCGCACCCACTGCGTGTGTCCGCGCGGCGCGAGCAGGTAGCGCTGGCCCTCGAAGGCGAGCAGGTTCACCGGAGTGCTGCGCCACTGCCCGGAGCTGCGCCCCCGCACTTCGAGCACGCGCGAGCCGAGCACGCTGACCCCGAGCTTCGTGAGGGCGGCGACGAGCCGGTTGAAGACGTTCCTCGTGAACCAGCCGGGCTGCGCGAAGTGCGTCTCGGGGGTGGTGCTCATCGCGCTGGGAGCGACTACTGATCGACCGACAGGAACGCCTCGTAGCGGCGGATGTCGCGCAGCGCGCGGGCGAGCTCCTCGCTGCCCTGCTCGGCGCGCTCGGCGTTGGAGCGGGCCTCGGAGATCTTGGACTCGAAGCGCGCGCGATCGAGCGCATCCGGCGCGATCGCCTCCTCGACGAGCACGAGCGCGCGGTTCTCGGCGAACTGCAGGTAGCCCTCCGCCTGCGCGAAGCGCACGACGTCCGTCTCGGAGCGGTAGAGGCGCAGTTCGGTGGGTTCGAGCATCGCGAGGACCGGCTCGTGGTTGGCGAGGATCCCGATCGATCCAACCGCGGTGCGCGTCGAGATCATCTCGACCTCCTCGGAGAAGACCTCGCCCTCCGGCGTGAGCACCTCGGCTATGAACGGGGTTCGCGCCATCGCCTACCGTTTCGCCGCCTCGACGACGTCGTCGATGGTGCCCTTCAGGAAGAACGCGCTCTCGGGCACCTCGTCGTGCTTGCCGTCCAGGATCTCCTCGAAGCCCCTGATCGTCTCGGCGATCGGCACATACGCACCGGGCGTGCCCGTGAACTGCTCGGCGACGAAGAAAGGCTGCGAGAGGAAGCGCTCGATCTTGCGCGCGCGCTGGACCGTCAGCTTGTCCTCGTCGGAGAGCTCGTCGATGCCGAGGATCGCGATGATGTCCTGCAGTTCCTTGTAGCGCTGGAGCACTTCCTTGACGCGGTTGGCGACCCGGAAGTGGTCCTCGCCGAGGATGTCCGCCTTGAGGATCGTCGACGTCGAGTCGAGCGGATCGACCGCGGGATAGATCCCTTTTTCGGAGATCGCACGCGAGAGCGCGGTAGTGGCGTTCAGATGCGCGAACACCGACGCCGGAGCCGGGTCGGTGTAGTCGTCGGCGGGCACGTAGATCGCCTGGATCGAGGTGACAGAGCCCTCGCGTGTGGAGGTGATGCGCTCCTGCAGCTGACCCATCTCGGTCTCGAGCGTCGGCTGGTAGCCGACCTGCGAGGGCATCCGCCCGAGCAGCGCGGAGACCTCGGAGCCCGCCTGGACGAAGCGGAAGATGTTGTCGATGAACAGCAGCACGTCCTGGCCCTTGTCGCGGAAGTATTCGGCCATCGTCAGCCCGGAGAGCGCGACGCGCATGCGCGCGCCGGGCGGCTCGTTCATCTGCCCGAACACGAGCATCGTCTTCTCGAGCACGCCCGACTCCTTCATCTCCAACCACAGATCGTTGCCCTCGCGCGAGCGCTCGCCCACGCCGCAGAAGGCCGAGAGTCCGCCGTGCTCCTTGGCGAGGTTGTGGATGAGCTCCTGGATCAGGACCGTCTTGCCGACGCCCGCGCCCCCGAAGAGGCCGACCTTGCCGCCCTTCGCGTACGGCGCGAGCAGGTCGATGACCTTGATGCCCGTCTCGAACATCTCGGTCGTCGGCGTGAGGTCCTCGACGCGCGGCGCGTCCTGGTGGATGCCGCGGCGCTCCACGTCCGCGGGAAGCTCCGCGCCGAGGTCGATCGGCTCGCCGAGCAGGTTGAAGATGCGCCCGAGCGTCACCTCGCCCACGGGCACTGTGATCGGACCGCCCGTGTCGATCACCTCCTGACCGCGCGCGAGGCCGTCGGTGGTGTCCATCGCGACAGCGCGAACGCGGTCGTCGCCGAGGTGCTGCTGGACCTCGCACACGAGCACGCCCTCACCCGCGCCGGGGCTGATCCCGGGCGCCTCCTCGGCGGCGGCGGCGGCGGGACGCGCGACCGTGATGGCGTGGTTGATCTCGGGCAGGCGCTCGGTGAAGACGGCCTCGATGACGACCCCTTGGATCTCCTCGATGCGCCCGACGTTGCGCTCCGCGGCCGCGTTGGCGGCGCGGGAGTCGGTTGGCTCGCTGGCGGTTGTGGTGGTGGCGTCCATAGTCTTGCTTCTCCTCTGTATCGAGATCGTCTCCTGGCGGGGTCGGGCGGCCGGCGGCCGCCTAGCCCAACCCCTCTGCGCCCGCGACGACCTCCATGATCTCCTGGGTGATCTCGGCCTGGCGGGCACGGTTCATCTGCAGCGTGTAGTCGGTGATGATTTCGCCGGCGTTCTCCGAAGCGCTGCGCATGGCGGTCATCTGCGCGCCGAAGAACCCGGCGGTGGACTCGACCAGAGCCCGGTATATGGAGATCTCCACGTAATCGGGGACGAGCCGCTTGAGGATCTCCTCCGGATCGGGCTCGTAGTCGACCAGAGCGTGCGGCGCGTCCGGGGACTCGCCGTCCGGAGCCCCGTGTGCTGCGTCGTCGTCCTCGTCCTGCTCGCCCGCGATCGTCGCCTGCGAGAGCGGCAGCAGGCGCTCGTGGGTCACATGCTGGGTCAGTGGCGAGACGTACGCGTTGTAGACGATGTCGACGCGGTCGAGGCGCCCATCGGTGTAACCCTCGATCAGATCGTCGGCGATCGTGCGCGCGTCGGCGTACGCGGGGCGGTCAGCGAATCCTGTGTAGCTGCCGGTCAGCTCGTGGCCGCGAAAGCTCAACGAGGAGACGCCGCGGCGCCCGGTCGCGTACCAGACGCTCTGGCGCCCCTGCTCTGAGAGCTCGGCATTGATGCGCACGCCCGCGCGGATGATCTGCGAGTTGAAGCCACCGGCGAGCCCGCGGTCGCCGGTGATGAGCAGCAGGGCGACGTTCCTCTCTGACTCGTGCTCGGTCAGCAGCGGCAGCCGCGTCGCCTCTGCGCCCGCCGCCTGCGCGGCCTGGCGGGTCATGCGTCTGATCGCCTCGGCATAGGGCCGCAGCGCGTCGATCCGCTGCTCGGCCCTGCGCAGTCGCGCGGCGGCGACCATCTCCATCGCGCGCGTGATCTTCTGGATGTTCTTGACCGAGGCGATCTTGTTCTTGACGTCGCGTTGAGATGCCATGGCGATTACCCTCCGGCGGCGCTAGGCCACCTTGGCCTCCTCGAGCGGCTGGCCCTCCTCGTCGAGGTCATAGCCGAAGTCCGTCGCGTAGGAGTCGAGCGCGTCCTTGACGGCCTCCTGGGTCTCATCCGACCAGTCGCCCGCTGCGATCTTCGTGCGCAGCTCGGCGTGCTGGGCGTGCATCCGTTCGGTCAGGCCGAGCAGGAACTCGCTCACGCGCTCGACCGTAAGGCGGTCGAGGAAGCCGTTGGTGGCCGCGTAGATCTGCACCGTCTGGTCCTCGACCGGAAGCGGCGCGAGCTCGTTCTGGTTGAGCGTCATCACGAGCCGCTCGCCGCGCGCGAGCGTCCGCTGGGTATCGGCGTCGAGATCCGAGCCGAACTGGGCGAACGCCTCGAGGTCCCGATACTGCGAGAGCTCGAGCTTGATGCGCCCGGCGACCTTCTTCATCGGGCCGATCTGGGCGTTGCCGCCGACGCGCGAGACCGAGATGCCCACGTTGATCGCAGGCCGTACGCCCGAGTTGAAGAGTTTCGACTCGAGGAAGATCTGCCCGTCGGTGATCGAGATCACGTTCGTCGGGATGTACGCGGAGACGTCGCCGGCCTGTGTCTCGATGACCGGAAGCGCCGTCAGCGAGCCGCCGCCGAGATCGTCGTTGAGCTTGACCGCGCGCTCGAGCAGCCGCGAGTGCAGGTAGAAGACGTCGCCGGGGTAGGCCTCGCGTCCGGGCGGGCGGCGCAGCAGCAACGACATCTGCCGGTACGCGTATGCGTGCTTGGTCAGGTCGTCGTAGACGCACAGCGCGTGGCGGCCGTTGTAGAGGAAGTGCTCTCCCATCGCGCAGCCGGCGTAGG
Organism: Solirubrobacteraceae bacterium; assembly: GCA_034664905.1. Taxonomy (GTDB): domain Bacteria; phylum Actinomycetota; class Thermoleophilia; order Solirubrobacterales; family Solirubrobacteraceae; genus Palsa-744. Next base: position 15,507 of record JAXDGS010000133.1, on the reverse strand, counting down.
GGGCCATGAACTTGATCGGCGCGGCCTCGTCGGCGGACGCCGCGACGATGATCGTGTTCTCGAGTGCTCCGTGCTCGTCGAGCGTCTTCGCGAGCGCGACGACCGTCGACATGCGCTGCCCGATCGCGACGTAGATCGAGACGACGCCGGTGTCGCGGTTGTTGATGATCGCGTCGACCGCGATCGCGGTCTTGCCGGTCTGGCGGTCGCCGATGATGAGCTCGCGCTGGCCGCGGCCGATCGGGATCATCGCGTCGATCGCCTTCAGGCCGATCTGCATCGGTTCGGTGACCGGCTGGCGCTGCACGACGCCGGGGGCCTTGAACTCCGCCGGGCGGGTCTCGGTCACCTCGATCTCGCCCTTGCCGTCAAGCGGCCTGCCGAGCGGATCGACGATGCGGCCGAGCAGCTGCTCGCCCACCGGGATCTCGAGCAGCGCGCCCGTGCGCTTGACGGTGTCTCCCTCTGAGACGCGCTCCCAGTCGCCGAACAGCACCGCGCCGACGTTGTCGGACTCGAGGTTCAGCGCGAGTCCCGTCACCCCGTGTGGAAGCTCGAGCATCTCGAACGACATGCAGTTCTCGAGGCCGTGTATGCGTGCGATGCCGTCGGCGACCGACAGCACCGTGCCGACCTCGGTGAGCTCCGCTCCGCCGCCGCCGAGCCCCTCGATGCGGCTCTTCAGAATGCTTGTGATCTCGTCGGGATTGATCTGCATGTCGTTTCCTAAGAGGCTCCTTGGGCAACGTGCCTGCGCAGCTGCTCCAGTCGGTTGCGGATAGAGGCGTCGAGGATCGAGTTGCCGACCCTGACGACGATGCCGCCGAGGATGTCGGGATCGACGCGCGCGGCGAGCGTCACCTTGCGCGCGGCGCGCTCGCCGATCGTGCGACCGAGGTTCTCGGTCGTCGCCTGGTCGAGCTCGATGGCGCTCGTGATCTCCACCGGCAGCGTGCGGTTCTCCTCGTCCCACAGCCGCTCGTACTCGTGGCGGACGCGGAAGATCACGGGCATGCGGTGGTTTTCGATCAGCAGCGAGAGGAAGTTCACCAGCAGCTCCTCAGCCCCCTCGAGCGCCCTGCCCAGCCCGTCCTGCTTCTCGCGCGTGGAGAAGTAGGGGCTGAAGAAGAACACCGCGAGCTGGCGGTGCTCGTCGAGCGCGTCGGCGAACTGCGCGAGCTGCGCGCGCAGCTCGTCGAGCTTGTCGTGTTCGCGTGCCACCTCGAACAGCGAGCGGCCATATACCTGGGCGAGCTCCTCCATCAGTTCTTCGCGGCTCCAGATGACAGGCCGGAGAAGTCCAGTTCGCTGAGAGCCTCCTCGACGAGCCGGCGCTGATCGGCGCTGTCGAGCGTCTTGCGGGTCACCTTCTCGGTCGCCAGGATCGTGAGGTCGGCGACCTCGTTGCGGATGTCGTCGAGCGCGCGCCTGGTCGCGGCCTCGATGTCGCGCTCGGCTCGCTTGGCGGCTTCGGAGAGCATCTGCTGGGAGCGGTCGCGCGCCTCGTGCTCGTGCGCCTCGGCGGCCTGGCGTGCGCGCTGGACGATCTCATCCGACTGCGCCCTGGCCTCCTTCAGGCGCTCACGGTATTCGGCCAGGATCTGCTCCGCTTCCGCACGCGTGCGCTCCGCGGTGTCGATCGACTCTTCGATCGCGCGCTGGCGTCGGCCGAGTGCCTCGCTGATGCGCGGGAAGGCGAGCCGCGAGAGCAGGAACATGGTCCCTCCGAAGACGAGCAGCGTCCAGACCATCAGGCCGATGCCCGGTTCGATCAGGAAGCCGCCGCTCGAGGCGATCACATGCGTCCCGGACGCTGGGAGTTGGGCGAGTGAGCTCAGCATCGCGTCACACGATGAACGCGGCGAGCAGGCCGGCCACGAGCCCGTAGAAGAAGCACGCCTCGGTCAGCGCGAAGCCCAGCCACTGCAGCTGGGTGATCTCATCGCGCATCTCCGGCTGACGCGTGATCGCCTCGATCGCCTTGCCGAAGATGATGCCGATGCCGACGCCGGCGCCGACGGCGCCGAGGCCACCGCCGACGCCCAGGCCGATCGACTTGCCCGCTTTGGCGGTTTCTTCGGTCACTGCCGCCAGGAAGGTGATGAAAGCAATATGCACGACGATTGGCTCCTTTAGTGATCCTCGGCGACCGCGCCGCCGAGGTAGATAGCGGTGAGGGTGGCAAAGATGAATCCCTGCAGGGCGGCGACCAGGCCGATCTCGAATGCGTACAGCGCGATCCCGAACGGGATCGTGAACCACGCCAGCGCGGAGACGCCGAGGATCACTGCGAGCGCCCCTGCCATGAACAGGATGATCAGATGGCCGGCGAGGATGTTCGCGAACAGACGAATCGAGAGCGACATCAGCCGCATCACGTTCGAGAGCACCTCGAGAGAGAAGATGAAGACCGCCATGAGGCCCGTCACGCCTCCGGGAACGAGCCCTTTCAGATAGCCGATCGGGCCCTTGGCGCGGACCCCTTCGAAGGTGTAGGAGGTGAACACCATCAACGCCAGCACGAGCGGGATCGACAGGTTCGCGGTGGCCGAGTACAGCGAGAATGACGGGATGTGAAGGCCGAGCACGTCGATCTTGTGCTCGGTGTTGGTGGGCAGCGGGATGTAGCCGACGAGGTTCGAGAACATGATGAACAGGAACAGCGTGCCGATGAACGGAAACCAGCGTTTGGCCATCTTCTCGTCGAGGTTGCCGCCGGTGATGTTCTCGCGCATCAGCTGGTAGAGCGTCTCGACCGCCGTCTGCACCTTGTTGGGCCGCGCCTGCATGCGCCCGGCGATGTAGATCATGCTGACGCAGGTTGCGATCGCCGCGAGCAGCAGATACAGCACCGCCTTGTTGATCGAGAAGATCCCGAGGTGCACCCAGTTGTCGAGCTTGAACTCGTTCTGGGGCTGGTAGCTGTTGTTGCGCCCGCCGCTGCCGAAGATCACAAACAGCGCGATTATTCCTCCGATCCAGACGCCGCCGAGGATCAGGAGCGTGCGTTTCACGCTCGATGCGGGCGCCTGCTTGCCGTCGCTCTGCGGCGCGGCGGTCGGGGGCGCTGCGCTCATGAGGTGCTCGGGCTTCCCGGTGCGCGGCGCGGTGCTCCGATCGGGCCGTCGCGGCTGATGAAGGACATCGCGAGGTAGACGGTGAAGGCCGCGAGCACCAGCACCGCGGCCATGATGCCGTCGTCGCGGCTGCCGGCGTAGCGCGCGAGGATGATCGCTGCTGCAACGAGCCACACGCGCCCGAGCAGCCCGGCCACCAGCAGGGCGGCTCTGACCTTCGCATCGCCGGCGCGGCGCGCCTGAGCATGGACGAAGGCGGTCCCCGCGCGGGTCAAAAGCCACGCGCCGGCACCGATGAGGTAGCCGAGCTTCGGCATCCCCCCGACGAGCACGAACGGCGCCGTCGCGAGCACCAGGCACACGTCGAGATAACGCAGGAAGACCACCTCAGCTCAGAGATCCCGGCGGGCGACCGTGGAACCTGCTCCACAAGCGTCGGCGGCGCCGAGGCGGCATTGCTCGAAGGGGACGGCTGACGGGACACCGCTGCGCGGATCCGCGACGGCTGCGCGCCGGCGAGCGGAGCTGCGCGCGCGCGGAAGCGCAGATCGCCCCGCGTCCGCGGTGCGCGCGACGCGGCGCAAGCGGGCCGCGCGCGGCGGGTTCGCCCGGGTCGGGGCGACCGCCGCCGGGCAGGCGGGTTGGATCCTCGTTGGCGTCGAAGTCTGGCATGTGCGTGAGGCCACCCTACAGACGAAAACGAACCTGCGCGCTCCGCGGAGGTGCACTCGGAGCACGCTTCACGCGCCTGCGGCGGCGCGCGCTAGTCTACCTGGTCCTGGACTTCGTAACAACTTTGTGACATCAGGTACGCGGGCTGTTTCGCGCGTCCGCGGGGAGCTCGCGCACCGCGCACGCGAGCGAGCAGAGGCGCACGCGCCGGCAGCCGTACGCGTTCCGCGAGCGCGAGGAGCGCAAGTGCCAGCGCCAGCGTCGCGAGGCCGGCGAAGATGTCGAGCACGAAGTGGTTGGCGGTCGCGAGCACCGCGAAGGAGGTGATGCACGGGTAGGCCACCGCCGTGACGCGCAGCCAGCGGCGCTTCGAGAGCCGCCACACCGCAAGCGAGCACCACGCCGCCCAAGCGATGTGCAGCGAGGGCATCGCGGCCAGCTCGTCGGCGTGCGAGGCGAGCGCGCCGGAGTGCCACGATCCGATCGCGTGCGTGGAGGCGACGACGTCGGTGAAGCCCGCGAGCATGCGCGGCGGCGCGACCGGATAGCGCCAGAAGACCACGAAGGCGATCAGGTTCACGACCACCAGCGAGTTGCGCAGCGGCCGGTACAGCTCCGCGCCCCGCCACCACAGCAGCACGAGCAGCGCGAGCGTCACGACGAAGTGGGCGTTGTCGTAGTAGTCGGAGACCAGCAGCCCGAGCGTGTGGTGCCCGGCCAGCCAGCGGTCGAGCGCGTGCTCAGGGTCGAGGTGAAGCGTCTGCTCGAGGTGCATGATCGCGCCGGCGTGCGCGAGCGCGCTCTGCAGGCGCAGCGGCGCGAGGTTGCTGAGCGCGTCATACACCCACAGAAGCCACACGAGCACGAGCGCCTCGAGCCACCAGCGCGTGCGTACGCGCGCCCTGCTCGGCGCTGCGTTCGCTGGGACGCTTGCAGCTGGGCGGGCTTCTGCAGGGGACGGCTGGCCCCTGTCGATGGAGACCGCGGTCGACAAGCCGCTGATGTTATCCGCCCGCGTGGATCGCCCACGTCCAAAACGCCCGCCCCGCCCCCCGCGAGAGCGCTCTTGCAAGCGTGCATGCCCGGCCGAGAGCAGCCGCGTGCGAGCGCGCGCGCAGGGCGCCGCGCTCAGGCGATCATGCGCGCACCGGCTCGAGGCCGCGCTGCGCGAGCTCCTCGAGCACCCGTGGAAGGGCGCTCGCGGTGCGCCGCCAGGAACCAGCCGCGGAGTAGTCATCGGCGTCGTGCAACAGCAGCACCGCGCCGTCGCCGACTCGACGCGTGAGCAGTGCGCAGATCGACTCCGGGGTGGCCGAGGACTCCCAGTCGCGGCCCCAGTGGGTCCACAGCAGCGTACGCCAGCCGCGCGCTCGCGCGAGGCGCAGCGCCGCCGCGTTGAGCACGCCATACGGAGGGCGGTAGAGCTCCGGAGCGCGTCCGGTGGCGCCCGCGATCAGCTCATGCGCGCGCGCGATGTCCTCGTGCACCTGCGACGGCGTCAGGCGCAGCAGGTTGCGATGACGGTGGCAGTGCAGCCCGATCTCATGTCCGGCATCGGCGATCTCGCGGGCGAGCCCGGGGTTTCGCTGCACCTGCTCGCCGACGAGGAAGAACGTCGCGCGCACGTTCGCCGCGGCGAGAATCTCGAGCATCGCGGGCGTCCCCTGCGCGTGCGGGCCGTCGTCGAACGTGAGCGCGTAGCCGCGCCCGCTCGCGGTGCGCTCCTCGATCCCGAGCGGCGCACGCAGCGCGGGCCAGGCGCCCGCGAGGCCCGGAAGCAGATAGCCGATCGCGGCAGCGCCGCCGAGTGCGCCCGCGATGGGGCCCACGGGGATGCGATGATCGTGGGCGGACATGGTCGATCTTGTGCTGGGTATCGCGGCGGCGGTCGGCGCTTCGACCCTCTACAGCCTAGGGATTGCCCTCCAGGCGATGGACGCGAAGCAGGCGCCGCAGGAGGAGCACCTGCGCCTCGCGCTCGCCTGGGGTTTGATCAGGCGAGCGCGCTGGCTGCTAGGCACCGGGCTCTCGATCCTCGGCTTTCCGCTGCAGGTCCTCGCGCTCCTGCTCGCGCCGCTGGTGGTCGTGCAGCCGTCGCTCGCGGCTGGCCTGCTGGTGCTGATGGTCCTCGGCGAGCGCATGCTAGGCGAGCGCGCGGGGCGCTACGAGTACCTTGCGATGGGGGCGATCATCGTGGGCATGATCGGCGCGGGGCTGACGGCGCCGGCACGCGCGACCCACACCACCGAACGCCTGACGATCACGCTGGTGCTGGTGGGTCTGGGCTTCGCCACCCTGATCCCCTACCTGCTGCGCGCGCTCGGGCGCTCGCATGCGCTCGTCACGATGATCGGCGCCGGCCTCGCGTTCGGCTGGAGCGGCGTGGCGACGAAGCTCGCGTCCGACGATCTCGCAAATGGCCACCTGCTGCCCGCCGCGGCGTGGGCGCTGTCGACGGCGGCAGCGTCCGGCGTGGGCGTGCTCAGCGAGATGAGCGCGCTTCAGGGACGCCCTGCGATCCAGGTTGCGCCGGTGGTGTTCGTCACTCAGACGGTGATACCGGTGGTGCTCGCGCCGCTCCTGTTCGGCGAGCGCTTCAGCACGACACCACTCGCGGGCGTGCCGCTCGCGCTGTCGGTGGCGCTGCTGATCGCGGGAGCCGCGATGCTCGTGCGCTCGCCGCTGCTGCTGGCGTTGATGGAAGGCGAGGTGAGCCACGCCAGCGGCTCGACGCCGAGTCCGTCGGAGGCAAGCTCGGACACGATGCGTTCGAGACCCAGTACCGAGGACGCGGATCCGTCGAGCTCGACCACGAGGACGTCGCCCGCGCGGATCGGGCGCTGAGGCAGCGGCGCGGTCGCGCTTACACGCATCGCGCCGCTGACCGGCGTCGCGCCCGCGGTGCGCGCAAGAACCAGCTGCCCCACCGACAGGCCGCCGCGCGGCTGCAGGTAGTAGAAGCGGTGGCGCAGGCCCAGTGCGCGCGCCTGCGAGCGCAGCAGCCCGCGCGTGCGCATCCACCGAAGCGGCGCCGACGCGGGCACTTCCGGCAGCAGCTCGTCACCGAGCGAGACCATGCGCGTGATCCGTGCGTGCGAAGGGACGCCGGCATCGTCTGCGAATGAGACGTGGACGCCGCGCGCGGCCAGCTGCGCTGCGAGCGCGGGGACCTCGCTCGACGGCGCGTGCACGATCACGCCGACCTCGCGCTGCTTGGTGTTGACATGCTTGAGCGAGTGCACGTTCAGGAACTTCGCTGCGAGCGCCGTCACCTCGTCTGTGGACATCATCCACGAGCCGACGCTCACGAGCAGAAGCAGTTGGCTTGCGGCGGTCACGAGCCGCAGCCGCCACAGCGGAATCGGGTGCACGCGCCGCGGCGCCGCGAGCACCAGCTCGGCCGCGTCGAAGCCGCCCGCATCGCCGTTTGAGTGCGGCGCCTCAGCCGCGCCTGCGTCTGGTGCGAAGCTCGCGCGCACCTGCTCGCGAAGCTCGTGCCTGTCGTTGGCGAGGCGGAGCAGGTCGAGGTCCGCCATCGCGCGGGTGTTCAGCCGCGCGTGACCCACCGGAAGCCCGTAGGAGACGATCGGCGTGCCCGCTGCCTTGGCCTCGAGACAGGTCACGCCTCCGGTCGAGTGCACGAGCACGTCGGCGGCTGCGAGCAGCTCCGGCATCTGATCGGTGAAGTCATAGACGTGAACGCGCGGTTCCTGCGCGAAGGTGGCGCGGAGCTTGTCCGCAAGCGGGGCGTTGCGTCCGGCGAGGCAGACGATGCTGCTGACCTCGGGAACGCCTACGAACTCGCGAACCGCCCCGGTGATGTCGCCCACCCCCCAGCCTCCGCCGGAGACGATCACCATCCGGCCCTCCTCGGGCAGCCCGAGCGCGCGGCGCGCGGACGCAGGGCAGCGCGGTTCCAGAAACTCGGCTGAGATCAGCGGTCGGACCAGGCGCGCGCTGCCCTCGCCTGCGATCCGCTCGACCGAGGACATCGACTGGCCGTACATCACCAGGTGCATGTCGATGCCCGGCTGGGCCCAGAAGAACAGGCCGGTCAGGTCGGTGATCGTCGCGATCGTCGGGCAGCTCACCGCGCGGGTGCGGCGCAGTCGCGCGAGCACCACGGTGACGGCCGGATAGGTTGAGACGACGACGTCGGGGTCGTGTTCTGCGATCGTGCGCGCGAGCGAGCGCGAGCCGAACGTGCACAGCAACCTGCGCGTCGTATGGCGGATCGGCGGCACGTGCTCGAGCAGCCAGTAGATAAGGGTGTAGGTCCATGGCACGAAGCGCAGCTGCACGCGATAGCCATCCTCGACCACCGGTCGCAGCAGCGGGCCCATCGCGGCGAGTCCGTCGATGACCGTCACCTGCGCCGGCTGCGGCGAGCGCTCGATCTGCGTCGCCAGCGCGCGCGCCGCCGCGGCGTGGCCCTCGCCGACGTCCGCGCTGAGAATCAGCACGCGTCGTGGCGTCGCGGGACGTGGGCGATCGAACTGCGATCGTTGACGTGTCCGGCGCAGGATGCGGGTGCGGTGGCTGCGTCGCATGGTGGGATCCGGCTTGCCTGGGCCCGGCCGTCTCGGCGCGGAGATCGCGCACGGCCAAGCGCCCGGCTGGGTACGGTAGTGGCTACAGGCTAGCGTCCTCGGTGGACGGTCGCATGCCGCCTCAGACGCAACAATGAGCCCCATTCCCGCTGCGAGCCCCATTCTCCTGCTACGCCGCGCCACGGGCGCGCCCGATGCGAGAGCCGAGAAGGCACGGGCTCGGGGGCGGGCGGGCATGCAGCGGGCGCTCGCCGCGCTGGGCCTGCTCGGAGTCCTCACCAGCGCTCTGCTGCTGAGCGCCGACGCCGCCGCCAAACCATCCGGCTATGTGCCCGCGCGCGCCGGCGGCTGGCCCGGCTGGCTGGCCGGGCCGCTGCAGGGAATCGGTGCCGCGCTCACGAACACCGGCTTTCAGACGCTGGTTCTGATCATGTGCGCGAGCTACCTGCTCGTGCTCGCCGGCGCGCGCGTGCTGCCGTCGCGTTTGCTCGCGGCGGGGATCGTCGCGGCCCACGTGATCATGCTGCTCGGGCCGCCGCTGATCTCCCTCGATGTCTTCGGCTACTCGGCGTTCGCGCGCTTGGGCGCGCTGCACGGCCTCGACCCATACACCCACGTCGCCGCCGAAGCGAGCGCCGATCAGATCTACCCGTTCGTGGGCTGGCCGTTCCTGCACTCCCCATACGGCCCACTGTTCACGCTCGCAAGCTACGCGACCGCGCCGCTGGGAGTGGCCGGGGCGCTGTGGGCGTTCAAGGTGACCGCCGCCGCCGCGAGCCTTGCCGCCGTGGCGCTGGTCGCGAGGGCGGCCGCGAGCCTCGGCGGCTCGGCGCGATCGGCCGCGGCGTTCGTGGGCCTGAACCCGGTGCTGCTCGTGCTCGCGGTCGGCGGCGCCCACAACGACACGCTGATCCTGCTGTCGCTGGCGCTCGCGCTCGCGTTGAGCGCTCACAGCGCGCCGCGCGTGCGCTCCGGCGCGGCAGCGCTGATCGCGGGTGTCGGCGTCAAGATCACCGCGGGGCTCGTGCTGCCGTTCCTCGTGCTCGGCGCTCCGCGGGCAGGTGAGCGCGCACGGACGGCGGCGAGCGCCGCACTGTGCCTGGCGGCGCTCGCGGTCCTCGGACTGATCGGCTTCGGTGTCCACGCGCTGGGTTTCTTGAACGCGATCGGCGAGCAGCAGCAGATGGTCGCGACGCACAGCATCCCCGCGGAGACCGCGCGCCTCCTCGGGCTGAGCGGGACGCCCGGCTGGTGGCGTCATCTGTTCGCCGGCGGGTTCCTGGCCGTGCTCGTGCTCGCGTTGTGGCGCACCGCACGCGGCGGCGACTGGCGCGTCGCGGCCGGCTGGAGCATGATCGCGCTGCTGCTCTCGACGGCGTGGCTTTTGCCGTGGTATGCGATCTGGCCGCTGCCGCTAGCCGCTGTCTGCCGCGATCGGCGCCTGCGGGCCGCCACGCTGCTGCTCAGCGCCTACGCCGTGCTGATCCACCTGCCGCTCGCCAACCCGCTGCTCAGCCCGCCCCGGCCCCACCTCATCACCCGCGTGCCCGTCGCCGTCCCCGGCGCTCGACACCGCCTGGAACTCACCGGTTTCCAGCTGCTTGGTCACGTCCAGGTCGATCTCCGCTGGTGAGGCCTCCGGCCGCAGGCGCCGCATGCGCATCGCCTCCAGACGCCTGAACTTGAGGATCTCGAGCACGTACACGAGATACACGCTTGCCGCGGCGACGAGGAGGCCGAGCGCGGCGAGCACGAGCGTCCAGCCCAGATCGAGGTGGCCTTTGTGGTCGCTGTAGGGGATGAAGCGCAGCGCGAGCGCGAGCCCCGCGAGCATCAGCGTCCACGCGTACAGATACGCGAGCGTGCGCCTGCTCGTGAAGCCGATGCGCGCCATCCGGTGATGGAAGTGCTCGCTGTCGGACCGGTAGATCGGCTGCTTGTACTTCAGCCGCTTGAGCACCACGAAGGTGGTGTCGAGGAAGGGGACGGCGAGCAGGATCAGCGGCAGCACGAATGACACCACCGCCGCGGTCTTGACCGCGGCCTCGACCGTGATCACGCCCATCAGCAGCCCGAGCAGGTTCGCGCCGCAATCGCCCATGAAGCTCGACGCGGGCGGGAAGTTGTAAAGCAGGAACCCGAGCGCGGCGCCCGCGGTGAGCGCCGCGAGCACCCCCGGCTGCGGACGGGACAGGTCGAAGGCGATTATCGCCATCGTCGCGGCGATGATCACGCACACCCCCGCCGCCAAGCCGTCCACGCCGTCGGAGAAGTTGACGACGTTCATCATCACCACGAGGCCGAGGATCGTCAGCAGCGGCCCGGCGTTCGTGACACCGGCGTTGGGGAAGTGCAGCACGCCGATGAACGGCAGCGTGATCGCCTTGACCGCGACGCCGAAGTGCACCGCGATCACCGCCGCGAGGACCTGGCCGGCGAGCTTGACCACGGGCGGCAGCTCGAAGCGGTCGTCGACCGCGCCGACGATCGTGATCACCGCGGCGGCGAGCAGCACCCCGCGCCACAGGTCGTGTTCCTTGGCGAAGCCGTTCGGGAGGAAGATCAGCGTCGCGACGAGAGCCCCCGCGAAGATCGCAAGGCCCCCGAGCAGCGGCGTGGAGCGTTCGGAAAGCCCGCGCTCGCGCGGCTGGTCGATCGCGCCGGCTGCTCTCGCGAGGCGGATCGTGACCGGTGTCAGCAGCGCGGTCACGGCCGCGGCAACGAGGAAGGCATAAAGCGCGTCGAGCTCGTTCGGATGCGCCATCTAGTCGTGCACAGCATCGCATGCGCCGAGGTCACGAGCGCCGCGGAGTGTGTTTCTACACGGCGGCGGCGCTCGCGAGGTCGCTGTAGAGCGGGTAGTGCTCGGCGATCACGGTGACCCGCTCGGCCAGCTCGGCCGCCCGCGAGGAGTACTCCGGAGTGAGCGCGGACGCGAGGATGCGGCCGATCTCGCTGAAGTCCTCGATCTGGCAGCCGCGGGTCGCGAGTGCGGGCGTGCCGATCCGCAGGCCCGAGGCCTCCATCGGCGGGCGCGGATCGAACGGCACGGCGTTGCGGTTGACGGTGATCCCGATCTCGGCCAGCCGGTCCTCGGCCTGCTTGCCGGTGAGCTCGCTCTCGCGCAGGTCCACCAGAAGCAGGTGCACGTCGGTTCCGCCGGTGAGCACGTTGACGCCGTGGCCCGCCTTCAAAAGCTCCGCCGCGAGGGCGCGCGCGCCGTCGATGGTGCGCCGCTGGCGCTCGGCGAACAGCTCGCTGGCTGCGATCTTGAAGGCGACCGCCTTGGCCGCGATCACGTGCTCGAGCGGCCCGCCCTGCTGGCCCGGGAAGACGGCGGAGTCGATCTTCTTGGCGAACTGCTCCTTGCACAGGATCACCCCCGCTCGCGGCCCACCGAGCGTCTTGTGCGTGGTGGTGGTGACGACGTCAGCGCCGTACTCGAGCGGATTTGGATGAAGGCCCGCGGCGACGAGGCCGGCGAAATGGGCCATGTCCACCACCAGCAGCGCGCCGACGTCGTCGGCGATCTCGCGGAAGCGCTGGAAGTCGAGCTGACGCGGATAGGCCGACCATCCGGCGAGCAGCATCTTCGGCCTGCGCTCGCGCGCCACGCTCGCGACCGCGTCCATGTCGATCAGGCTGCTCTCCCGATCGACCTCGTAGGCCGCAATCTCATAGAGGCGCCCGGACACGTTGAGCTTCATCCCGTGCGTCAGATGCCCGCCATGCGCCAGCGAGAGGCCCATGATCGTCTCGCCGGGCGCGAGCAGCGCGTGGTAGACGGCCGCGTTGGCCTGCGATCCCGAGTGCGGCTGCACGTTGGCGTGCTCCGCGCCGAACAGCGCGCAGGCGCGGTCGATCGCGAGCTGCTCGGAGATGTCCACCCACTCGCAGCCGCCGTAGTAGCGCCGGCCCGGGTAGCCCTCGGCGTACTTGTTGGTCAGCACCGACCCCTGGCACTCGAGCACCGCGCGCGGGACGAAGTTCTCCGAGGCGATCATCTCGAGCGTGCGCTGCTCGCGCTCGAGCTCTCCGCGCAGGACCTCCGCGATCTCGGGGTCGACCTCCGCGAGCGGGCGGTTGAAATAGTCGGGGCTGAGCTCGGACACGGTGCTCTCCTTGACGGATGACGAGGACTCGGTGCCCAGGCGCGCGGCGGGTTCGCTGACCGCTTCCCGGTGGTCGATTCCACCTCAGCGCCAGTCGCGGCAGCGCCATCGAGGCTAGCAGGGCTGGAGGACCGCCGGCTCCTTCAGCGAACCTCGCCGAGCGCGAGCGCGATCGCGGCCTCTGACAGCGCTCCTGCGCGCACGACGCTGAAGCTGCCATCACTCGCATAGCTGCACAGGTCGACCACGCTCGATGGCGTGCCGGGCAGCTCGCCCGCGTCGAGCACGAGATCAACGCCGTCGCGCACGCTCGCGGGCACGTCGGCCACGCGACTCGCGTCCGGGCCGCCCGTGAGGTTGGCGCTCGACTGCATCACCGCGAGCGTGACCGATCCGAGCGCGCTAAGCGCGGCTCCTAGCAGCGGAACGCGCAGGCCGAGCGTCGCGCCCTGCGCCCCGCCGGCTGCCTGGAACCGGCGCGCGCGGTTCGGCAGGAGCAGCGTGACCGGCCCTGGCAAGAGCGCCTCGAGCGCTCGGCGCTCGGGCTCCTCGAGCTCTCCCAGCGCCGTGAGCGCGCGCTCGAGCGCGAAGAACATCACGGCGGCCGGGCGCTCGGCGTCTCTGCCCTTGAGCTCGTACAGGCGTTTCGCGGCACGCCGGTTCTCGGGGTCGCAGCAGAGTCCGTAGACGGTGTCCGCCGGGAACAGCGCGACGCCCCCGCCCCTGACGCACCGTTCGAGGCTGCTCGCGTCGCGCGCCGTCAGCGGCGAGCGGCTCATCGGCGCGCGCGCTCGCCCACCACGACGCGCTCGATGCCCGCCAGATCGCTGCGCACGCTCACCTCGGGGAACCCTGCATCGCGCAACAGGGCGGCGACGACGGGCGCCTGCCCCGCACCCACCTCGAGCGCTGCCAGGCGAACGCGCGGGCGGTCACGCAGCTGCGCGCTGAGGGCCCGCAGCAGCGCCAGTCCGTCGGGGCCGGCGAGCAGCGCTTCGGCGGGCTCGTGGCGGACGATCTCAGGCGCGAGCGTCGCCAGCTGCGCCTCGGCGACATACGGCGGGTTCGAGAGGATCGCGTCGAGGTCGTCGGGGACGGTCGCGAGCAGGTCGGCCCTGAGCCACTCGACCGCGAGCCCGAGGCGCTGCGCATTCGAGCGCGCGAGCTCGAGCGCGGCCGCGCTGATGTCGCTTGCGAGCACCCGCAGGTCCCGGCGCTCGTACTTGAGCGCAAGCGCCACCGCGCCTGAGCCGGTGCCCACGTCGAGGACGCTCGCGCCCACATCAAGCGCGAGGCCGGCCTCGACCAAGAGCTCCGTCTCGGGGCGCGGCACGAGCGCGCGGCGATCGACGGCGAGCTCGATGTGGCGGAAGTGGCGGCGGCCGACTATGTACGCGAGCGGCTCGCGCTCGACCGCACGGCGGCGCACCGCGTTCTGAAACGCGCGCACCGAGGCGCCCCCGACGCTCAGCCCGCGGTCGCTCAGCAGCCGCTCGCGCGAGACGCCGAGCGTGTGTGCGAGCAGCAGTTCGGCGTCGAGTCGCGGGCTCTCGCATCCGGCGGCCGTGATCGCCGTGATCGCACCCTCGAGCGCCTCGGCCGCGGGCGTCGCCGCGTCGAGGGCGCTCACACCGCCGCCTGCGCCTGCAGGCGCCGGCGCTTCTCGTCCGCCTGGAGTCCGGCGGTGAGCTCGTCGAGCTCGCCTTCGAGGACCTGGTCGAGGTTGTGGACGGTGAGCTTGATGCGGTGATCGGTCACGCGCCGCTCGCCGTAGTTGTAGGTGCGGATCTTCTCGGCGCGTTCGCCGGTGCCCACCTGCGAGCGGCGATCGGCTGCGAGCTCGGCCTGCTGCTCGGCGAGCGCGCGCTCGTAGAGGCGCGCGCGCAGCACGCGGAGCGCCTTCTCGCGGTTCTGCAGCTGGGACTTCTCGTCCTGCATCGAGACCGCAATCCCCGACGGCTTGTGCGTGATGCGCACCGCGGAGTCGGTCGTGTTGACCGACTGACCGCCCGGTCCCGAGGAGCGGTAGACGTCGACCTGGAGATCGTTTAGATCCACCTGCACGTCTACGTCTTCTGCCTCGGGCAGCACCGCGACGGTCGCGGTGGAGGTGTGGATGCGCCCCTGAGACTCGGTCTGCGGCACCCGCTGGACCCGATGTGTCCCGCCCTCGAACTTGAACACCGAATACGCCCCCTCGCCCTTGATGGCAAACGTGTACTTCCCGTCGCCGATCTCGAGCGGCTCGGTCTGAAAGCCGCGGCGCTCCGCGTAGCGGGTGAGCATCCTGTACAGGTCCCGCGCCCACAGGCCGGCCTCCTCCCCACCCGCTCCTCCTTGGATTTCGACGATCACGCTCTTCTCGTCGTTGGGGTCGCGCTCGACCATCGCCAGGCGGAGCTGCTCCTCGAGCTGCTCGATCAGCTCGCGTGCGCGTTTGACTTCCTCGCGCATCTCGGGATCCTCACCCATCTCGCTCAGCAGCTCCTCCGCGCCCGCCGCGTCGTCCTGCGCGTGGCGCCACTGCGCCGCGAGCGCCGCCGCGTCCTGCAGCTGGCGGTAGGCGCGACCGACCTCGGCGTAGCGCTCCCGATCGGAGATGACCTCGGGGTCGGACATCTGCTCGGCGAGCTCGGCGAACCTGTTCTCGATCTGCGTGACGAGGCCTTCGATCATCCCGGCCAGTCTAAGACCGGCGCGGTGTGCGTCGGGAAGCTCAGGCCGCGAGACGCTCGCCGGCCGCGAGCTCGAACAGCTCGTCGAGCGTCGCGGAGAGCGCCTCGCGAGCGTCGCGATCGAGCGGCAGCCCGTCGCTCGCGAGCGACTCGTCGGCCAGCGCTATCGGCAGCTCGCGGTCCACGACGCGGGCACCGATCGTCGCAAGCACCTTTCGCAGCTCCGCCTGCGCCCAGACGGCGCCGAACATGCCGGTGCTCGCGCCGATGACCGCAGCGGGCTTGCCGCGCAGCGGCGTCTCGGCGACGGGCCGGGAGACCCAGTCGAGCGCGTTCTTGAGCTGCCCGGGGATCGACCCGTTGTACTCCGGCGTGGACAGCAGCACGGCGTCCGCCCGGCCGAGGGCCGCGGTGAGGGGGG
>JAXDGS010000132.1:0-9947 GCA_034664905.1 Solirubrobacteraceae bacterium | reverse complement strand
TTCCGGCCAAGCTGCAGCCGCAAGTGCGAACCTCGGTTCCGTCGAGAGACGGTGGGCTGTGATCGCCTACAGGACCCTCGCGCCCCGCTGAGTCCACCTCGGAGAGCAGTCAGGGCGGCAGCAGGCCGGGGAGGTAGAGAAACCGTGCCTGGTAACGGCTGCTGCGGTAACGAGACGCTGCGCAACCAAGTGATTCGGCTGAGACGGAGCGGACGACGCAGGTGCCAGTAGTCGTACTGACCAGCTCGAATGAATCCAGTCGAGACAAGTGAGACGAGCCTCGGACTGCTCATAACCCAGAGGTCGTAGGTTCGAATCCTACCGGGGGCGCCCAACAGAACTGCGACCCACTGACCAGCGGATACACGCTTCCGTGTTGAGCGTATCGGCGTGTTTGACCCTGTAGCAGGGCCAGATGCGCCTCTCGAGATGCCCGTACCCGTCACCGCCGATCGTGCTGCAGCGGTGTGGTCAGCGGCATGCGCGCACATACACGCGCTTCGCGGCAAGAGCGGATGTTCGACGCTGATGTGTTTGGGCCGACTGGCATGCCGCGGCGCTGCTAGTCGCCGCGGGCCTGTCGTCAGGCTCGTGGACGTGACGCGCAGGCGGTAACGGACCTCCAGGGTCCTGGCCGCGTGGCAAGTCGCCTGCTCAGCTGGCGGACGAGGGGAGTGTGCGATTCCCCGGCACGACCAGCAAGACGACATGCCGCGCGCCCCCGAGCGCTGCCTCATCGAGCACCACCACGTGCACGTTCGAACGCAGGTGCGGTGCCGGCCCCGTCCGGGCACGCTGGTCGAGCACAAGGAGGAATCCAACAGCGACGTCGCTGTCCTGGTAGGCGGCAGCCTGCAGAAGGTGTCGCCGCTGGCCGTTGACAGACACGTCGGCGTTCTCACGCTTGAGCTCACAGACCAGCGTGAATCTCTCGTAGAATGCGGCTACGTCGACACGGCCACCACCGATGTCACGGACTTCGGTGCGCACGCGGTAGCCAAGGTCGCTGGCAGCGAGGAACTCGTCTAGGTCATCGGCGAGATCCTTCTCGAGGGCATCCGGGCGGAACAGATACTCGGCGCCACGACGGGAACGGCTGCGCTGCGCGCGGGAATGCGCGAACCGCAGCAGATGAAGCAGGAGCTCGTCAACGGCCTCGCGGACGTCGTCGCGGTAATCCGGACAGTCACCTAGTTGACGCCGACACTCAGCGAACACCTCCGAAACCACGAGGGAGTCAGCCGTCGACGCGGTGTCCTCCGCGTCGGTGAGAGCTTCCTCGATTGCCCGGACCGCATCCGGGGCGTCTGCCACGAGTCGGGCGAGGATGTCACCGTGAGGCAGCAGGGCGTTAAGGCGCGGAAGGTAGTCATGGCTTGCGGCGCGGACCGCGCCCTGCCGTTTTGGGGGCCCACCGCCGGTCTGCCCGAACTGCGCGCTGGCGGAGTCGAGGAGCCTGCGGGCGGCGTCGATTTCCGCGGCCAGACTCTCGGATAGGTCCCCGGTTTCCCGCTCAACCTTGCGGCGTGCCTCGAGGGCGCGAACGTGATCGTCGAGGTGCGTGAGGAGGGCCGCGTTCGCCGCGATTCCCGCCGTTATGCGTGGAGCGAGCAACGCCCGCAGCCCAGCGACATCCTCTTTCCTCACGAGGACCTGTACACAGCGAGTTGCTTGGTACGCCGCGAGCACCCTTTCAAGTGTGCGTGCCGCCGCGTACCAGCTGGTCTGTGTAAGCGCATCGGCGGTCGCCGCCACGTCGCGGGCCAGGCTCGCCCATGCGACCTCCGCGTCGAGGCGCGCGCCATGCCAGTGGCCCAAGCCCGCGTAGCCCAGCGTGTGCTCGCGGACGGCCACAGCCAGCTCCCCGGCCAATTGCGTGAGCCGCTCGGCCACCTGAATGCCGCCGAGCGTGTCGCCGTCTCGGGCCGCGAGGAGCTGCGTGGTGAGCATTTCCACGGCGGACACCATGATGCGCGCGTCCACCCGGTCCTCATCGGCCCGGGCGACGGTGAACCGTCGGTGAGCGGTCTCGAGATGCTCCGACGCGTGGGTGAAGTTTGGTGAGCTGAGCGCGTCGAGGAGGGACACTTGTCCGAGCTCGAAGGCGGCGTCCGCCTCGGCTAGCGCTACGTCGTCGGTGAATTCCTCGAGGACGGTCGAATCGAGGCCGGCGACGTGCGTCATGGCTTGTGCTAAACGCCGATCGCGCCACTGCTCGTAAGCAACGCCGAGACAGCGGAGCGCACGGCGGGCAAACAGGTGGGACTGCGGCCCGTCGATGCGGACCAGAACCCCCAATACGTCGTACTCCGGGACCCATCCACCGAGGGCCATACGTAGCGCTCCCTCTAGGGCCGTCCCGGCGAGCGCCGGCTGCTCCCGCCGATCGTCGGTCCGGACCAAGCAGACACGATTCAAGGCCTCAGCGTGGCGACCGAGCACCTCGCCGGAGGCCAGGAGCACCTCAAGGGTCTCGTCGAAAGCGAGCAGCGATGTGGTGACTCCCAGCCCTTCTAGCAGCAAGTCAATCACCACGCCAACGTCCGGCGCGGCGATCTCACTGCAGTCGTCGCTATCGAAGGCGTTACCGTCTGTGACCGCCTGAACGAGTGAGCGGGCTAATTCGGGCAGCATCGGTGACCGGACGAGGTAGGAAGCCTCCCGCTGGAGCACCTCGACGCCGCCGAGCTCAGCGAGGGTGGCGTAGCGGCCGTCCATGGCGGCCGTGGAGAGGACACGCTCGAGATCGCTGAGGACACCACCAGCGAGATCGGCGCTCGCGCCAAGTTCTACGGGCTGGGCAATGCCGGTGGGCATTTCAACGCGGCGTTCGTCTGGCATCGTCACGTTCCTCCTCCCAGCTCAACGGCCAATGGAACTGCACGCTACGACCGACCGCCGACAAGTGCCGGCAATGATCAGTCGTCTGGGCCGCTGGTCACCACACGTAGCCACCCTTCGGCGCGACCCTGCGGTGGTCGTCATCCAGCAGGGCTTCGAGCGTCTGGGGAGACCGCGTACCCACTACGACCTGCAAATGCGGGACGTCGGCAGCCACCTGCGCCAAGGCCGCCAGCATCGCGTCCAGATTCTCTGGAGTCGCTTCCTCGGCACCGGGTGAGTCGACCAACAGCAAGCCGGGATGGCGCCCGACCCCGGACTCGAAGCCGACCCGCAGCAAGGCGACGGCGGTCGCGACCTTCAGGCGCAGCTGCTCTCCACGGGTGC
Source organism: Solirubrobacteraceae bacterium (assembly GCA_034664905.1). GTDB lineage: Bacteria > Actinomycetota > Thermoleophilia > Solirubrobacterales > Solirubrobacteraceae > Palsa-744. Next base: position 6,719 of record JAXDGS010000132.1, on the reverse strand, counting down.
ATCTGCCGTAGGACGTCTTCTGTCCACCTTTGTGCACCTCGAGAGTCGCGTTTCCGCGCAGCTTGACCTGCTCCAGCGCCTCGATGCCGAACTGCCGCCCAAGCTCGAGGATGTGGGCGCTCACATTCGTCAGCAGGTCCTGCTGCGCGGCCTGAACACGACCCTTCGCGACCTTCTCCGCGGTCGCAAGGATCTCCGCGCGGCGGGCCAGCACTTGCTCGGCGCTGTCTTCGGTGCGGCCAGCGACGCGCAAGAGCTGCTCAAGCGCACCCTCCAAGCGAGCGACGTCCAGCTCGGCGCTATGGCGCGCGGACAAGATGTCTTCCCCGGAGCGGGTCGCAGCCACAGTCGCCGCTGCGGCGTCGAGAGCCGTCTGCTCCTCACCCAACCGAGCGGTCAGCTCATCGAGCCGAGCCTGCGCCTCAGTCAGCGCCACCAGATCGTCCACCTGCTCAGAGGCATCGTCATCGTCATGTTGGGTCGCCTCAGTGTCTGATCCGTCGCGGGCACCCTGGCGAGCCAACGAAGCCCCCGCCCGCGCCGAGTCCCGTTCCTCGGAGGGGACGTCGGCAGCGAGGACGAGTTCTTCCGCGAACGCATCCAGGTCGAGTTCGGACGCACACACGGAACACGCGTGATCCCTGCCCTCGCTGCTGTACCGCTCTGCGGTCACCGGCGAAGCGCACCGCGGGCACGCGGTCGGGGCGAAGGTGTTGAAGAACCGGCGGGCCAGGACATCCTCGACCAGCGCATGGCGTCGGGCCTCCTCCTCCCCCAATGACGCCGCCACCTCATCGCGTCCTCGCGCTGCTTGGGCGACCGCTCGCTGCAGATCTGTCATTGCCACCGACCGGGCTACGACATCCTCGACCACCCCGGACAGCTCACTCATCTCGCGGCTCACGTCGGGCAGCGCCTCAAGTCGGTCCCGGGCCTCGCGCAACGCGTCAGCGACCGAGTTGTGATCGGTCGCGCGCGCCTCCGCATCGCTGCGGGCACGCCGTCGGACCGCCTCGAGTTCGGCACGCGCCGCTTTCGTCGCAACCTGTGCCTCCACCATCGTCGACGCCCACGGTGTGCCGACGAACATCTGCAGAAGCCGACCCGGCAGACCGGAGAAGCTTGTGTCTCCCAGCAGGTTATCCAGCGAATTGTGCGCAACAAACAGGGCGCCGGCGTAGGTGACCCATGCATGCTTCACTGCCTGTCCATCGCCACCGCCCGGTGTGTTCTGCCACGCTGGAATCACGGTCAATTCCAGCCGCGGCATCATCACCTCGTCCATCGCGGCTTCGAACGAGTCGTGGTCGTTGAACGACGCCAGCACCACGCTGCGGTCGCCACCGCCTGACATGACATGCCCTGACGGCATGCCTCCGGCTACATCAAAGCTCGCCGTGAGCTGCTCACTCTCGACGGCGAACTCGAGTTGCACATATCGGAACCACGCACGAACGTCCCGCTGCAGCCCGCATCGGCCACGCAGCGCCCACAGGATGGTCTCCAGCACAGTCGACTTGCCGCGGAAATTCTCGTAACTGCCGAGCGCGTACAAACCCGGTCCGAGATCCCAGACGAACGTAAACGGTTCGCCGCCAACATCTGTATCGATGAGTTCGTCTACATCCGCCTCGACCTCGTCGCCGCGCTCAGTGTCCGGGTCGAGGTCAATGGATCCCGTCGAGGAGATTACCTGGGGGAAGCCGCCCTCTACCTCTGTGTGCCGCGCTGAACGAGGCGGCTTCACCCCAGTGAACGTCAGCCGCTGCAGGCGAAGCCGCCGCGGTACCGGCATCGCACCCGACGGGATCACCTTCGCGAGCGCCAGCACCGCATCGACTTCCTCCGCCGACGTGCCAACGCCGAGCCCGGCCGCGACATCAGCTGCGAAGCTACTCATGCTCTGACCTCATGAATCAGCCCGAGACCCCGATCAGCCAGCCGGCGGCGAACGCGTTCGGTGATCGGAGCGATGCGGCTACCCAGCTCCGTAGCGGCATACTCCGCCTGCTTGTACTGCCGCGCCTTAAGCCTCGACCCCGGCTCGTCGCGGGCTACCGCCATGACCAGTTCGATCTGCCGCGGGTACCAAGCGAACATGGCCTCACGGCTCTCCAAGTCGTTAGCTGCCTTCAGGCCCTTAGCGGTTAGGAAAAACTGGGTCCGACCAACGCTGCCCGGCCGGCCAGATCTCGCCGTCCGCCCGATCCGCAGCAGCCCTGCGGTCTCCAGAATCGCCGCGGCATCGTCGAGCGGCTCGTAGGCACCGAACAACCACCGGTGCATCGGGTAGTGCCGCAGGGCCGGCTCCGGGTCGTCCAGCAGCACCGCAGCGGAGGCTGCGTACGAGACGTCGAGGCGCCCGGCGTCAATTTCGGTAAGCAACTCGTCAGCCAGGTAGTCCGGATTCCGCAGCCAGAAATCCAACGCATGCAGTCGAACCTCGCTCCGCACCACGCGCGCGATGTCGTCCGGGTCGGGAGGGGTCCGCGGCCTCTCACCACCGTCGCGGAGCAGGAACAGGAGTCGAACCGCGTTCTGCGCGCGGCTTGCCACACGCATCGTCACCACGGCGCCTGGGCGCCACACGCATCAAAGAGTGCCCCGACGCTCGACTCGTCGACCCGACCACAGATCCGCACGTAGTCATCCTGCCGCACCTCAGCACCTCGACGTGCGCGGCGCGACGACCGTCAGCGATCCCGGGCACCGCTCGTCGCGAGCAACAGGTGCCGCGACAGCCCGATCACGTCGCAGCGGCGCCGCCGGTCATCGGCATGACACCGCGACTCGCGGCTGTTGCTGGCAGTGGGACCGAGATGCATAGGTATTCAGTCGCCGAGCGGGTACGAGGCAGCCTGGCTGCCTCACATGATCGTGTTCGAGCCCGCCGGCCAACCTTGACCCACCTACGCGGCCCGTGCCGTAGACGCATCCCCGTGTGTACACGCTGCTCTGATGATCACCGTCCTGGCCCGCCGCTTACACCCACCTACCACGGATCGCCTTCACCACGCCGCATACCCTGGCCACCGTGCTCACCGCCGAGCATGCCCAGACCACGACCGGCACCGTCCTGAGCCGGGTGACCGCCGAGGAAGACATGCCCCAAGCGCCGAAACCGGCGGCACGAGCCGGACAACCGGCCCGAACAGCGCCCAGGTGCGCGTGACGGTGGAAACCGGCGTGGTGCCCATCCGCAAGATCGTCTACAACTCGGTGTGCTGGCCCGAATGCTGGGCACGAGCATGGCCAGGCACCCGCACCACAGTCCGTGTTCCGTTTCGGGATATCGCGCCGCGCCGCTCCCAATGCGGATCCGTGTCCTACGGTTCCGGATAATGCAACGGTGACCGCTCATTCCGTCAGGCAGGGGAAGCCTGTCGAACATCGTGAGCCCACGCCCGGTACGGTTCGGCAGCTCTACGGCACCGCATTCGCGTGCGGCAAGCCAGGATGCCACACTGATCTCTACAAGGTGAACGAGAGCACTGGCCGACAGGTTCTCAACAGCCGCGTCGCGCACATCCACGCACGTAGCGGAGGCGGTTCTCGCTGGAATCCAGGTATGAGCGAGGCGGAGAACCGCGACGCCAGCAACTTGCTTCTTCTGTGCCTGTTCCATGCCTGGGAAGTCGACGACATACCTGACCAGTATCCCGCGGACATGCTGCGTGCCTGGAAGCGCGCTCAGTTGGCCGAATACGAGCGTGCCCGCAGGAGCTGGCAGATCACCGATGCGGAAGCGCGGGAAGCTGTCGCCCCATTCGATCTACGCACCGCGATCGAGAAGGCCGCCGACGCGGTGGCGTTTAACCCGCGGATGCGTAGCCGTGTCGAGGCGTGGCAACTCGCCGTGCGCAGGGGGCACGGCCGACGGGTGGCCCGCCTGACACCTCTTGTGACGGCAGCGCGTCGGGAGGCGGTGTTGGCTTGGATGGCAGCGCTCGGCGACCCGATCGTCGATGTTCCGGCTGGCCAGGTTCGGGTACTGGTAGCTCGCCTTGGCGCCGGGAAGTCCGAACAGGCCTCGCGTTGGTGGGAGCAAGGATTGCAGGTCACCGCCAACGACGCCGACACCGAGATCCCACTGTTCTTCACCGCCCGTCAGATAACCTCAAGCCTGGAACTGGCGGTCGTCACCGAACTCGGCGGGGACCCGGCCCGCACCTGCCGTGTGGTCATCGACGATCTCGATGGCGTGTCAGCCCAGGAGGCGGATCGCCTGTTGAGGGAGGCGCGCGAACTCGTCCAGGTGTGGCCCGGAGTCAGCGTGCTGGCAACCGCGCGTCCCGGGATTACGGTACCCGCCGAGGAGAAGATCGACGTCGGTCCGTGGCCGGTCGGGCGTGGGGCGGATCTGGCGGAAGTGGCGATCGGCGATCACGTTCCCCTGCACTTGTGGACCACCGAGACGGCCGACCTGCTCACGAGCCCGCTCACCGCACTGGCTCTGGCCGCTCGCGTCCACGCCGGCCGCGATACCAAGGTGTCGCGAGCCCAACTTCTATCCGACCTCGCCACCATGGTGGTCGAGTCACATGACACCGATGTGTCCGATGAAACATGGCAGGACCTGGCCCGGCTCGCCGTTCGGATCCTCGAGCAGCCGGAGGCAGCGACCGCTGCCTTGTTCCACCCGCTGCCGCGCGTACGTCGCCTTGTCGCTACCGATCTTGCCGTCCCCGACAACGGCACGTTGACGTTCGCGCTTCCGGTATTCGAGCAGTACTTCGGATCCGAGGCGATCAGGTCCGGGCTGGTGAGCCTGGAGGCGGTAGCCGCAGCCGGGTCCTTCCCGCGATGGCGGTATGCGCTCGCCTTTGCTGTGTCGAGTGCCTCCGCCCCGGATCAAGAGGCGCTGTTGATCGGGCTGGCGAGGGTCAACCCCGCCGCCGCGTTCTGGGTCCTCGATGAGATCGCCGAGACCGAAGCGCACCAGACGTGGGACGGCCCTTCCGATGATGTGATCGCGGCGTTGATCCGGCGTCGCGACCCGAGCGGCGCCGTTACGGAACCCGATCTTGCGATCCGAGCGGGCCTGTGGCTGCGCGACGCGGAGAAGGCGCTGCTGAGCGGTCTCGGGCCCCTCGCCGAGTCGTTGGTCCGGCACCGCGACGGGAATTTGGTCCAGTGGGGTGTCTGGTTGCAGAAAGGCTACCTCACGCTCGCCCCTGCACGCGGCACGACTCCGCCACCGGAAGTGGTCAGGCTCGCCGAGATCCACCCAAAGCTCGCCGACGGATGGCAAAGCTGGACACAGTTCCGCTTTCCCACCACGAACTTCGGGCGCTGGCTCCTCGCCCAGAACGGACTGCAAAAGCGGCTACAGGCCGCGATCACGAGAAGGACCCTGCCGGTACCGCGCACATCATGGCTGGCGCGCGAACGCACGTACCTTCTCGCGGCATTTGTCCACGACTTCGCCTCCGCACGACGTCGTCGCCCCATTCGCGTTGCCGAGCTCCGCGAAGGGGTCGCCACTTGGATGGAAAAAGTCAACGCATCCCAGCGGTCGACCTGGCAGTCAGGCGGCCGCAGCGTCGACTCCGATGACATCCGCTGGCTATCCACCCAACTCGCCATGGAGGACAGTGACACGCTCCAGCCGCGCCCTGGCCCGATGGCGATCAACCCCACGCCGGCAGGTGGGCATGGCAGTCATACTCGCCTGAGCTGACGCTGGCCATGGCCACGGCTGTCGTGCGCGCAGCCCTGATCGGTTACCGCCAGCTTGTTGATTGCAACTTTCCTGCCTTTGGCAGTGCGATGGGCCTGTACAGCATGCTGCCCCTGCGCGTCGAAGGGCTCGTGGGCAGGTTCGTCGATGATGACAACGCCAGCAGCGTCGAGATGCGCCTGATCCTGCATCCCGACCCGACGCAACGTGACCCCGACGTTCCCACGGTCGACCTGCGCCTGATCACCAGCGACCATGACCGGACCTTCTGGGAGTTCGGCCAGGATCATCGGCGTGCTGCCCGGACCGCGTTCGGCCAGAACCCCCTTCAGGATCTCCAGTTGCCGCTGCACGTCACCTGCCCTGCGACGAGCCTGGCGTATGGGTGGTTGGCCCGTGATCTCGCCGCGGTCGGATGGCTCAAAGACCGGCAGCGTTTCTTCGACTGACACTCGACGAGAACTGGCTGGCCCCGCGCGCCCTGTACAGCCGCCACAAGCAATCCGTGCGGCTCGAACGCCCGCAACTCAGCAGAAGCGGACGTTGCTCTGCGGCTACAGCGGTGCGGATACAAGCCCACGGATAAGCCCAGCCGATCTCCACCCGACCGATCCCAGCAGAAGCAGTCCAGCACTGACCGGACCGGATTCGCCACAACCTCGAGCGGCCATCCCTCAACTCGCTCACCCCGGTGGACGCCGTCGCAGGTTCGCGTCCCCTCTCATGTGCAGATGAAGCTCCATCTGAACCCCCACGTTCACCCAAAAGGCGAGGTCAGCGACTTGCGGAGGGTTCAGTTGGCGCAGGCTGGGGGCACGTCACAGAACTGCGACCGCCTGACCAGCGATTTCGATGCATGTCGCTGATTATTTCGGTCTGTTTGACGCTATAGCGGGGACAGCTACGGCGACCGGGGCGCTGCGCGAGTTCGTCGCGGTGGTGGATGGCGTGTTGGACTGGGGACCCTCGGAGTCCTCGCGCGAGGAGCGCGGCGCAGCCCGACGGTGTGCTGCTGCATCTGCCGCTGGTCGGGGACACC
>JAXDGS010000131.1:0-47321 GCA_034664905.1 Solirubrobacteraceae bacterium | reverse complement strand
GGCTTCGCGAGGAGCTTGCCGCCTGCGCGCGGCGCCTCCAGATACCGCTCGAGCGGGGGTTTCGCGCACGCTCATCGACCGACAGCGTCATTCCCAGTCGCGCCGGATATCCGACGGCGACACTGCTGTCGATAACGGACTGGCGCATGCCCGCCAACTACCACCTGCCGAGCGACATACCGGCGAACCTCGATCTCGACACGGTGGCGGGCGCCACGCGGCTCGTCGCAGAGCTCGTGCGGGAGCTGGAGCTCCGAGCGCACGCGCAGCGCCCCTAGGATCGTTACGGCGATGGCGGAGGGCGACACGATCCACTTTGCGGCGGCTCGGATCCGCGCGGCGCTGGCAGGGCGTGTGCCCGAGGAGATCGTGACGCCCCAGCCCCGCCATCGCGCGGAGCGCTGGCCCCAGCGGCTCGCCGGTAGGACGCTCGAGGCGGTGGACGCTCACGGCAAGCACCTGTTTCTGCGCTTCGAGGAGGGGCTCACGCTGCATTCGCATCTGCGCATGACCGGAGCGTGGGCGGTCCACGGGGAGGGTGAGCGTTGGCACCGCGCGCGCGCTCGCGCGTGGCTGCTGCTGCGCGGCGGCGGCCGCGAGATCGTCGAGTTCGACGGGCCGCTACTGGAGCTGGCGCCCGACCGGAGGCTGCGCGCGCATCCGCGACTGACGGCGCTCGGGCCGGACGTTCTCGGCGAGAGCTTCGACTTCGAGCGCTTCCTGCGCCGCCTGCGCCGCGAGGATCCCGCCCGCCCGATCGGCGACGCGCTGCTCGATCAGCGCATCCTCGCGGGAATCGGCAACGTGTGGAAGGCCGAGTCGTGCTTCGCCGTCGGAATCGACCCCTGGCGGGCTCTGAGCGAGCTGCGCGACGACGAGGCGTTCGCGCTGGTGCGCTTCGCGCGCGAGAACATGCGCCGCTCGGCCGAGAGCGGATTCGCCGCCAGGCCGAGCTTCGTCTACGGCCGCGCCGGCCGTCCGTGCCCGCGCTGCGGCTCGCCGGTGCGCCGGCGCTCGCAGGGAGAGAACAACCGGCTGACGTTCTGGTGCGCGGGATGCCAGAGCTAGCCGCTCACAGGAGCTGCGCGAGCGTTCTTCCGCTTGCTTCCAGGCCGCGAGCGCTGCGGGCCTCGAGGATAAGCTGCAGGTCGAGCATGCGCGCATCGAAGCTCGCGAGCGCGTTTTCGCGGGTTACGGCGTAGGCCGGCACGCCGCGCTGGCGGGCGCGAGTGGCGATCTCGAAGGTCATACTGCGGGCGAGGCTGCTCTCGTGCAGCCGCTGCGCTCCGATGATCACCGCCCGTGCGCGGTGCACGCGCGCGTCGAGCTCGAGCGCGTCGAGCAGCTTGCGCACATCCTCGCCGTGCTCGCGCGCGTCCGGCAGCGGGCAGAGGTCATGGTCGGCTCGCCCGCCGGCGCGCAGGCCGCGCGCAAGCGCGGCGAGGACGCTCGCGGAGGAAAGGCGCGCTCCGAAGGAGCCGCTCGCCAGCAGCAGCGTGCTCGGGATCGCCGCATGGCCGGGATGTGAGGCGCCGGCGGGCGCTCGCGTGCGCGGGCTCACGATCGGTCATCCTTCCAGCAATGGCGGCAAAGTCCGAGCACATGATCGTCGAGGCCTCGGGCCGAGAGATGCGCATCAGCAACCCGGGCAAGGTGTTCTTTCCGGACGTCGGGCTGACGAAGATCGACCTCGTCGAGTACTACATCGCGTGCGAGCAGGCGGTGGTCCGCCATCTGCGCGAGCGCCCGACCGTGCTCAAGCGCTGGGTCGACGGCGTCGCGGGCGAGCCGTTCTTCCAGAAGCGCGTGCCCGACAGCGCCCCGGAGTGGCTGCAGACGGCGACGGTGACGTTTCCCAGCGGGCGCAGCGCTCGCGAGCTGGTGCCGAACGATGCGGCGCATTTGCTGTGGGGCGTGAACCTCGGCGTGATCGACTGGAATCCATGGCCGGTGCGGCGTGCCGATCTCGACCATCCGGACGAGCTTCGAGTTGACCTGGATCCGGGCCCGGATGTCCCCTTCGCACAGGTGCGCGAGGTTGCGCTGGGCGTGCGCGAGCTGCTCGAGGAGCACGGGCTGCGCGGCTTTCCCAAGACCTCAGGCTCGCGCGGGGTGCACGTATATGTGCGCGTCGAGCCGTTGCTGAGCTTCGAAGAAGTGCGCCGCGCAGCGCTCGCGCTCGCGCGCGAGGTCGAACGGCGGATGCCGGGAAGGGCGACCAGCCGCTGGTGGAAGGAGGAGCGCGTGGGGGTGTTCATCGACTACAACCAGAACGCGCGCGATCGCACGGTCGCCTCCGCGTACTCCGTGAGGGCGGTCCCGGACGCGCGCGTCTCCTGCCCGCTCGAATGGGCGGAGGTCGAGGACGTCGAGCCCGCTGACCTGCGCCTGCAGACGGTGCCCGCGCGCCTGCGAGAGCGGGGCGACCCGTCAGCGACGATCGACGATCAACCAGGCCGGCTTGACGGGCTGCTCGAGCTCGCCGCGCGCGATGAGCGCGAGGGGCTCGGCGACGCCCCCTGGCCGCCTCACTTCCGCAAGCAGAAGGGCGAGCCTGCGCGCGTGCAGCCGAGCCGCGCACGGAGCGCGCGAGGCAAGCGATCGTGACGCTCGCGCTCGCTCCCCCACTGAAGCCCCAGCTCGCTCTCTCGCGCGCGGAGCTTCCGCTCGGCGAGGACTACAGCTATGAGATCAAGCTCGACGGCTTTCGCTGCATCGCGTTCGTCGACGCGCATGAGCTCTTTTTGCAGTCGCGCAACGGCCGGCCGCTCGGGCGCTACTTCCCGGAGCTCTCGCTTCCGGAGGGTCGCTACGTGCTCGACGGGGAGATCGTCGTGCGCGGGCGCGACGGCCGCGAGGACTTCGACGCGCTCGGCCAGCGCATCCACCCGGCGGCCTCGCGTGTGCAGCGGCTGGCGGCGGAGACGCCGGCGGTGTATGTCGCGTTCGACCTGCTCGCGCTCGAGGCGGAGTCGCTGCTCGAGCGGTCCTTCGCGGAGCGCCGCGCGGAGCTCGAGCGGCTGCTCGCCGGCGATCACTTTGGCGAAGCTCCGATGGAGCTCATGTCGAGCGTCCGCGACCCCGCGCAGGCCCGTCCTTGGCTCGAACACGCCGAGGGCGCGATCGCGAAGGAGAGCTCGGCCCCCTACCGGCCGGGTGAGCGCAAGGGGATGGTCAAGGTCAAGCGAGTCCGCACGATCGACGCGCTCGTCGCGGGCTGGCGCCCGGGAAAGCAGGCCGGCACGGTCGGCGCGCTCACCCTCGGACTCTACGATGGCGAGCAGCTGCGCGTGGTTGGGCACTGCTCGGGGCTGAGCGCCGCCGAGAAGCGCCGGCTCGTGGACTTCCTCGCCCCGTATGAGACGGGCGAGCGCGGGTCGGCCGACCCAAGCCGCTGGAGCGCGGGCAAGGAGCTCGAGTGGATCGCGCTGCGCCCGGAGCTCGTGGTGGAGATCGATTTCGACCATGTTTCTGCCGGGCGCATCCGTCACGGCGCAAAGCTGCGCCGCTGGCGCGAGGACAAGGCTCCGCGCGAGTGCACGATCGATCAGCTCTCGAGCTGAGCTGCACTAGCATCACTCCCGTGAACGGCGAGGGCGGTACGCCGGCGACGGTCGCCGAGGAGGAGTATCTGCAGATCCTCTTCTGGCTGCAGGAGGCGCGGCTGCCGATGACCGGCGCGAACGTCGCGCGCGCGATGCAGCTGTCCCCGCCGACCGTTCACGAGATGATCGGGCGCCTGGAGCGCGACGGCTACATCACGCGCGGCAGCGACCGCGCGATCGCGTTCACCGAGAGCGGCGCAGCCCACGCCGAGGGCATCGTGCGCCGTCATCGCCTGATCGAGCGCTTCCTGACCGACATCCTTGGCATTCCGTGGGATGAGGTTCACGAGGAGGCCGAGCGGCTGGAGCACGCGATGTCGCCGGTGCTCGAGGAACGGATGCTCGCTGCGATCGGCGACGCGAAGACCTGTCCGCATGGCCATCCGATCGTCGCCGGAGCGCGCCTCGCGGGCGTTCCGCTCGCCGACGTGCAGGTCGGCGCGAAGGTGCGCGTCCTGCGCTTCGAGAACGAGGCCGAGGATCTGCTGCGCTACCTGAAGGCCTCGGGACTCGAGCCCGGCATGGAGGGCGTGCTCGCTGAAAGGGACGAGGACAGCGTGCTGCTGCAGAGCGCCGACGGGCAGTCGATCGCCCTCACGGCGAGCGTCGCGGAGACCGTCTCGGTGATCGCCGACCCCTCGCCGCCCGCGCGCACGGCGCTCCCCGAGCAGCTGGTGCTCGGCCAGCGCTACGGCCGCTGAAGCGCGCGATCGTTTCTTGCTCGCGACGCTCCGCGGGCTAGGTGCTCGAGGCGTCGGTCTCGCGCTCGACGCCGAGGTCAGCGAGCGCACACTCGCGGTCGGGATAGATGACAAGCCTGGTCACCTTGCCGCGCCGGAGGTGAAACAGGATTGCTCCCTTCGGCGCCGCTCGCTCCAGATCGATCCCGCTCGTCTTGCCCCATCCGCCGAAGCTGTGGAGCGCGAGGACGCGCTCATCGTCGCGCTCACGGCACTCATCCGCTACGACACGGAGGCCGTGATAGGCGCTCATCGTCGCCCGCCAGGCCTTTGCCATCTCGGCGCGCCCGGTCCAGCTCCCCGTCTCGACCCCCATCGGCGAGACGAACTCGATCCGATCGTCGGCCCACTCGGCCGAGCTGAAGTCGCCCCGCGCTCAGGCCGCGTAGATCGAGCGCACGAGATCCAGGTTCCGGGATGCCATCCGTGAAGTATTCCGCTCCCCGGCGCAGAGGCCTAAGCACCCTCGAGCGAGCGTGAGTCGTCGGCCAACCGGGGCGCTACAGCGAGCGATACGCGTCGGCCAGGCGGGCGACGCCGGCCTCGATCTCTGCGGGCGTGACGCCGGAGTAAGCGAGGCGCAGGGTGTTCTCGCCACCTTCGAGCAGGAAGTCGGTGCCGCGCACGAATGACGCGCCGCGCTCGGCGGCGGCGTGGTGAAGCGCGTTCACGTCGGTTCCCGCGGGCAACGTCACCCACATGAAGTAGCCGCCCTGCGGCGGCACGAAGTCGGCGTCCGGCAGCTCGCGCTGGAGCGCACGCGCGAGGGCCTCGGCGCGCTCAGCTAGGGCCGTCTTGACGGTCTCGATCGAGCGGTCGATCGCTCCGGAGATGCAGAACTCGTGGACGATCGACTGCGCAACCATGCTCGGCGAGATGTACGTGTTCGTCGCGAGCTGGGCAATCGCGCCGATCAGATCCGGCGGGCCGACGAGATATCCGACGCGAATGCCCGGACACACCGTCTTTGAGAACGAGGATGCGTAGACGACGTGCTCGGGATCCATCGAAAGCATCGTCGGCAGCCGCTCGCCGCTGAAGCGAAGCTCCACGTAGGGGTCATCCTCGAAAATGATGAACTCGTGCTCGGCGGCGAGCTCCAGCAGCGCACGGCGCTTGGCAAGCGAGAGCGTGTAGCCCGCGGGGTTCTGGAAGTTCGGGATGATGTGGGCGAGCTTTGGACGCACGCCCGCGACGCCGCCGAGCAGCCGCCGCAACGCGTCTGTGTCGATGCCGTCCGGCTCGAGCTCGACCTGGTGCACCCATGCGCCGCGCTGGCGCAGCGACAGCAGCGTGCGGTCGTAGGAGGGGCGCTCGACGACGACGTCATCGCCGGGGCGCACGAGGTGCTCGAACAGGAACGCGTCTGCCTGCATCGAGCCGTTCGTCACGAGCACGTGGTCGCTCTCCACGCCGTGGCGCTCGGCGATCCACGCGCGCAGTCGCGGGTAGCCGACCGACGTCCCGTACGCGGTCGTGCCGGCGGCGTCGCTTTCGAATGCGCGCACCGCAGCGCTGCTCAGGCCCTCCACGTCGACGATGTCGAGCGATGGAGCGCCGCGCGCGAAGGAGATCGTGGAGCCACTGACACTGGGCACGGGGGCGTAGCTTAGGCGCCCGAGCAGCCCCTCGCAGTCCTCGGCCAGTTCGCGCAGGACGCTCTCCAGTCGGTCGCGGAAGCGCAGCAGCTCAGCTGCGCTCGGCAATGCCGGCGAGTCGAGCGTCGCCGTCGAGGCGCCGGAGCGGTGAGGCGCATGCGCGGGCTGCGCAGACGCGGGCTGGGCGAGTTCGGGCGCCGGCTGCGTGAATGTCGGCGCCGGCTGCGTAAATGTCGGCGCCGGCTGGGTAGACGTCGGCGCCGGCTGGGTGGCTATGGGCGTCGGCTGCGAGGACGCCGGCGCAGGCGGCGTAGGTGGCGGCGCGGCCGCCGGCTCACCGATGGCGGACTCACGGGCGCCTGACTTGCTTGCTGCATCCCAGCGGGTGTTCACCCAGCCGGCAGCAGCACTTGCGCGCGAGCTGCTGCTCCCGAGGTCCGGCGGCGCGCTCGGCGCCGGGGCCTGCGCGGGCGCTGCGGGCTCGATCGTCTCATCGACGATCCTGCCCACGCTCCAGCTGCTCGGCTGCGCGTCGGCCGGCGCCACGCTCGCGTGCGCCGCGGATCCGCTCGCCGCGCCGATCGTGCTCAGTGTGCGCTCGAGATCGGCAAGCTTGCGCTCGAGCTCAGCCAATGTCCGTGCCATCTCCTCGTCCATGAGCGCCTAGCGTACCGCCAGGCATCTGCGGGAGCGGCGCGAGCGGGGAGTGGCGGCGAAAGTGGCGACGATCACTTGGCGGCGACCGCGGTGCCGCCGAGGACCTCGACCGCGATCTCTGCCGTTTCGGTGGGCGTGCGACCCACGCGCACGCCGCGCGCTTCAAGGGCCTGAGCCTTTGCTGCGGCCGTTCCCGCGGTGCCGGAGACGATCGCTCCGGCGTGGCCCATCTGCTTGCCGGCGGGAGCGGTGAAGCCCGCTATGTAGGCGACGACCGGCTTGGTCATATGCGCCGCGATGTACTCGGCAGCCTCCTCCTCCGCGGACCCGCCGATCTCACCTGAGAGCACGACCAGCTCCGTCTGCTCGTCTGCGGAGAAGAGCTCGAGCACGTCGACGAACGACGAGCCAGGAACCGGGTCGCCGCCGATCCCGACGATCGTGCTGCAGCCGAAGCCGGCACGCGCGATCTCGTTGCCGATCTGGTAGGTCAGCGTGCCCGAGCGCGAGACCACGCCGACATTGCCCTGCTCGAAGAACGACGCAGGGATGATCCCCACGTTTGCCTTGCCCGGCGAGAGGATGCCGGGGCAGTTAGGTCCGATCAAGCGGGTGCCGGGATGGTCGCGCTTGAGCCGGTTGTACACCCGCAGCTCGTCATGAGCGGGGATCCCCTCGGTGATCGCGACCACCAGCTCGACGCCGGCGGCGGCCGCCTCGAGGATCGAGTCGGCGGCGAAGCGGGGTGGCACGAAGATCATCGCCGTGTTCGGCTGCACCTCCGCCATCGCCTCCCGCCAGCTGTCGAACACGGGGATGCCCTCGACATCCTGCCCGCCCTTGCCCGGTGTCACGCCGCCGACGACGTTCGTCCCGTAGCGACGGTTGTTGAGCGTGTGGAACGAGCCCTCGCGGCCGGTGATGCCGGCCACGGCAAGGCGCGTGCGCTCGTCGACTAGAACCGCCATCAGATCGCCGCTCCGACGCTGTGCCCCGCCGCGAGCTCCACGACCTTCTCAGCCGCGTCGTTCATCGTCTGTGCCGAGTACACGTTAGGCAGCGCCGCCTCCTGCAGCAAACGTCGTCCCTCGACGTCGTTGGTGCCGTCGAGGCGCACGACGAACGGCACCGACGGTTTGATCTCCGCGAACGCCGCGATCAACCCCTTCGCCACCTCGTCGCCGCGCGTGATGCCGCCGAAGATGTTGAACAGGACGGCCTTCACCGCGTCGTTGGCGAGGATCAGCGCCACCGCCTGCTTGACCTTCTCGGCGTCGGAGCCGCCACCGGCGTCGAGAAAGTTGGCGGGCGAGCCGCCCGCGCTCGCGACGACGTCGAGCGTGGACATCACCAGGCCGGCGCCGTTGCCGAGAATGCCGATGTCTCCGTCGAGCTTGACGTACTGGACGCCCTGCTCCTTGGCGCGGCGCTCGATCGGGTCTTCGTTCTCGCTGTCCGCAAGTGACTGGTTCTCGGGATGGCGGTAGAGCGCGTTGTCGTCGAGTGAGACCTTCGCGTCGAGTGCCTTGACCTCGCGCTCGGGCGTGACGATCAGCGGGTTGATCTCCACCAGCGTCGCGTCCTCGGCGAGCCAGACCTCGTACAGCGCGAGCAGCGCGTCGGCGACGCCGTCGATCACGTCGCCGTCTGCGTTGCCGTCGTTTGCGATCGCGCGCGCCTGCTCGCGCGAGAGTCCCTCCAGCGGGTCCACGTGGCGGCGAATCAGCTTCTCCGGGCTCTCCTCGGCCACCTGTTCGATGTCCACACCACCCTCGACGCTGAACATCATCAGCGGCTGCTTGGCCGAGCGGTCGAGCAGCACCGATGCGTAGTACTCGCTGGCGATATCCGATGCGTGCTCGACCCACAGCGTGTGCACCGTGTGCCCACCGATGTCCATGCCGAGGATGTTCCGCGCGTGCTCGCGAACCTCGCTCTCGTCCGCCGCGAGCTTCACGCCGCCGGCCTTGCCGCGGCCGCCGATCAGCACCTGCGCCTTGAGCACGACCGGGTAGCCCACCTCCTGCGCAGCCGCGACCGCGTCCTCAATAGTCGTCACTGCCTTCCCCGAGGAGACCCGCAGTCCATGGCGGGCGAACAGTTGCTTGCCTTGGTATTCCAGCAGGTCCATCTGCGGCGCGGGACTCTAACGGAAATGACATAGGCCGTGCAGGAGGCGCTTTCGGAACCGGGTCGGCGCGCCCCGCCGACGATGCGCGGCATAATGCCCGCGCGATGCCGATTCCGAAAAACGTCACGTTTGTCACATTCGACGTCTACGGCACGCTGATCGACTGGGAGAGCGGCATCTACGAAGCCTTCTCCAAGGAGGCCGCCCGGGACGGCTTCGAGATCGACCGCGGCCTGCTGATATCGCTGTTCCACGAGGTCTCGCGAGAAATCGAGAGCGGCTCCTATGAGCTCTACGCCGAGGTGCTCAGGCGCACCGCGATCGAGATCGCGAAACGCATGGACTGGTCGCTCGAGCCCTCTCGCTCGGGCTTCCTCCCCGACTCGGTGCAGCGCTGGCCACCCTTCCGCGAGGCAAACCCGCAGCTGCAGAAGCTCGCGAAGAAATACAAGCTCGGGCTGCTCTCGAACATCGACGACAAGCTGCTCGGGCAGACGCGCCGGCACATACCGACCGACTTCGACCTGGTCGTGACCGCGCAGCAGGTGCGCTCCTACAAGCCCGAGCCCGCGCACTTCACCGAGTGCGCGAGGCGCATGGGCGGCAAGCGCGGCTGGGTGCACGTGGCCTCGAGCTACTACCACGACGTCGTTCCCTGCGTAAAAGCGCGCGTGCCGGTCGTGTGGGTCAATCGCAGCAAGGAGACGCTCGAGCCGTCGCAGAAAAAGCCGACCGCGGAGGTATCGAACCTGCGCGAGGCCGCCAAGCTCCTCGGCGCCTCCTAGCCGCCGCACGCGCGTGCGGGCCGTGTCGGTGCACAGCGACGTGATCGTCGTGACGAGCGCGCTGCTGGCGCTCAACTGCGTGATCGTGCGCGGAGCGCCAGGCGCAGCCGGCGTGCAGCACGGCGATTCCGCCGCGGGGGACGGGGAGGAGGTGAACGAGAGCTTCATCATCGACTCACCCGTGCTCCCCGAGGAGCTCGAGCTGCTGGCGCCGCTCGTGGCGAGGTCCGGATTTCCGGCGCCGAGCGGGCTGCTCGCGACGCACGCCGACTGGGACCACCTGCTCGCGCGGATCGCCTTTCCGGAGGTTTCACTCGGCTGCGCGCGGAGCACCGCCGATCGGCTTGCGGCGGAACCCGGAGTCGCCCAGCGCGAGCTGCGTGACTTCGACGAAAGCCTGCATCTCACTCGCAGCCGGCCGCTCGCGCTGGGCTCGGTCCAGCCCCTGCCGGTGCCCGGTCGCTGCGCGATCGGCGCCGCCGAGCTGCAGCTACATGCCGGCGAGGGACACACCGGGGACGGCATGGCCGTCTGGATCCCCTGGGCGCGGGTGCTGATCGCGGGCGACTATCTGTCCGCCGTCGAGATCCCATCCTTTGGTCCCGCCGGCGACGCAGACGCCTACATGGCGACGCTCGAGCGTCTTCGTCCGCTTGCGAGCGCCGCAGAGCACGTGATCCCCGGGCACGGACCGGCGCTCGACGGCGTGCGAGCGCTCCGCGTGCTCGAGGAGGACCTCGCCTACCTGCGTGGCCTGCGCGAGCTCGGCTCCGGGACGGAGCTTCCGCCGGGGCGCCACTCGCGCGAGCAGCGCCGGGTGCACGCGGAGAACCTCCGCACGCTCTAGTCCTGCTGTGCGCCCTCGGCGCTCCTGATCGTCGCGATCGGCGCGCCCGCCAGGATCGGCGCGCCCTCGCTGATCGGCAGCTCGACGATCGTGCCCGCCTTGTGCGCGGTGATCTCGTTCTCCATCTTCATCGCCTCGATGATGCAGAGCAGCTGGCCCTCCTCGACGGTGTCGCCCTGCTTTACGAGCACCTTCCACATGTTGCCCTGAAGCGGCGCCGCGAGCACATCGCCCTCGCCCGCGCTCGATGAGCTGGATGCGCGCTCGCTGCGCTTGGGCTTCGGTGCGCTGGGTGCCGCTCCGTTGCCCGCCGCGCCGGCAGCCGCGAATGGCGGCCCGAGCACGCGCACGTCGAAGCGCTTACCCGAAACCTCCACCGCGTAGGTCTGCTCGAGCAGCTCCTGCTGGGGCTCAGCTGCTCCCGCGTCGCGGACCGCGGGCGCGAACGCGAGCCGCTTCAGCCACTCGCGGTCTTCGAGCAGGTCCCTGCAGGTCTCCCCGCGCTCCCACTGCTCGCTCGCGAGTAGCGCTCGATGGAAGGGGATCAGCGTCTTCAGGCCCTCGATCTCAAATTCGCCAAGCGCGCGCAGCATCCGCCTGGTCGCCTGTGCGCGATCGGCATCCCACACGATCAGCTTCGCCACCATCGGGTCATACATCGGCGAGACCTCTGCCCCCGCCTGCACCCCCGAATCGACGCGCACGCCGGGTCCGCTCGGCTCGCGGTAGGCGCCGATCCTGCCCGGCGCGGGCGCGAAGTTCTTGGACGCGTCCTCCGCGTTGATCCTGCACTCGATCGCATGGCCGCTCAGGACCACGTCGTCCTGGCGGATGGAGAGCTCCTCGCCGGCAGCCGCGCGGATCCCCTCCTTGACGATGTCGATCCCGGTGGTCATCTCGGTGACGCAGTGCTCTACCTGCACGCGCGTGTTCATCTCGAGGAAGAAGTACTCGGCCGCGTCCGCGCTCGCGCCCTGCGGGTCGCTCACGAACAGGCCCTCGATCGTGCCCGCGCCGACGTAGTCGACGGCTCTCGCCGCCTCCACGCCGATCTGCCCGATGCGCGCGCGCATCCGCTCGTCGACTATCCACTCGGGCGCGGGGGACTCCTCGATCACCTTCTGATGGCGGCGCTGGATCGAGCAGTCGCGCTCGCCGAGGTGGATCACGTTGCCGTGGCGGTCGGCGAGCACCTGCACCTCGACGTGGCGCGGGTCGTGCAGGTAGCGCTCGAGGTAGACGGTCGGATCTGAGAAGAACTTCTCGCCCTCGCGGCTGGCGCCCTCGAAGGCGCCCTGCAACTCGTCCTCGCCGAGCGCCACGCGAAAGCCCTTGCCGCCGCCGCCGCCGGACGCCTTCACAGCGACGGGGAAGCCGATCTGCTCGCGCGCGATTGCGAGAGCATCGGCAACGGTGGCGACCGGCTCGGTCGTTCCCGGCACGATCG
Source organism: Solirubrobacteraceae bacterium (assembly GCA_034664905.1). Classification (GTDB taxonomy): domain Bacteria; phylum Actinomycetota; class Thermoleophilia; order Solirubrobacterales; family Solirubrobacteraceae; genus Palsa-744. Next base: position 35,511 of record JAXDGS010000131.1, on the reverse strand, counting down.
GCACACCCGCCGCCTTCATCAGCTCGCGCGCGCGTGTCTTCGATCCCATCGCCTCGATCGCGCTCGCCGGCGGGCCGATGAACACCACGCCCGCCTGCTCGCACGCTTGCGCGAACGCCGCGTTCTCAGCGAGAAAGCCGTATCCCGGGTGGATCGCCTGCGCTCCGCAGGAGCTCGCGACGTCGAGGATCTTCTCGATGCTCAGGTAGTTCTGCGCGGCGGGGCCGTCGCCAAGGTTGTATGCCTCGCCCGCGCGCGAGACGTGAGGAGCGTCGCGGTCGAGCTCGGAGTAGACGGCCACGCTGTCGACGCCGAGCTCCTCGAGCGCGCGCGCGATCCTGACGGCGATCTCGCCACGATTGGCGATGAGTACCTTCTCGAACATCGGGCGCGAAGCTTAGTTAATCGCGCTCGCGCCGACGGGCGCACACGCGCGGGGAAGCGATCACCTCAAGGAAAGCCGCGCAGCAGCTCGCCTGCAGCGCGCCGATCAGAAGTAGCCCGCCTTCTTGCGATCCTCCATCGCGGCCTCGGAGACCCTGTCGTCCGCACGCGTCTCACCGCGCTCGGTGATCTCGGTGGCGGCGATCTCGACGACGACCTCCGCGAGGGTGCCGGCGTGCGAGCGCACGCCGCCGGTGCAGCTCATGTCGCCGACGGTGCGGTAGCGGACGGTCTCGCTGAAGACCTCCTCGCCGTCGATCAGCTCGGTGCCGGGCCAGAACGCGTAGAGCATGCCGTCACGCGTGAAAACCTCGCGCTCGTGCGCGAAGTAGATCGTCGGCACCTCGAGGTCCTCCTGGTCGATGTACTCCCAGACGTCGAGCTCGGTCCAGTTGGACAGCGGGAACACGCGCACGTGCTCACCCTTCTTGATGCGTCCGTTGTAGAGGTTCCACAGCTCGGGCCGCTGGTTCTTCGGGTCCCACTGCCCGAACTCGTCGCGAAACGAAAGCACCCGCTCCTTCGCGCGCGCGCGCTCCTCGTCGCGTCGCGCGCCGCCGAATGCCGCGTCGAAGCCATGCTCGGCGATCGCGTCCAGCAGCGTCACCGTCTGCAGCCGGTTGCGCGAAGCACGCGGACCGGTCTCCTCGACCACGCGCCCGCTGTCGATCGAGCTCTGCACGCTCGCCACGATCAGACGCTCGCCGAGCTCGGCGACCCTCCGGTCGCGGAACTCGATCACCTCGGGGAAGTTGTGCCCGGTGTCGACGTGCATCAGCGGGAACGGGAACGGCCCGGGGCGAAACGCCTTCTCGGCGAGCCGCAGGAGCACGATCGAGTCCTTGCCGCCACTGAACAACAGCACCGGCCGCTCGAACTCGGCCGCGACCTCGCGCATCACCTGGATCGCCTCCGACTCCAACTCCCGTAGGTGGCTCAGCTGCGAGCCGGTGGCGAGAATCATTGGAAGCTCTCGTCGTGCAGGCCGCACTCGGTCTTGTCGGTTCCCGCCCAACGGCCCTCACGGCCGGCGCCGGCCTGGGTGCACGGTGCGCATCCGATCGACTCATAGCCGAGATCGTGAAGCGGGTTGTACGGCAGCTCGCGCTCGTGGATGCGCCGCCACAGGTCGCGGTCGGTCCAGTGGGCGAGCGGGTTGTACTTGACCAGGTCACGTTTGCCGTCGCGTTCGATCAGCTCCGCGTTCGCGCGCGTGGGACCCTGCTCACGGCGGATGCCGGTGATCCAGCCGTCTGCGTCGTGGAGCGCGCGTTCGAGCGCAGCGACCTTCGCGACCGAGCAGCAGTGCTCGGGGCCGCTCCACGGCCGAGAGCCACTGCTCGCGTCCTGCACCTCGATCTTGATGTCGAAGCGCTCCTCGAAGGCCCGCCATGTCTGCATCGTCTCCTCGAAGAGCACGCCGGTGTCGATCGTCACGATCCTGACCGCCTTGCCGGTCCCCTGATCGAGGCGCATGAGCTCGTCGATCAGCACCGACTCCTCCTTCTGGAAGGAGCACAGCAGCACCGCGCGCGCTCCGTGGCGCGCGGCCTCGCGCAGTGTGTGGGTGAGGCTCAACGCAGGGTCAGACTGGGAGGTCATCTGCGCTATGTGGCCGTTCGGTTGACGCATTGTTCTCCATTCGCCGTTCACTGGCACCGGCTTAGACAGCGCACTCGCCCTCGCCGCGAATGACCTGGAAGGGCGCGCTCCTGTTCCAGTCGATGAATTGGTTCATCGTCTCGAGTTCGAAATCGACAGGCATAGACAGATCCTTGACGACCGTCTCGAGCTGCGCCGTTCCGACGCGCTCTACGAAGTCGTTCCACCCCTCTCCCTCGTTGCGCTCACTCTCATAATGGACTATCCAGCGCTCGATCGCATCAGGTATCCGCTTGGCGGGCAGTCGCAGCTTCAGGCGCGTGCCGAACTTGACCTCGCCGCCGGCGTAGACGCCGCCGACGTGTGGCACGTACGCCGGGATCGTGTGCGTTCCCACTTTGATCGACGCGCCATAGAAGCCGATGCTGCCGACATGGTGCTGGCCGCAGCCGTTCGGGCAGCCGCTGATCTTGACGTTCAGCTGGCGCGTGAGCGGGTCGCTGATCTGCATCGACTCGATGCGCTCCTGCACGGCCTCGTTCAGGCCCATCGAGCTGGTGATCCCGAGCTTGCACGAGTCCGTGCCGGGGCATGAGACGACGTCGTCGATCTCGCGCGAGCCGGCGGATCCGAGCCCGATCTCCGACAGCGCGCTCCACACGTCGTACACGCACTCCTCGCGCACCCAGCGCAGCACGAGGTTCTGCTGCACCGTCGTGCGCGCGTAGCCGCTCGAGTACTCGCGCGTGATCGCAGCCAGCCCTCTGAACTGCTCGGGCGTGAGATCGCCACGCACCACCCTCACCTCGATCGTCACGAAGCCGTCCTGCTTCTGCTCGCGCACGTTCGCGCGGCGAAAGCGCTCGAACTCCGACGCATCGCCGTTCGGGCTGCCGAACGACTGCGGAGGAGCGGGCGCGCGCTCGCGTTCGTCGTCGAGGAACAGGCGATGCTCGACCGAGAAGTCACGTTCCTTGACCCACTCGCCGCGCAGCTCCTCCTCGACCTGGCGTCGCAGCTCGTCGATCCCATACTTGTCGACGAACACCTTGATGCGCGCGCGCGCTCGGTTCGAGCGCAGCCACTCCTGGCGGTCAAAGATCCTGAAGACCGCCTCGGAGAGCTTGAGGTACTCGCCGTCGTCGAGCCCGACGAACTCGTAGAGCACCTGAGCGACGCGCGGCATGATCGAGGTGCCGCCGCCGACGAGCATCTGCGCGCCGCGCACCTCGCCGGGGCTGTCGGGGTCCTCCGAGTCGCGTACGCGCGCGCGAAACGCGATGTCGTGGATTTCGCTGATCGCCCGCCCCTCAGTGCTCGCATCGAATGCGGTCTTGACCTTGCGCGGCATCGCCTGCGTGGTGGGGTGGCGCACGAAATAGCGCACGTACGCGCCCGCGTACGCGGTCATGTCGAACAGCTCGTCGGCCGCGACCCCCGCCCATGGGTCGCCGGTGACGTTGCGTATCGTGTTGCCGCAGCCCTCGCGGCTCGAGAGCCCGGCGTCGCCGAGCTCGCGGATCGCCTTCTCGGCGTCCAGCAGCGGGATGTGGTGCATCTGGACGTTCTGGCGCGTGGTGATATGCCCCTTGTTCAGCGGCACGTAGCGCTCGACGATGTCCGCGAACTTCTCCATCTGCTCGGGTGTGATCCCGCCGAACGGGAGCTTCACGCGGATCATCTGCACGTCCGGCTGGCGCTGGCCGTAGACGCCCTGCTTGAGGCGGAACTTGATGAACTCGTCCTCTGGCGTCTCGCCCTCGAGGAACTTGCCGGCCTCGGTCTTGAAGTCGTCGTACTCGCGCTGCAGGATCGGGATCACGTGCCCGGGCACGTTCTGCAGGATCTCCGGATCCTCGAGCGTGCCGCGCTGGGCGGGGACGGAAACTGGCTCCATTTGCGGGAAAACCTCCTGGATGCGGACTACTGCCCGGTCTGCGTCGATAGACGTTGCGGGCGGGGTGGCCGCCGGCGGTCAACTATTAGGCTAAAGCCTAGCGGCTTTTAGGTGTTTATCCAGGGATCGCCGGAATCGTCCTCCGGCTGGCCCGCGACCGCCTCGAACGCAGCCGCGAGCCTCCAGCCGTCAGCGGCAGCCGCCGCCGCGCGGGGTGGTTGCGCGGTTGCGCGCCTGAAGCGCTCTAGCGCGGCGATGATCGCCGCCGCCTCATGTGGCGAGGCCGCCGGTGTGATCAGCCTGCGTGCGCCGCCATCGCCGTCGATCGCGTCCATTCCGCAGCGCTCACAGAGGGATGTTGCCGTGCTTGCGTTTCGGCCCCGGTTCGCGCTTGCTCTGCAGTGTGTGCAGCGCAACGATCAGCTTGGGGCGCGTCTCGTGCGGGATGATCACGTCGTCGATGTAGCCGCGCTCTGCCGCCGTGTAGGGGTTCGCGAAGCGCGCCTTGTAGTCGGCCATCAGCCGCTCGCGTCGCTCCTGCGGGGTCGGGCTCCCGGCGATGTCGCGCCGGTAGATGATATTCACCGCGCCCTCCGGGCCCATCACCGCGACCTCCGAGGTGGGCCAGGCGAAGTTGAAGTCGGCGAGCATGTGCTTGGAGGCCATGACGTCGTAGGCGCCGCCGTAGGCCTTGCGCGTGATCACCGTGAGCTTCGGAACGGTCGCCTCGGTGAAAGCGTATAGAAGCTTTGCGCCGTGGCGGATGATGCCGCCCCACTCCTGGCTGGTCCCCGGCAGGAACCCCGGCACGTCGACGAACGTAAGCAGCGGGATGTTGAACGCGTCACAGGTGCGCACGAAGCGCGCGGCCTTTGCCGACGCGTCGATATCGAGCACGCCTGCGAGCTGCGCGGGCTGGTTGCCGACCACGCCGATCGAGAAGCCATCGAGGCGAGCGAAGCCGCAGATGATGTTCCGCGCGTAGTGTTCGTGGACCTCGAAGAACTCGCCGTCATCGACGATCAAGCGCACCACGTCGCGCATGTCATACGGCTTGTTGGGGTTGTCCGGGACGACGTGGTCGAGCTCCGGGTCCATTCGCTGCGGGTCGTCGGTCGGCTGCACGCGTGGCACGGTCTGCAGGTTGTTCTGCGGCAGGAAGCTGATCAGATAGCGGCAATCCTCCAAGCACGCGTCCTCGTCCTCGGAGGCGAAGTGCGCCACGCCGGACTTCGTGTTGTGCGACATCGCCCCGCCGAGCTCCTCGAAGCCCACCTCCTCGCCGGTCACCGTCTTGATCACGTCGGGGCCCGTTATGAACATGTGCGAGGTCTCCTTGACCATGAAGATGAAGTCGGTGATCGCCGGCGAGTAGACCGCGCCGCCGGCGCACGGTCCCATGACAAGGCTGATCTGCGGGATCACGCCCGAGCACCTGACGTTGCGCACGAACACGTCGCCGTATGCGCCGAGCGAGACCACGCCCTCCTGGATGCGCGCGCCGCCGGAGTCGTTGATACCGATCACAGGGCATCCGATCTTCGCGGCCAGGTCCATGATCTTGCACATCTTCTCGCCCATCACCTCTCCGAGCGAGCCGCCGAACACCGTGAAGTCCTGGCTGAAGACGCACACGCGGCGGCCGTCGATCGTGCCGTGCCCGGTCACCACAGCATCGCCCCATGGCCTGTTCTTCTGCATGTCGAAGTCGTAGGTCCGGTGGCGCACGAAGGTGTCGAGCTCCTGGAAGGAGTCCGGGTCGAGAAGCTTCTCCACCCGCTCGCGCGCGGTGTACTTGCCCCGCGCATGCTGCTTCTCCTCCGCCTCCGGCGCGGAGTGAAGCGCAGCCTGGCGCAGCGACTGCAGCTGCTCGAGCTTCTCCTCGTAGGTCTCCGGCGCTTTCTGCCGGGGGGCGCGCCGGTGCCCGCTGCGTGACGTCGCGAGCAGAGCCGCGTCGGCATGCCGGTCGTGTGAGCTGCTCGACATCGAACGCGGATCCTACCCGCGCTCGGCCGCCGCTCGCCCTAGGCCCGCGAGAACGGCCGGTGATGCGCGGTGCCGAGGCGATCGAGCATCGACGTCAGCACCTCGGTCACTTCCTCGCTCGCGCTCTCCTCGGCTGCACTCAGATCAGCTGCCTGCGGTTGCGCCGAGCTCTCCGGGGTCGGCTCCGCCTCTGCGCTCATCGAAAACCCCGGCGGCTCGCCCTGCGCCGGCGCGTCCGTCTCGCTTGGCGCGAGCGCGCTCGCGGTCGGGGCGTCGCTCTCCGGCGGCGCGGGATCCTCGGCCGGGAGCGGCTGGAAGGATTCGCTGGCGCGCGGCTCAAAGTATTCGCTGGCATGCGGCTCGAAGGATTCGGTGGCAAGCGCGGGCTGGAGCTCCTCTGCGGGGGCCGGCGTGAGCGCGCGCTCGGTCGCCTCCGGGCGACGCGCACGGCGAAACAGCCGTGCGAAGAAGCCTTGATTGCGCGGCGACGGATCCTGGCGGTCCTCGACTGACCTGGGCTTCAGGGCCTCGCCGTCTTGCTCTAGCTGCTCGGCCGCCTCGTTGCCGAGCGCAGGTGCGCCCTCGACCTCGGCGCCGGGTTCGATCGCAGCGTCCGGCTCAGGCGGCGCGGGTGAGAGCGTCTCGCTGGCCGGCTGCGGCTCGTGCGCGCCGGTGGTCTCGGACTCGCCGGGCGCGGCGGCGGGGAATTGCTCGCCGTCGATGGCGGGCGCCGGCGAGGGCGCCTGCACCGCGTGGTCCTGTTCGGCGATACCCGCGGGCTCTGGCACGGGGGAGCCGGTCTGCGCATCGTCCTGCGCGGGCGCCGTCTCGTGCTGGGGCGCGGGCGTCGCGCGTGTGGCCCGAAGCGTGACCCTCGTGCCCCAGCCGGAAGGCTTGATGAGGACCGTGCCGGCCGCTGTCTCGCCCTCCCATTCGATGCTCCGCTCCGGCTCGAGGCGAGTGATGCGAATCGCGCCGAACTCACCAAGATGGCGCGCGAGCGATGCGGGATCGCTCAGCTCGGTCCACAGCTCGGGCGGAGACTTGACCAGCGTGCGCTGTACCTCCGAGGAGATCATCGCCCCACATTTCGAGCGATATCGCGCGACTCCTTCCGCGGGGCGCGAGCCCTCAACAAGCAGCGTGCGGGCCGCTTGAGCTTATGCGGCCGCGGGCGTGCCGGACGCGCGCACGAGCCCGAGTTCGTGCAACAGCTCCGCGAGCTGGACCGCGTTCGTCGCAGCCCCCTTGCGCAGGTTGTCGGCGACGATCCACAGATCGAGCGCGCGCTCGTGCCCGGGGTCGCGGCGAATGCGACCCACGAACACGTCGTCCTCGCCGGCAGCGTCGATCGCGATGGGATACTGCGCCTGCTGGGGGTCGTCGACGACCGTGACGCCCGGCGCGGCCCGCAGCAGCTCGCGGGCGCGCTCAGGAGAGATCGCCTCGCGCGTCTGCACGTTGACCGCCTCCGAATGGCCGCTGATGACGGGTACGCGCACGCAGGTCGCGCTGATTCGGATCGACGGGTCAGCGAGGATCTTTCGCGTCTCGTTCATCAGCTTGCGCTCCTCGTCGGTGTGGTCCTCCGCGGGGGCGAAGCTGCCCGCATGAGGCAGCGCGTTGAACGCGATCTGGTGCGCGTACTCGCTCGGCGGGGCGATCTCGCGCTCATGCAGCAGCGCATGCGACTGCTCGAGCAGCTCATCGACAGCCCGCCTGCCGGTCCCGGAGACGGCCTGGTAGGTGCTGATCACCAGCCTTTCGATCGTGGCCTCGCGGTGCAGTGGCTTCAGCGCAACGACCATCTGCATGGTCGAGCAGTTCGGGTTGGCGATGATCCCGTGGTGCCCGGCCAGCGCGTCGGGGTTGACCTCGCTGACCACCAGCGGCACGTCATCCTGCATGCGCCAGCGCGAGGAGTTGTCGATCACGGTGGCGCCGGCCTCCACGAACTTCGGCGCCCACTCCCCCGAGATCGCGCCGCCCGCGGAGAACAGCGCGATGTCGAAGCCCCGAATAGCGTCATCGCTGAGCGCGCGAACCACCATGCCGCCGTCGAGCTCACGCCCGGCCGAGCGCTCGGAGGCGAACGGCACGACCTCGGCCGCGGGAAAGTCGCGCTCGCGCAGCAGCGCAAGCATCAGCGTGCCCACCTGCCCGGTGGCGCCCACGACCGCGACCCGGTAGCCCTGGCTGCCCATCGCCTCAGCGTACCGCGGGCCCAGCAGCTAGGGCTTGATCGCCATGAACAGGATCGTGACGACCACGAGCGCGCTCAACAGCGTCCCTACCACCGCGAGTCGGCGCGCCAGCGCGCGATGCTCGGCGCTGAGCTCGCCGAGCTCAGCGCCAGCGGAGGCGAGATCGCGCAGCGCGACGGCCTCGGCACGTTTGGCGGTCGGGATCATCACCGCGCCGACGACCCCGCCGATCACGAGCACCGCTCCGATGCCCCACTGCACGAAGAAATCGCTCCAGTGATGCCCGTCGCTTGCCAGGTAGATGCCGGCGGCCAGCACGAGCAGCAGCCCGGGGTTGACCAGTACGCGTTCGACCGTGTACTCGATCCGGTAGATGAGCGGCAGGCTGCGAGGGTCGCGCTTGGCTGCGAGCGCGAACATGACCGGGTAGGCGAAGGTCACGCCGAAGGCGGCGACGACCGCGGTGATGTGCACCGCGAGGATGACGTCATAGAGGCTGACGGCCGGATCGGCGAGCACGAGCGCACCCTAGACGCTCGGCCGCTGGCCGGCGCCGAGAAGCCTCAGAACCGGGGTGCGTAGGAGCCGAAGACGTCCTGCATGGCCCCGCACACCTCGCCCAACGAGGCTCGCGCGCGCAGCGCCTCGCGAATCGCCGGCAGCAGGTTCCCGCTGCCGCGCGCGACCTCGCGCAGCTCCTCCAGCTTCGTCAGCACGAGTGCAGAGTCGCGGTTTGCCTTGAACTCCTTCAGGCGCTGAACCTGCAGATTCTCTGACTCGGGGTCCACGCGAAGCAGGTCCGGCACCTCGATGTCTTCCTCGCGGTACTCGTTGACTCCGACAACGATGTCCTGCCCGATGCGGTAGCGCTCCTGGTAGCCCCAGGCTGACTCGTCGATCTCCCCGGTGATGAACTCGATCGCGTTGACCGAGCCGCCGAGCGCGTCGACCTTCGCGATCAGCTCGTTTGCTCGAAGTTCGATCTCGTCGGTCAGCGACTCGACGAAGTAGGAGCCTGCGAACGGGTCGACGGTGTCGGCTGCGCCTGACTCGTGGGCAAGGATCTGCTGCGTGCGCAGCGCTATCTTCGCGGCTCGCTCGGTGGGCAGCGCGAGCGCCTCGTCGAAGCCGTTCGTATGCAGCGACTGGGTGCCGCCGCAGACGGCTGCGAAGCCCTGCAGTGCGACGCGCACGATGTTGTTCTCGGGCTGCTGCGCGGTCAGTGTCACCCCGCCGGTCTGCGTGTGAAAGCGCAGCATCGTCGACTTCTCGCTGGTGGCGCCGAAGCGTTCGCGCATGATGTGCGCCCACATCCGACGCGCGGCGCGGAACTTCGCGACCTCCTGGAAGACGTTGTTGTGGCCGTTGAAGAAGAACGCGAGGCGCGGCGCGAAGTCATCGACGTCGAGTCCCGCGTCGATCGCCGCCTGTACGTATGCGATGCCCGAGCAGAGCGTGAACGCGACCTCCTGAACCGCCGAGCATCCCTTCTCGCGGAAGTGGTAGCCGGAGATGGAGATCGTGTTCCAGCGGGGCACGCGCTCGTGGCAGTACTGGAACAGGTCGGTCGTCAGGCGCATTGTCGGCTCTGGCGGGTAGATGTAGTTGCCGCGCGCGATGTACTCCTTGAGCACGTCGTTCTGGGTCGTGCCGCGGAGCTTCTCGCTCGGCACGCCCTGCTCCTCGCCGACGAGCTCGTACAGCAAGAGCAGGCAGGCGGCGGGCGCGTTGATCGTCATCGACGTGGAAACCTGATCGAGCGGGATGCCGTCGAACGCGGTGCGCATGTCGTCGATCGTGTCGATCGCCACGCCGGTGCGGCCGACCTCGCCGAGGCAGCGCGGGTTATCCGAATCCAGGCCGAGCTGCGTCGGCAGATCGAAGGCCATCGAGAGCCCCGTCGAGCCCTTCGAGAGCAGATAGCGGTAGCGCTCGTTGGACTCCTTCGCAGATGCGTAGCCGGCGTACTGGCGCATGGTCCAGAGCTGCTTGCGGTACATCTCGCGGTGCACCCCGCGCGCGTACGGGAACTCGCCGGGCTCGCCGAGGTCGAGGTCCGCGGGAAGATCCGCCTCGCCGTAGAGCTCGGAGATCTCGATGCCGGAGTCGGTGAAGCGGCGCGGATCCTCCGCCCCGACAACGGGCGCGATCGTCAGATGCTCCTGCTCGCGATTGCCGGCGCCGGTTTTCGCCATGCATTGATCATATGGGCCTGCCTGCGAGGAGCGGGCACCGCAGCGGCGGCCTGCAGGCGGTTATCCTCCGCGCATGGCAACGTGCCTGGTCACCGGCGGCGCCGGCTTCCTCGGCTCGCACCTCTGCGACGAGCTGCTCGCTCGCGGAAACCGCGTGATCTGCGTAGACAACTTCGAGACCGGCTCGCTCGCCAACATCGAGCACATCCGCGACCCCGATCGCTTCAGGCACGTCGGCGTGGACATCATCGAGCCGTACTTCATCGACGAGGAGGTCGACTTCGTCTACCACCTCGCCTCACCCGCCTCGCCGATCGACTACCTGCGGCTGCCGCTGCACACGCTGAAGGTCGGCTCCTACGGGACGCATCACACGCTCGGCCTCGCCAAGAGCAAGCGCGCGCGCTTTCTGATCGCGTCGACCAGCGAGGTCTATGGCGATCCGCTCGAGCATCCGCAGTCGGAGAGCTACTGGGGTCACGTCAACCCGATCGGTCCGCGCGGCGTGTATGACGAGGCGAAGCGCTACGCGGAGGCGCTCACGATGGCATACCACCGCCAGCAGGGTGTGGACACGGCGATCGTGCGGATCTTCAACACCTACGGCTCGCGCATGCGCCCGCACGACGGGCGCGCGATCCCGACATTCCTTCGCCAAGCGCTCGACAACCGCCCGATCACGGTCTTCGGCGACGGCAGCCAGACGCGCTCGTTCTGCTACGTGAGCGATCTGATCGCGGGGATCATCGCGTTGGCCGAGTCCGGCCATCACAGCCCGGTGAACATCGGCAACCCGGACGAGTTCACGCTGCTCGAACTCGCGGAGACGGTCCGTGAGCTCACCGGTTCGACGTCGGAGATCATCTACGAGGCGTTGCCCGTCGACGATCCCAAGCAGCGCAAGCCGGACATCACGCTCGCGCGCGAGCTGCTCAGCTGGTCGCCCGAGGTCCCGCTGCGCGAGGGACTGCGGCGTACGATCGAGCAATCCGGCGTCGAGTTGCTGGTCGGCGGCTCCCGCTAGATCCGCGCGCGAGCGCGGGCGCAGTCTTTCAACGAGCCGAACTTCCGCTACATGTGCGAGGCTGACGTGTTGTGAGCAGCGAGATGGGTCCAATCTCGTCGGGAACGTCCACTCCTCCGACTCCCCGCCCGCGCACCCCTTCCCCGCATCCGCTGCAGGCGAGGCCGCGCGCGCCGAGGACGGTTCTCGCTGCCGCGCCCGCGCCCGCGCGAATCTCCGATCGCGATATCCGGCGCAAGCGCCCGCCGGCGCTGTCGTTTCTGGTTCGCACCGCTGCGCTGCGGCGCGCCGCGGGCGTGGTCTCGATGCTCGCGCTGGACTTCGCCGCCGTCGCCCTCGCGATCTTCACCGCGCTCGCGCTCAAGGAAGCCGTGCACGGCGCGATCGACAGGCACGACCTGCTCCACGGGACCAAGCAGTTCCTGCCCTTCGCCTACCTGCTGACGGCGCTCCTGTTCGCGCGCTCCGGGCTGTATGCCGCACGGCCGCTGCGTCCAGGGCTGTCGCGAATCGTGGGCTCGCTCTTCCAGGTGGCGTTCGTCGCGCTCATCTTCGCGGTCGTCAACGGCGAACACTTCTCCAGCTACTACCTCTTCTACGGCTCGCTCGCGTTCGCGATCTTCTACGTCTCCTCGCTGCGCGCAGCCTATGACTGGATGACCGCGCTGATGCTGCGTGCCGCGGGCTACCAGCGCCGGGCGGTACTCGTCGGACGGGGCAAGCAGATCGGCGACGTCGCGCATGCGCTCGCGGACGCTCAGCATTCGCCGATCGAGGTCGTCGGCTACCTCTCACCCCACGAGCTCGCGGGCAGCGGCCTGCGCCCGCTGGGCTCGCTCGGCGACCTCGAGTCCGTGCTCGCCGGTGAGCGGATCGACGAGGTGATCATCGCCGATCCCGACTTCCCCCAGGACGACGCGGTCGAGCTCGTCGACCAGTGCCATCGCCGCGGCGTGAGCGTGAGGCTCGCGCCCTCGACGATGGAGATCCTCATCCATCGCTCGGAGTTCGTCCCCGGCCAGTCGGTTCCGCTGTTCGAGCTCGGGCCGCCCGTGTTCGAGGGCGTCGACTTCGCGCTGAAGCGCACGTTCGACTTGATCGGCGCGATGTTCCTGCTCGCGCTTCTCAGCCCGCTTCTGATCATGATCACGATCGCCGTGCGCGTGTCCTCCCGCGGGCCGATCCTGTTCCGCTCCGTGCGCAGGGGGATCGGGCAGCGGCCGTTCCCGTGCCTGAAGTTCCGCACCATGCACACCAACGCCGAAGAGCGCCAGGCGGACCTCGAAGAGATGAACGAGGCCTCCGGTGCGCTCTTCAAGATCCGCGAGGACCCGCGCCTGACGCCGGTTGGCCGCCTGCTGCGGCGCTTCTCGCTGGACGAGCTGCCCCAGCTCATCAACGTCCTGCGCGGTGAGATGTCGCTCGTCGGACCGCGCCCGCTTCCCGAACGTGACTACGAGATGCTCGAGGACTGGCACCGCAAGCGCTATCTGGTGCTGCCCGGGATAACCGGCCTATGGCAGGTTTCCGGTCGCTCTGAGCTGGACTTCGACGATCTCGTGCACCTCGACTTCATCTACCTCGAGCGCTGGTCGCTGGCGCTGGATCTGTCGATCCTGCTGAAGACCCTCCCCGCGGTGATCACCCGCCGCGGGGCCTACTGAGGCTCGAGCCCGCCGATCTCAAGCTGAGCGCCGATGCGCTTGCGCGAGTACCACGAGCAGCTGTGGCAGCGCCTGCCGGAGGGCCTTGCCCCGAGCGACTTCGCGGCGCGCAGGCGCTTCCTGCTCGAGAACGTGGCCGCGGGCATGCGCGTGCTCGACGTCGGCTGCGGCGAGGGCCGGTTCGCCGCGGAGGCGCTCGCCGCGGGGGCAGAGGTCCTCGCGGCGGACATCGCCGAGGAGCCGCTGCGGCGGGCCCGCAGACTCCACCCCGAGCTCGATCTGCGCCTGATCGACGGCGAAGGGGAGTGGGATCTGCCCGATGCGTGCTTCGACGTCGTGTGGGCGGGCGAGGTGATCGAGCATGTCGCGGACACCGCGGGCTGGCTCTCAGAGGCCCGGCGCGTGCTCCGCTCCGGCGGGACGCTGCTGCTCTCGACGCCCGCACATGGACGTCTGAGGATGCTGCGCGTGGCGCTCTCCGCGCGCGCGTTCGCGGAGCACTTCGACCCGCTCGGCGAGCATCTGCGCTTCTACACCGGCGCGACGCTCGGCGCCCTGCTCGAGCAGTTCGGCTTCGAGCAGGTGCGCGTGCGCGCTAGCGGCGGGATGCCCGGGGCGCGGAGCCTTTTGCTGGCGCGTGCGACGCGCTCCCGGTTCTGATCGTGTGTGGCGGGCCGGCCGCACGCAGGGCCTCGACGTAGTCGTTGTAGATTTCGACCGCCTCGGGTTCCTTGGCGAGCGCTTCCGGCGCGATCGACTCCGGGTTCAGGAAGACCGCGGCCTGCACCTCCGGCAACGCCGCGCGCGGGTCGCTCGCGAGGTCGCTGCGCGCGAGCGCGAGCCAGGTCTGGGGGTTTGACGGCTGCAGGCGCACCGCGCGCTGAAGCGTCGCCCGCGCGAGTGTCGGGCGGCCGCTCGTGCGCTGCACGTAGGCGAGCGTCAACAGCGCTTCCGCCGAGAGCGGGTCGCGCGAGACCGCCGTGCTCGCGGCGGCGGCGGCCCCACGCGGGTCGTGGGCGAGTACGGCAAGCGCTTCCTGGCGGGCGTCTTCGGAGCGCTGGGGCTGCCACTGCGACCACGCGGCGAGCAGCGCCGCGACGAGCACCGCAGCGGCGGCGCCCAGACGCGTCGCGCCGAGCTTGCGCACCGCCGCGACGAGTCCTTCCCGGCGCGCAAGCGCACGCCGCAGCGCGAGTGTGCGATCGACCTGCACCGCGGCGGCGCGACGCTTCGAGGAGAGCGGCCCGCGGCCCGCGAGCCAGCCGGCGCAAAGCAGCGCGACGCACGCGTTGCCGGGCACGTACCAGGTCCAGTCCACGAGCGAGTGCGCGCCGAACACGACGACCACGCAGAGCATGCTCAGCATGCCGATCCGCTCCGGCGAGTAGCGCTCGGGCACGCGCCGCCAGCTGGGGCGCGCGCCGGCGCGCATCTCGCGCCAGCTCCGCCAGCGCCGGTTGAACGGGTGGGTCGCCCTTCCCGCCGCCGCCATCCACGAGGCGAGCAGCGCGAGCACCACCGCCAGCCCGGCGAGGCCGAGGTCCGCGAGCGTCTGCACGATGAAGCCGTGCGCGTGCCGGACTTGGAGCGTCTCCTTGCGATAGCGCATGCGCGCGGTCTGATACGCGGCCGCGCCCGCGCCCACCGTTGGGTGGGCGGCGAAGATCTGCAGCGCCTCCTTCCAGTAGCGCGAGCGCACGCTCGCCACCGCGGTCAGCCGCGACGGTGTGTTGGGCGGCGGCTTCGCGTTGGGGTCCGTCAGCGATGTGACGGCGTGGGAGATGCTGCCGGTGAAGCCCCGATGGCTGTGCGCGAGCGCGCCCGCGAATGACAGCAATGCCAGCGCGATCAGCGACCACAGCAGCGCCCCGGCGTTGCGGCGCGCCCGGGCGCTCGGCGCTCGGCGCGAGGTGAGGAACCCCGCCGCGAGCCCGACGACCGTGAGCACCGCGACCATCGCGACGAGCAGCGCTCCTAGCTGATGCCCGGCGGACGCGCGGCCTGCCGCCGACACGCCTTCAGCGCTCAGCGCGTCTGTCGAGAACGCCCATGCCGCGAGCGCTCCCGCGGCGAGAGCGCCGGCGACGAGCACCGCCGCGCCGCGCAGCCGCAGCGGCAAGACGCCGAACCACAGCGCGAGCCCGACAGCGAGCGCAGCGAGCGCGCCGCGCGAGAAGGCGAGCAGCAGCGTCAGCAGAAGCACGCCCATCGCCGGGTAGGCCAGCGCGCTCATCAGCGGGTGGCCCGTGCGCCGCGCGCCCAGCCACATGCAGCAGATCGCACCGAGCGCAGCCGTCAGGCCGATCGCATTCCAGTAGCCATACGGTTCCTCGAGGCGCGCGTAGGCGTTGTAAGGCGCGAGCTCCCCGGGGAACACCTTCGTGAGCAGCGCGAAGCCGCAGACGACGACCGCTGCCAGCGCGATCCCGCCAAGCACCGCCCGCCAGCGGTCGGCCGCGATGTGCGCGAGGATCACCCCCGCCGCGAACACCGCGCCGTAGGCGAGCAGCCTGTCGGCATCGCGCCAGCTTTCATCCGGCTGCACCGACCAGGCGACCGAAACGGCGCTCAGCACCGCGAAGGAGAGCAGCAGCCCGACGGGCCACGCGCCATACGCTCGCCCCGCGAGCGGGGCCAGCAGCACCGCGCTTGCGATCGTAATACCCGCTGCCAGCGTGAGCGACATCTCGGTGCTCGTCATCGATTCGAGGTTGAGGCCGCCTTTGGCGTAGAACGTGACGAAGCACAGGATCCCCGCGAACAGCAGCGTCGGCCACCACGACGCCTGCGGTCGGGCGATCGCGCGGATCGAGCGGCGCGGAAGCCGGCCGGCGATCTTTGGCATCCGCCCCGCCGCGGCGGGCGCGGCGGGCGGCTCAAGCTGAGCGGTAGGCACGGACACGGTTTCGCAGCGTTCTCCCGATCACCGCGAGCAGGCTTGCGAGCAAGAACCCGATCGCCGCGAGCAGCGGCGTCGGCAGTTTGCTGATCGCCGAGGCGATGCTCACGTGCACGACGCCCGGATGGATGAGCCGCCCGCCGATGTCGACCGGTGCGGCCTTGCGATGGGTCGCGCGCGCGATCGCGCGCTGCTCACCGGGTGTGGTCGCGATCGGCACGGGCGCCGCCCCGGCTGCGCCCTGGCGCCCGCCGGCCGCCGCAAGCTCGGCAGCGCGGATCAGCGAGGAGCAGTCTGTGTACTCTTCCGCGTCCGCGCTCAGCTCTTTGAGCGCACGGTTGTAGTCGCTCGGGCGAAAGCCTGCGAGCGACTGCCCGTGAGTGCATCGCTGGATGATGGTTTCGCCAACGTCCGCGCGCGCGGGCGGCGCGAGCGTGAGGATCGCGAGCGCGAGGAGCGCGAGCGGCCCGGCGAATACGCCTTTTCGCTGGATCAGCCTCATTCGCTGCGCACGCACGCTACCAACGCCCCCGGGAGAGCCCGACGCTCGCAAGCGCTTGCGAGAAGCCCCGCGCCCACGCGTCGTGGCTGTAGGCGAGCACGTCCTGCTCGCCCGCGCGGCCCAGACGCAGCCGCAGCTGCGGGTCACCGGCCAGTCGCTCGATCGCCCCCGCGAGCGCGCGCTCATCGCCCGCCGCCACCACCAGGCCGTTGCGCCCGTCACGGACCAGGCCGCCCGCGGCGGCGCCGACAGCATCGCTTGAGATCACCGGCAGGCCCCTGTTCATCGCCTCGTTGACGACCAACCCCCAGGGCTCGCGAAAGGTGCGCGTCGGGATCGACGGCACGATCAGCGCATCGCCGGCGGCGTAGAGGTTGCGCAGCTGCTGCGGCGAGACGGGATCGAGGCACATCACGCCCGCCGGCGCCCTGGCGCCGGGCGGCGCCGAGCCGACGCCCACCAGCATGAGCGCCGCATCGGGCGTGCGCAGCCCGCTCGCCGACCACGCGCCCAGCAGGGTCTGCAGGCCCTTCTCCCTGGCCGGCCGGCCGACGAACAGGAACCTGAGCGCCGCATCCGGCCACCCCTCAAGCGCAGGCTTCACCTGCGCAGAGCGCCAGAAGTCGTTATCGACCGACTGCGGCGCAACGTGGACATTGCGCGCGCCGCGAGCGCGTACGTATGCGCTCACGTGTGGGCCATAGCTCACGACCGCGTCGGCGCTGCGATAGAGGCGGCGCAGGGGCAGATAGCTGAGCGCATGAAAGGCGCTTCGCGGATGCGCCCACAGCGACGTCCACAGGATCAGCGCGAGGTGCCCGCGGCGCCCGCCCGCCCATGCCGCGAGCGGGGCGAGGCGTCCACTGGTCGAGCAGACGACAGCGCGGTAGCGACCGCTCGCGGCCAGCGCATATGGCTCCCGCGGCGAGACCAAGCGGTGCGGGAACGGCAGCTCGCCGGCAAAGGGCGCACCTGCGTGCTTGGCGTGGCCTCCGAAGAGCGCCACCTCGATCTGCTCGTGCTCGTGCAGGCGCGCGAGCGCGCCCACCCTGTAGGCGGGAACCTGACCGGTGAGGAACAGGACCGGCTTCACCGCAGCGCGTGCTCGTAGGCCGCGAGCGTCTGCTCGCCACAGCGCTGCCACGTGAAGTGCGCGGCGACGCTCGCGCGCGCGCGCTGGCCGGCCTCGCGCAGCCTGTGCGGGTCCGAGAGCAGCTCGTCGATCCGCTGCGAGAGTCGCTCGATGTCGCCGGGGGGAACCAGCATGAAGCCGTCGCCAGCGACGGCGATCTCCTCGGGGCCCGGCTCACCGCGGCAGCCGATCGCCGGAACGCCCGCGGCCATCGCCTCGATGTAGGCGACGCCGAACGCCTCCTCGGTGGAGGGCATCACGAACAGCGTGCAGCGTCGCGCGCGCTCGAGCGCCTGCTGCGGGGGCAGTTGCCCGTGGAAGTCGACGCGATCGGCAACGCCGAGGCGGATCGCGAGGCCTTCGAGCGCCACGCGCTCGGGTCCGTCGCCGACGATCGAGTAGCGCAGCGCGGGGTGGCGCGCGCCGAGCACCGCGAGCGCCCGCAGGACGTCGGCGTGGCGCTTGCGCGCCACGAGGTGCGCGACCGTCACGAGCGACGGCGCCCCAGCCGGCGCCTCGCGCCGTGTCGTTTGCGCCGCGAGCTCCGCGCCGAGGTGCACGACGCGGGTCTCGCGCGCGCCGTGGCTGCGCGCGAGCACAGCGATCCCCTCGCTGTTGGCGAGCACGAGCCGTGCCGCGCCCAGCCCGCGGGCGACCGCCGTCGCGCCCTCCCCCGATCGCGTGGCCGTGTAGAGCACGTCGCCCCCGTGGACCGAGACGAGGAGCGGCGTGCCAGGCCGCGCGCGCGCGGCAGCGTCGCCTGCGGGAACCGCGTTGTGCGCATGGATCAGCTCGAACGGGAACGATCGCGCGAGCCGCCGCAGCGCGATCCCGAGCGCCGGCGCCGCCCATGCCCCCCAACTGGGGTAGCCGTGCTCGCGCGGCGGCGAGATGTAGGAGACATATGTGATCTGAAGGCCGTCTCGCTCCTGGCGGCGGGGCTCGCGCAGCCGCTGCGAGAGCTCACGCGCGGCCGCCAGCGGACCGGCGGCGAGCGCGGCCCGGGGAGGGACGATCCGATTTAGCACGAGCACGCGAACGTCGGCGCCCGCGTCCCGAGCTGCGAGCGCCTGGCGATGCGCCCAGATGCCCAGCACGGGGTCGCGACGGCTCGGGTAGAACTCTGCGAGGACCGCGACCTTCGGCGCGCCGGCGCTTCGCGCCATCACCAGCGGCGATGCGTCGCGAGCGTGCGTTGCGCCTCGCTCGCGCTCAGATGGGCGCGCTGAGCGAGGAACGAGCGGGCCTCGGCCATCGCCTGCGCGCGCGGGTAGCTCGCGGCGGCAGGCGCCGCGCGATGACGGATCGGCAGCGCGTCGACGACGCCGCAGCGCCACCCGCGCTGGCGCGCGATCGCAGCCCAGTGGACGTCCAGGCCCCAGCCCATGCGCAGGTCGGGGAACGGCAGCAGCGTCGAGAAGGTGCTGCGGGCGAACGCCGTGACGGGCCCGATCTCGACGAAGCTCGTCTCGCGCACGACGCTCGCGGCGCGGCGGCGCGTCACTGCCCACGCAGCATGCGAGTCCAGCCGGTGCGCGGGCTGCGCGAGAACCAGCGAGAAGCGCTCGCACAGGAACAGGAATCTGTCGAGGAAGCCATGCGGCAACTCGACGTCGTCGTCGATCACGAGCAGCCAGTCCCAGCTCTCCGGAGAATGCTCGGCGAGCAGCAGGTTGAGGTTCTCGAACTTGCCGCGCGCTCCCGGCGGCGAGCTGTGCAGCTCGACCTCGTGCCTGGAGCGCAGGAGCTCGGCCTGCATCTTGCGCGTCAGCGAGCGGTGCTCGGGACGCTCGACGCCGAGCGCGAGCACCCGCCGCCGCGGCGGCGCCCGACGAGCCGCCAGCGCGAGACGCAGGCGCCTGGTGGATGTGAGCTCAAACGTGTCGAGCGCGCCATCGGCGATCACGCGGGCGACCGCGTCGAGGCCGGCGACGGTGCCGCTCGTGCCCGAGAGGAAGTCATCCGCGGGCGCATGCGAGCCGGCGCCGTTGGCGCTCTCGGCCTGCGCGCGCAAGCTGCGGTCCTCGCCGCGCCTCTCGCCGGCCGCCTCACGCAGCCGCCCGGCGCAGTGCGCGACCATCGTCAGGCCCGCGGGGCAGGCGCGCACGAGCACATGCGCGACGCAGCGGGCGAGCGTCGCCAGCTCCGCCGCGAGCGACGGTGCGCGTCGCCGCCGCGAGTCATAGCGGCGAGCGGCGCGTCCGCGCGCGTGGGCGGCGGCGGCGAGCGGGCGCAGCCGCGCGTCCGCACCTGCGCGGCGATGATCGACCGCGGCGTGCGCCACGTAGAGCACGCGCGCGCTGGGATCCTGCGCGCGCAACCGGTCCTGCCACTCCTGCTCATCGCCGCCCTGCTCGAGCGAGACGTCGAACGCCCCCACGCGCTCGAGCGCGTTTCTGCGGACCGCCATGTTGGCGCCCCACGCGTACGGGGCCTCAGCGTCCTCGCCGCCGAGGTCGAGCTTCGTGACCAGCGCGTGCCCCGCGCTGCAGCTGCGCGGTCGCCGCGCGTCGAGGCGCGGCAGGATCGGCCCGGTGAAGACGTCCACGTCAGGGTGCTCGCGGGCGGCCGCGAGCAGCGCTTCGAGCCATCCGCGATGCGCCGCGATGTCGTCGTCGACGAACACCACCAGCTCGCCCTCGGAGCGCTCGACACCGGTGTTGCGGGCTGCGTTCAGGCCGAGTGGTTGCGGGTGCGGCTCGTAGCGCGCGCCGAAGCGCTCGGCCAGTGCGCGCGCTGCGGGCGTGGGCCCCGCGTCGTCGACGACGAGGATCTCCGCGCCCGCTTCGCGCGCGGCGGCGGCGAGCGACGCCAGGGCCACCTCCAGATAGGAGAGGCGTGCCCTGGTGGGGATCACGATCGATGCCGGCCTCATGCTTCCCGACAGTCTAGGTTTGCAGCGCATTCGCCCGACCCGCCGCCCCCCGCGACTAGGCTCAGGCGGACGATGGTCCTGTTTGTGCACAATCGCTATCGCACGAGCGGCGGGGAGGAGCGCGTCGTAGAGGATCTGCTGCGGCTCGTGCGCGAGCAACTCGGCGAGGAGGCCGAGCTGCTGGTCCGCGACTCCGCGGCGCTCGGCCGCGCGCGCGCCGCGGCGGGGCTCATCGGGGGCGGTCTGGCGCCGCGCGAGGTCGCCGGCGCGGTGCGGCTGAGCGGGGCGAGGGTGGTGCACGCGCACAACCTGCATCCCGCGTTCGGCTGGCGGGCGCTCGCCGCGGCGCGCGCGGCGGGCGCGCGGGTGATCCTGCACCTGCACCAGTACCGCCTCGTGTGCGCGATCGGCGTGGGCTTCACGCGCGGCGCGCCATGTACGCGCTGCCACGGGCGAAACACGTTGCCCGGCGTCAGGCTGAACTGCCGCGGGAGCCTTCCCGAGGCGCTCGCGTACGGCGCCGCGCTGGCGATCTGGCAGCGGCGGCTGATCGCCCAGGCGGATGCCGTGATCGTCCCCAGCGTCTTCGCCGGCGAGCGCCTACGCGAGCTCGGCGCGAGGCTTCCGTCAGGGCGTGTGCACGTGCTTGCTCCCCCCGTGACGCTTGCCGAGCAGCCGCGAGAGGCGTCCGAGGCGAGGGCTCCCTTTGCGCTCCTCGCAGCGCGCCTGTCGCCAGAGAAGGGGGTCGGCGTTGCGATCGACGCCTGCCGCAGCGTGCGCATGCCGCTCCTGATCGCAGGGGAGGGTCCCGAGCGGAGCGCGCTCGAGCAGCGTGCGCGGGGCGCGGACGTGCGCTTTCTCGGGCGCGTCGACGACACCGAGCTCGCGCGGCTGCGCTCGCAGGCGGCGATCGCGCTCGCGCCTTCGCTCGCGGAGGAGACCTTCGGCCTCGCGGCAGCGGAGGCGATGGCCGCCGGCCTGCCCGTCGCGGCGAGCCGCGTGGGCGCGCTGCCGGAGCTACTCCCCGACGATGCGCTCGTGCCCGCGGGCGATGCGGGCGCGCTCGCGGACGCGATCACCCGTCTCGCCGGGGATCGCGTGGCCGGCGAGCGGGGACGCGAGCGCATTCGCGCGCGATGCGCACCCGAGGTGATTGCGGGCTCGCTCGCGCGCATCTACGCAGGGCGCGATCCGCGTGCCGCGAGCACGTAAGCTGGCGCCGTGCCCCGACGCTCCCGCGCCCTGATCACCGGCATCACCGGCCAGGACGGCTCGTTCCTCGCGGAGCTGCTGCTCGAGCACGGTTATGCCGTCACGGGCGTGCTGCGGGGAGAGCGCGAGGGAACGCTCGGCTGCTCCGAGCACCTGCGCGGGCAGATCGAGCTCGAGCACGGGGATCTGCTCCGCCCGGAGAGCCTGCGCGCCGCGGTCGAGCGGATCCGCCCGGATGAGATCTACCATCTCGCAGCCCCCTCGTTCGTGCCGGCATCGTGGGAGCGCCCCGGCGAGACGTTCGCGGCGATCGCCGGGTCCTGCGCCGCGGTCCTGCAGGCGGTGCGCGAGCACGCGCGCGAGGCGCGGGTGTTCGTGTCTGCGTCGGGAGCGATCTTCGGCGACGCGCCCGAGTGCCCGCAGCGCGAGGACACCCCGTGCCGGCCGACGACGCCCTATGCGATCGCGAAGCTCGCGGCGCACCAGCTCGTGGGCGCGCTGCGCGTTCACGACGGGCTGCACGCGAGCTCCGGCATCGTCTACAACCACGAGTCCGAGCGCAGGCCCGAGCACTTCGTGACGCGCAGGATCACGCGCGGAGCGGCCGCGATCTCGCTCGGGCTCAAGGACGAGCTGACGCTGGGCACGCTCGATGCCGTCCGCGACTGGTCCTTCGCCGGGGACATCGTGCGCGGCGCGTGGCTGATGCTCCAGCAGCAGCGCCCCGAGGACTACGTGCTCGCGAGCGGCGCGCCGCACACGGTCGCCGAGCTCGCGCGCGTCGCCTTCGCGTGCGTGGATCTCGACTTCGAGCGCCATGTCCGCGTGGACCCAGCGCTCGTGCGCCCGCCGGAGCGCACGACGAGCGTCGGCGATCCAGCCAAGGCCCGCGCGCAGCTGGGCTGGCGGGCGCAGGTTGGCTTCGAGGAGCTGATCGAGCGCATGGTTCAAGCTGACCTGCGCTCGCTGCGCACCGCCGCGACGCCGATCTGAGCGACAGCGGGCGGCGACAGAGCGCCGGGCGCGGTCACGCCGCGGGCCGGTCCCATCCAAGACAGGCCCTAGACTGCGCGCGAGATGAGCACCGTAGGTGTCATCGGGCTCGGCTACGTCGGCTTGCCGCTCGCGGTTGCGTTCGCCGAGCAGGGTTGCGAGGTGATCGGCGTGGACGTCGATCCGCGCAAGATCGAGGCGATCGGCGCGGGCGAGTCCTACATCGAGGATGTTCCCTCCGAGGCGCTGAGATCGCTCGCCGGGCGCATTCGCGCGGGCACGCAGTATGCGCCGCTCGCCGACGCCGACGCAGTGCTCGTGTGCGTGCCGACACCACTCTCGCGCAACCGCGAGCCGGATCTCGGCCCGCTTATCGACGCAACGCGGGCGCTCGCGCGGGTGCTCGTCGCGAATCAGCTCGTCGTGCTCGAGTCCACCACATATCCGGGCACGACGCGCGAGCGGATGGCGCCCCTGCTCGAGGAGTCCGGCCTCGCCGCCGGCCGCGACTTCCACCTCGCGTTCTCGCCCGAGCGCGTCGACCCCGGGCGCACCGACTACACGCTGCGCAACACGCCGAAGGTGCTCGGCGGCCTCACCGAGGCGTGCGCAGATCGCGCGCAGGCGCTCTACGCGCTCGTCTGCGACCGCATCGTTCGCGTCTCCAGCCCGGAGGCCGCGGAGCTGACGAAGCTGCTCGAGAACATCTTCCGCGCGGTGAACATCGCGCTCGTGAACGAACTGGCGATGCTCACCGACCGCATGGGGATCGACATATGGGAGGTGGTCGAGGCCGCGTCCACTAAGCCCTACGGCTTCATGCGCTTCGACCCGGGACCTGGCATGGGCGGCCACTGCATGCCGGTGGACCCCTTCTATCTGAGCTGGCGCGCTCGCGAGTTCGACATGACCACGGAGTTCATCGAGCTCGCGGGCAAGGTCAACCAGCAGATGCCCTATCACTGCGTCGCGAAGGCGCAACGAGCGCTCAACGACGCGGGGCGTCCGGTCAAAGGCGCGCGCGTGACGGTCGTCGGGGTCAGCTACAAGCCGGGGGTGGGCGACCTGCGGGAGTCCCCGGCACTGAAGATCATCTCGCTGCTGCGCGAGCTCGGCGCAGATGTGATTTACCACGATCCGCACGTGCCGGCTCTGCCCGAGTTCGGCCTCTCGAGCGTGCCCCTCGAGCCGGCACTCGCCGACGCCGACCTCGCGATGATCGTCACCGCCCATCCGAGCGTGGACCACGAGCTCATCGCACGGCGCGCGCGGCTCGTCGTCGATCTGCGTGGCGTGACGAGCACCGTGGGCGCCACCAACATCGTGCGGCTGTGACGCCGGGTGGGGCCGCGCCGGACCCGGCGGCGCACGGACCGTTGCTCGCCGCCGATGTGCGCGTCGGCCAGGACGTCGTGTTCGGCGCGTACGTGGTCGTGCACGAGTCGGCGGTGATCGGCGATGGCTGTGAGATCGGCGATCACGCGGTGCTGGGCAAGCGCCCGCGCCTCGCCCGCCGCTCGATGGCCGCCGGCCCGGTCGGGGCGCTCGAGCTCGGCGCGCGCACGACGGTGGGCACAGGCGCGATCGTGTTCGCGGGAGCGCGCACCGGCGAGGAGGTGATCCTCGGCGATCAGTGCTTCATCCGCGAGCGCAGCTCGATCGGAGCGGGTTCGCTGATCGGGCGCGGCAGCGTCGTTGACAACGACGTCGAGGTGGGTCTGCGCGTGCGCGTGCAGAGCGGCGTCTACCTGACGGCGCACACGGTCGTGGCAGACGATGTGTTCATCGGCCCAGGGGCGATCACCAGCAACGACGACACGATGGCCCGCCACGAGCCAGGCGTTCCTATCAGGGGCGCGATCCTCGCACGCGCATGTCGCGTGGGCGCGGGCGCCGTGCTCGTTCCCGGCGTCGAGGTCGGCGAGGAGGCGTATGTCGCCGCTGGGGCCGTCGTGACGCGAGACGTGCCGCCGCGCGCGGTCGTGATGGGCGTCCCCGCGCGGGTCGTTCGCGAGGTGGGCGCGGAGGACCTTCTCGAGCGCTGGCGCTAGTCCGCGGCTTCGCGCGCCGCAGCGACGACAGCGTCGGCCTGCGCGCGGTCGAGCACCGGGCTCATGGGCACGGCCAGGTGGGTGCGCGCGGCCTCTTCGGTCCCCGGCAGGTCAAGCCCCGCGCCCCAGGCTCGCATCGGCACCTGCCGGTGCACCGGCGTGCGGTAGTAGGCCCTGTGGCCGATGCTCGCCGCCGCCAGCGCAGCTTCGAGGCGCGCAACATCGGGGTGGCTGACCACATACAGGTACCAGGCGGGCGAGCTCCCGGGCACGGCCGCGGGCAGCCCGACGAGCTCGCCGAGGCCCGCCTGCCGGTAATGGCGCGCCGCGTCGCGGCGTCCGTCGGCCCACGACTGCAGATGCGGGAGCTGCACGCGCAGGACCGCGGCCTGGATCTCGTCGAGGCGGGAGTTGTAGCCGATCTGCTCGTAGGTGACCTTGTCGCGCGAGCCGTGGAAGCGCAGCGTCCGCGCGCGCTGCGCGATCTGCTCGTCGGAGGTCGTGATCATCCCGCCGTCGCCGAAGCAGCCGAGGTTCTTCGACGGGAAGAACGAGAAGGTGGCGGCGTCGCCCAGCGCCCCCGCGTGTGCGCCACCGGCGGTCGAGCCGGCGGCCTGCGCCGCGTCCTCGAGCACGGGCACGCCGAGCGCGCGGATCTGCTCGACCGGCGCCACGTTTCCGAACAGGTGCACGCACAGGATCGCCTTCGTGCGCGGAGTGAGCGCAGCGCGCACCGTGTCGGCGGTCACGCAGTAGGTGGACGGGTCGATGTCGCAGAAGACCGGCGTGGCTCCGGTCGCAGGGATCGCCTCGGCGGAGGCGTAGAAGGTGAACGACGGCACGATCACCTCGTCACCCGGCCCGACGCCCATCGCGCGCAGCGCGATCGTTATCGCATCGGTGCCGTTCCCGACGCCGATGGCGTGCTCGACGCCGCAGTAGGCGGCGAACTCCTGCTCGAACGCGGCGACCTCCGGTCCGAGGATGTAGCGCCCCGAGTCGAGCACCCCGTCGATCGCCGCGCGCAGCTGACGCTTGAGCGGAGCAAGCGGCGTCGCGGTGTCGAAGAGCGCCACCCCCATCGCGCTCAGCGCGACCGCAGGAGCTCTAGGTCGGCGCGGGTCATCAGCCGGATCAGTTCCTCGAAGGAGGTCTGCGGCTTCCATCCGAGCTCGCGCTCTGCCTTCGAGGCGTCGCCGATCAGATGGTCCACCTCCGCGGGTCGCACGAACGCAGGATCGATCACCACGTAGGGCTCGAAGTCCCCGAGCCCGGCCTCGTCGAATGCGACCTCGCAGCACTCGCGCACCGAGTGCGCCTTGCCGGTCGCGATCACGTAGTCCTCAGGCCGATCGTGCTGGAGCATCAGCCACATCGCTTCGACGTAGTCCTTCGCGTAGCCCCAGTCGCGCTCCGCGTCGAGGTTGCCGAGCCGCAGCTCCTTGGCAAGCCCGTGCTTGATCGCCGCGGCGTGCCAGGTGATCTTGCGCGTGACGAACTCGAGCCCTCTGCGCGGCGACTCGTGGTTGAAGAGGATCCCCGAGGTCGCGCACAGATCGTAGGACTCGCGGTAGTTGACGGTGATGAAGTGCCCGTACGCCTTCGCGACGCCATAGGGCGAGCGGGGATAGAAGGGCGTCCTCTCGGTCTGTGGAACCTCGAGCACCTTTCCGAACATCTCGCTCGAGGACGCCTGATAGAAGCGCGCGTCGGGGCACACTTCGCGCATCGCCTCGAGCATCCGCGTGACGCCCACGCCGGTGAACTCCGCCGTGAGCGTCGGCTGGATCCAGGACACCGCGACGAAGGACATCGCGGCGAGGTTGTAGATCTCGCTGGGTTTCGATGCGCGCAGCGCGTCCACCAGCGAGCGCTGGTCGAGCAAATCGCCCTGGTGCAGCGTAATGCGCTCGCGGATGTGCTCGATCCGCTCGAACTTCTCGGTGGACGCGCGCC
Organism: Solirubrobacteraceae bacterium; assembly: GCA_034664905.1. Classification (GTDB taxonomy): domain Bacteria; phylum Actinomycetota; class Thermoleophilia; order Solirubrobacterales; family Solirubrobacteraceae; genus Palsa-744. The sequence goes on along the minus strand of JAXDGS010000131.1, from coordinate 8,875 downwards.
TAACCATGCCGTGCACCTCATAGCCGCGCTCGAGCAGCAGCTCGGCGAGGTAGGAGCCGTCCTGGCCGGTGACGCCGGTGACGAGCGCTGAGGGACGCGAGCCCATGGCGCGGAGCCTATATGCCGTCGTCGCGGGGCCTCGCGCTCGCGCGATCGAGCACTCAGGCGGGGGCTCCGGCCGCCGCAGCGGGCGCGCTGCGCCGCTCGCGCAACCACCTGACGGTGTCCGCGATGCCCTGCTCGACCTCGATGCGCGCCTGCCAGCCGAGCAGCTTGCGGGCCTTCTCGACCGACGGCCAGCGGCGTTGCACATCGACCGCGAAGGACGGGAGATGCTTGAGCGAGAACTCCTCCGGCTCCTCGCCGCAGGCCTCCCACACGATCTGCGCGATCTCCGCGATCGTGAGCTCGCGCGAGGAGGAGATGTTGAAGTCCTCGTTCAGGCCTGCCGGCGAGCTCATCGCCGCGACCAAGCCGTCGGCGATGTCGTCGACGTGCGTGAGCGTTCGCGTCTGCTCGCCCGAGCCGAAGATCTCGAGCGGCCGCTGGCCGGCGAGAACCTTGCTGATCAGATCCGGCACGGCGTGTGCGATGCCGGGCTCGGCGTCGGGTACCTCTCCGGGCCCGTATGCGTTGAAGGGACGGCAGATCGTGTAAGGGAGGCCGTGCTCGTCGTGCGCGGCGCGGCAGTAGACCTCGCCGGTGAGCTTCGAATAGCCGTATGCGGACAGCGGCACCGGGCACCTGGGCAGGTACTCCTCGGGCGTCGGGAACAGCTCCGCGCGCTCGAAGACCATCGATGAGGAGACGTAAACGAAGCGCTCCACGTCGAGATCGAGAGCGGCGCGGATCACCGCGTTATAGAGCGCGTTGTTGACCTCCGTCAGGGTGTGCGGCAGGCGGTGGAAGTTGGCGATGCCGCCGACGATCGCCGCGAGGTGGATGATCTGCGAGCAGCCCGTGGCGGCCACGCGGGCCTGGTCGGGGTCGCGCAGATCGCCCGTGTGAACCTCGGCGCTCTCGCGCATCCACTGCGGTGCGGGGCGCTGGTCGGAGACGCGCACCTCATAGGCGGGGTCCGACAGCAGGCGCCGAACGACCGCCGCGCCGATCGTGCCGGCGCCGCCGGTGACCAGAACCCTGCTCACCCGCGCGCACCGAGGGCGGAGAGCTCCGACGCATAGGCGAACACCTGGCCCGCTCCCCAGCAGTTCCAGGGATCGACCACCAGGCACTCGCCGCTTGCGCGCTCGGTTATCGCGGCGAGCGTGCTCGGGTCGCAGAACTCCGAGTGGTTGGTCGCCATGATCACCAACTCCGCGTCCTCGAGCGCCTCGGCAAGCGGCGCTGTCGGCGTCGCGACGTGGGGGTCGTGGACGACGACGTCTGCGAGCTCGCGCTCGAGCAGCCGTATGAGCTTGTGCGAGAGCGAGTCGCGCTCGTCGTCGGTGTCGGCCTTGAAGGCCAGTCCCAGCACCGCGACCTTCCTGTTGGCGAGCGCGCCCGCGCGCCGCTTGGCCCCCTCAAGCAAGAACAGCGGCACCGACTCGTTCACGCGTGAGACCGCCAGCAGCATCCCCGGTGCGGCCGAGCGCTCCTCGGAGAACGCGAAGTCCTTGCGCAGGCAGGTGCCGGCGGTGAAGCCGGGACTGGCGATGCCGCCACGCGGATAGTCGCGGTTGATCAGCTCGATCACCTCGAAGACGTTCGCGGCGTAGCGCTCGCAGTCAATCATCAGCAGGTTCGGCAGCGCGAAGTTGGTGTAGCGCAGGATGTTCGTCCAGATCTTCGCCAGCTCCGCCTGCACCGGCGTGCTCAGCACGACCGGTGCGCGGAACACGGCGAACAGTTCTGCTGCGACCTCGCCGGAGCGCGCGCCGACGCCGCCGATTATGCACGGCAGCGTGTCGATCTCCTCGACGAAGCGTCCCGCCGCGATGCGCTCCGGCGCATGGGCGACGAACACCTCCTCGCCGATCTGAAAGCCGCGGTGCTTTGCGAGATAGCCGGCCACGAAATCCGTCGTACCCGGCGCGACCGTGGAGCGCAGGATCAGGCAGTGCCCCGGCGCGAGCACGCCGAGCAGGTCATCGAGCGCCGAGCGGATGTCGCGCATGTCGATCTCGATGTGCGAGAAGGAGGGCGTGCCCAGCGTGATCACGATGTGCCGCGCACCAGCAGCGTCAGCGACGCGCTCGCAGAGCGTCAGCCGCTGCCCCTCGTGCACGCGGTCGAGCAGCTCCTGCCCGCCGTGCTCGGCGAAGGGCATTCGTCCTTCGCGCACCGCGTCGAGTCGTGCGGCGTCCTTGTCGATGCCGAGCACCTGCAGGCCACGGTCGGCGAACGACAGGGCGAGCGGCAGCCCCACGCGGCCAAGGCCGACGACCGCAACGTCGGCGTTGCTCTGCGAGGGGGTCATCTCAAGCCATGAGGTTAGCGGCGCACGCACGCGCCGCGCGGATCGAAGCAGGCGGCGGGCGCGCGCAGATCAGCCGCCGCGATGCGCGCGGTGGCGTGCGTACTGGCCCAGGAAGTCCCTGATGAAGCGGGGGTTGTAGCGCGCGTAGCGACGCCACAGCCGGCGCGGCTCGCGCGAGAGCCGAAACAGCCACTCGAGGCCGCTGCGCTGCATCCACCGCGGCGCCTGCGGGACGAGACCGGCGTGGAAGTCGAAGGCGGCGCCGACTCCCACCAGCAGCGGGGCGGACAGGCGCGGGCGCATCCGGTGCATCCACTTCTCCTGCTTGGGCTGTCCGGTGCCGACCCATACGACCGCCGCACCCGAGGAGTCGATCTCGGCGATCACGCGCTGCTCCTCCTCGGCGCTGAGCTCGCGAAACGGCGGCGAGTGCCCGCCCGCGATCTGAAGGCCCGGAAAGCGCTCGCGCAGCCTTGCTTCCAGCAGCTCGAGCGCCTGCGGCGTGCGTCCGCCATAGAGGTAGATCGGCAGGCCCGTGCGTGCGGCACGCGCACAGAAGCACGCCATCAGATCGGGTCCGTAGATGCGGCTCGCACGGCTATGGCCGAGTGCGCGCAGCGCCCACACGAGCGGCTGGCCGTCCGGCACCGCGAGCGTCGCTGCGAGCACCGCCGCGCGGGCGTCGCTGTCCTCCTGCGCGGACATTACGAGGTTGACGGCCGCCGCGGTCAGATAGCCACGGCCGCCCGCGGCGATCAACGCCTCCATCCAGGTGACGACCTCCTCGTAGCTGGAGACCGCCAGGGGAATGCCGAGTATCTCCGCGCGCGCGGGTGCAGCGGGAGCCGTGAGGGGTGTACGCGCTGCGCTCAAGCTGGAGATACCTTCGCACGCGCAGCGCTCGACGCGTTGCCCACGGGTCCAATCGGCGCGATAATCGGCAGGCGATGTCGCAGCAGAGCGTAGAAGAGCTCCTCCGCTGGGGATATGACTGGTTCAACCGGGAGAAAGAGCCGCCGCCGACATGGCTCCCAGACGGCGAGTTCGTCAACTCTCGGGAGGACCCCGATCACGCGGTCTATCGCGGGATCGAGGCGATCAGGAAGCAGAATCAGGGCTGGTTTGACGCCTATCCGGACCTGCGCGTCGAGCCACTCGAGATCCGGACGAACGGTGATCGCGCTTTCGCCTGGGTTCGCTTCACCGGCCACGGCGCGGATAGCGGGGTCGCCATGGAGATGCAGCTGGCGCATGTGCTGACGATGGAAGACGGCAAGCTCAGGAGACTCGAGGAGTACCTCGACCGAACTGAGGCCCTCGCAGCAGTCGGGCTGACGGACTAGAGCCCGGAGAATCGCCGGGCGGATGCACGCCCGCGACCTCCAGCCGAAGCCGGCATCGCCAGATATCCATAATCTGGGGCGATGAGCCCGCTGGCCGTGCGCCGCTACCGCGCCGAAAGACTTCTGCGACGGGACTTCGAGGCGCTGCGCGGCGGCGTGCTCGGGAGCGTCCGCGCGAGGCTCGCGGCGCGCAAGGTGCTGCTCGATCCCGCGGATCTCGACGCCTGCTATGCCCAGGCATGGCAGGGCCTCTACATGGCCACGCTCGACGGCGAGCAGATCTCAAACGCGTCGGGCTGGCTGGTGGTCGTGACCTTCAGGCGCGCGATCGACGAGCACCGGGCGCGCCTGCGCGATCGTCCTCACGAGCGCGATGAGGCTGCTCGCAAGCTGCAGGCCGAACAGGCGCGCGAGGAGGATCTCCTCGCCACGCTCGACGATCGCGTGCAGCTGCGCCACCTGTTCGAGGCGCTCCGCGGCCGGCTCAGCGCGCGCGAGCGCGAGGCGGCGGTGCTCTGCTACCTGCAGGGGCTCTCGCGCGCCGAAGCGGCTGCGCGCATGGGCATCAGCGAGGCGCGGATGCGCAAGCTGATGGATGGGCGTGGACACGCGCGGCCGGGCGTCGCCGGCAAGGTGGGCCGGCTGCTCGAGACGATTCGTGCGGACCGCTGGTGCGAGGAGCAGGGCTCGACGATGCGCGGGCTCGCCTACGGCGTGCTCGACCCCGAGGGCGAGCGCTATCGCCTCGCCGTCGCGCACCGCCGCCAGTGCCCCGCTTGTCGAGCGTATGTGCTCTCGCTTCGCGGTCTCGCCGCGGCACTGCCCCCGCTGCCGGCGCTCGTGCACCTCGCGGGGGTCGCGAGCACGCTCGCCGGCGGCCGCTCGGCGGGTGGCGCGCTCGCCCGCAGCGGAGCGGGCGGTGCGCCGGGCGCGCTCTCCCCGTCGGCTCCGGCACTCGGAACGACGCTCTCGGGGGCGGCCGGCGCCGGCGCGGGAGCCGGCGGCGGCTGGATCGTGGTGGCCGGCCCGATCGGCGCGAAGGTTGCGATCGGCTGCCTGCTCGCGCTCGGCGTCGGCGCCGGATGCGTCGCGCTCGGCCCCGGCCCGCCGCGCGCCGGCAGCGCGCACGCTCGACACGCGCACGCTCGTGCGCCCTCCTTCGTCGCAGCGGCGAGCGCGGTCGCATCTACGCCAAGCGGCGGTCGAGTCGCGGCGCGTCGTCTCGGCGGGCCCGCGCGCGCCGCCGCGCTCGCGAGCGTCAGTGCGCTCGGCGCGGCCGGCCGCGAGTTCGGGCCCGAGCAGCAGCTCGCCGCCGGCGCCGTCGCTGCGACAACGGTGCGGGCGCATGCGCGCCGTCCGCCGCCTGCACATGCGGCCGCGCTGGCGCTGGAAGTCGCCTCCCCGGTGAGCGCCTCCGACCGTGCAATCGCCTACGCCGCTAGGCAGCCGCGCGCGGCGCAGCAGTCCTACACTCCCACGGCCGCCGAACGCGAGTTCTCGCCCGGTTAGCGCTTTGGCTGCCGCGCGTGCGCGCGGGTCAGGGGCGTGGAAACACCCTCGCTAGGCGTCGCAGCGCGAGCGGGCTTCCGTAGGCGCGCAGCCTGCCGGTGGCGAGCGCGCGCAGCGGCGAGACGCGCTCGCCGACGATGTCGACCCAGTCCTGGTAGGAGAGGCGCAGGCGCAGGTCGGTGTCGGGCGCCTTGCCCTGCGCGACCGCGCTCGAGCCGTTCTCGACGGTGAGATGCCAGGTGGGGATGTCCGGGTCGGTGAACTCCCACTGGAAGGTCGCGGGCCGGCGCAGGCCGTGCGCCGGGTTGACCTGGCGGGAGATCGTGTCGAACAGCATCGCGACGGTCTCCGGATCGCGTGCCGAGGGTCCCTGGCGCACTCCCACGATGCCCGCCTTCGCCAGCGCGCGGCCACGCTGAGTGGTCTCGAGCGGCGACAGGCCGGGAGGCATCAGCGGCGGTCCCGGAAGGCTCTCAAGCGGCATGCCGGCGGAGCGCAGCTTGGTGGTCATCGATGTGAAGCCCTCGATGCCGACGTCGTCGAAGGTGGAGTTGAAGACGGTGATGTAGCGCTCGTCCCAGCCGGGCGGCATCAGCACCTGTGATGTGAAGCGCATGACTTCGCGCAGGATCCGTGCGACCGCCTTCGGGACGCGCTCGGGGTCTTCGCGCTTGAGGTCTGCCAGCAGCTTGACCCCGAAGCCGATGTGGCGCTGCTCGTCGGCGGCGATGTTCTGCATGCCCTCGCGGAACGCCGGCAGCTGGTCGCGTTCCTCGAGGTACCTGCAGATGAAGTGCTGCCCCGGCTGTGCCAGCGAGGCCTCGATGATCACGTGGTACAGCGTGACCGCGGCCGCCAGCTGCGCCGGTGAGCGGTCGGCGCGCAGCTCGTCGGCCATGCGATCGAGGCGGTCGAAGATCTTTCGAAAGCCGACGGTGAGCTGCGGCTTGATCGCGGCCAGGCCGCTCGACATCGAGCCGTCACCGACGCCGCAGACCTCCTGCATGAAGCGCTTGAAGAAGACCGCGTGGCGCGCCTCGTCGACCTGCTGGGTGGTCAGGAAGTACTTCTGCTCCTCAAGCGGCGCGGCGTCGATGTATGGGGAGAGGTTGTCGGCGACGGCATCCTCGCCCCAGAAGAACAGGCAGTAGTTCCACAGTGCGGCCTGGCGCTCGAAGTCGGTGAAGTCCTCGCGCCACTGGCGCGCATCCTCGCTGAAGTCGAGCTCCGTCGCGCACCAGTTCCCGCGCTCCCAGCGCGCATACAGGTCCGAGTAGGAGATGGCGTCTGTAGGAAGGCTTGCGACGTTCGAGTCGGGCGTTTGGGAGGTGCGTGTGGCGGTGGCCATGAAAGCTGCTCCTATCGGCGCATGCGCGCAAATTGCGCGTGTGATCTGGGTGTCCGGCCGCCCGTTGGCGCCGGGGCCGGCAAGTCCGACACGGATACGGACAGATAATGAGCATTATCGAGATAGTGATTGCTCTTGTCAAGTAGTACGATGCAGCGATGCAGTCCTTCAGCTCCCCGGCTGCGCGAAGCGTTCCGGAGCCGGGCCAGCGGCGGCTGACGCGCGAGCAGAGCAGGGCGAACACGCGCGAGCGCCTGCTCGCAGCAGCGCGGACCGTTTTCGCCGCGAGCGGCTTTCACGGGGCCTCGGTCGAGGAGATCGCCTCGCTCGCCGGCTTCTCCACCGGCGCGCTGTACTCGAACTTCGACGGCAAGGAGGACCTGTTCCTCGTGCTCATGGAGCGGGAGATCGACGAGCACGCGCGCGAGATCGCCGAGGCGGTGCGCGAACGCGACTCGGTTGCCGACCGCGCCACCGGCGGCGCGCGCCGGTGGATGGCGATGATCGAGCGCGAGCCGGAGCTGCTGCTGCTGTTCATGGAGTTCTGGGCCTATGGCGTGCGCGACGGCGAGGTCCGTCCGAAGGTGGCTGCGCGCTTCGCACAGGTGCGCGAGCTGCTGACGAGGCTGATCGCCGATGGAGCGCGAGAGTTCGATCTCGAGCTCGAGATCCCCGCCGAGCACCTCGCTGTAGCGGTGGACGCCCTGGCCGACGGGATCGCTCGCCAGAAGCTCGCAGACCCGGACGCGGTGCCCGATGAGCTGATGGGGCGGGTGCTCGCGCTGCTGCTCGGCGCTGCTACCCGCCCGGCACGCAAAGACACGCGTAGTGCACGGTGAAGATGCGGCGCGCGAGCGCTGGCGACAGCCGGTGAAGGCCCGCGCGTGCGGCCCACTTGAGCACCGCCGCCGCACGTGCACGGCGGGTCACCGCGAAGAAGCTGTGCACCGCCAGCGGCAGCGGATCGTCGAGCTCGCCCGCGATTGACAGGCCCGCGCGCGCGGCCAGCGCGCGCACGTCGGAGCGGTCGAGGCGCTGGAGGTGGCCGACCTCCTGCGCGTGCGCGCGCTTGCCGCGCCGGCGCGCCGAGACGTTCGCCTCGAGCGGGACCTCGACGAGCACCGCGCTGCAGACGCGGGCCGTCTCACGCAGCAGAGCGGCAGGATCGGGCACGTGCTCGAGCACGTGCGAGAGCACGCCCAGCTCGTATGCGCGGTCGGGTGCCTGCAGGTGAAGGCCGTCGTAGGCCTCGACCGAATCGATCTCCTCGCGCGAGCGCGCGATCGCGACCGCGCTCTGTGAGATCTCAACGCCGTCAAGGCGACCGCCGAAGTCGCGCCGGCGGAGCGCGCTGAGCAACGCCCCGTCGCCGCAGCCGACCTCGAGGGTCGATGCCGGCGCGATCCGGGCTGCGGAGCACAGCTTGATGATGTGCTCGGCCTTGCCGACCGCGCCCAGCGCGCGCCAGCGCGCATGTACCTCGGAATCCGCCGACTCGGTGCGGTACGCGTGCTCGTAGAAGCGCATCAGCTCGACGGGGTCTGTCACGCGGGTGATTATCGTGCGCGGGGTGACCCGCAAGCTCACGGCTGCGCTGCGCGACGCTCCCACGACGCTGCCCGCGCTGCTGGCGCTGGCGCTCTTCATCGCGTGGGCGAGCGCGCAGGCCGGCTACCCGCTGACGCATTGGGCGCCGGGCGGGCTGATCCTGCTGGGGCTGCTCGCGGTGGCGTTGCGCGCGGTCGGGCTGCGCGTTCGCGAGATCCCGCTCGCGACCCGTATCGCGCTCGCTGCCCTGGCTGCGTACACGGCTCTCAGCTTCTTCTCGATCCTGTGGGCGAGCGTGCCGGCGGATGCCTGGGAAGGGGCGAACCGCACGCTTCTGTATCTGCTCGTCTTCGCGCTGTTCGCCTGCTGGCCCCAGCGTGGCGCGACCGCGGCGCTGCTGCTGTGCACGTGGGTTCTCGCGATGGGCGCGCTGGCGGTGTTCGTCGCGTTGCATGTGGACGCGGCCACGAGCGCACAGCTACACAGCATGTTCTCGGGCGGGCGCCTGCTCTATCCCGCCGGCTATGCGAACGCCGACGCCGCGCAGTGGCTGATGGCTGCGTGGCCTGCGCTGCTGCTCGCAGCGAGCGCGCGCCTGCACTGGGGGCTTCGTGGCGTGCTCGCGGCGGCGACGGTGATGCTCGCCGAGATAGCGCTGCTGAGCCAGAGCCGCGGCTCGCTGTACGCGACCCCGGTCATGATCGTGCT
>JAXDGS010000130.1:0-2646 GCA_034664905.1 Solirubrobacteraceae bacterium | reverse complement strand
ACCAGGGCGGCCGGCGGCCGGCGTTTTCTACTCATGTCTTCTCCTTCGGGTCTTTGAGTGCGTTGACATCAGGGCTGTGCCGCGGCGCGACCGGGAGCGACCACCAGCGAGTCGCCGGTCGCGGCGGGCGCAGCAATCGTGCTCGCGGGGATCGTCGGGGCGACGGACTCGACGAGCTGCGTGGCGGCCTCGCCTGCGGCGGCGAGGATCACCGACGTGTCGCTGCCCTGCCCCTGCCCCATGACCACGCCGACCGCGGTCAGCCCGTGCCCGCCGACCGTCAAGTGGGTGAAGAACGCCAGGCACCCCCCGGCCGCGGAGTCCGACCCGGTCTTGCCGGCGTAGCCCTCGGCGATCAAGGGGTTGAAGTTGGTGAGCGTGCCGGCGACCGGCAGCGTCACGCTCGGCATCGAGACGATCTGGCGGAACACCGGGAAGCGCATCGCCCGCTCAAAGACGCGCAACTGGTCGGCAGCGGTGGACACCGTGCTCGGATCAAGCCCGCTGGGATCGGTGTACGTCGTGTGGTCCATCCCGAGCGCGCGCGCCTCAGCGTTCATCTCGGCGACAAAGCTGCTCTCGCCGCCCGCGACCTGAGCGGCGAGCATCTGGGCGATGTTGTTGCCGGAGGGGATCAGCAGCGCCTCCAGCAGCTGGCGCTCGGTCAGCTGCTCGCCAGCCGCCACCGCGACGCCCGACTGGTTCTCGGCAGCGTCCTGGGCCTCGGCCTGCGCGTGGGCCGCAGTGACGGTGATCGTGAACCCGTCCTGCGCGCCGCTCAGCGGGTAGCGCTTCAGCGTCAGGTAGGCGGTCATCACCTTCGCCAAGCTGGCGATCGGGGCCGGCTGCTCGTGCGGGCTCGCCGCCGGCCGGCCGTTGCCGAGCACCAACGCCGCCTGCCCCTGCTGTGGCCAGCTGACCGCCGACAGGTAGGCGCGGGCGTGGTCGGCGTGCGTGCCGGCGGTGGGCATGCGCACATCGCCCGTGTCGCTCAGGAGCTGCCCAGCCGTTTGGGCGAGAAGCGCGACCAGGACGACGCCGAGCAGCAGCCGCCGGCGGCGCACGCGGTACACGGTCGGTCGGCTCCAGCGGGCCGCTGTTCGCGCTGGTTGGCTGTAGGCCACGCCGCGAGTGAAGGTGGCGTGGTGTTGCCAGAACGTATGCGTTTTTCGATATGCCGACGATATGTCCGACCTGCCAGCATCCGACCGCATGCGCGTATTGATCGTCGAGGACGAGCCCCTGATGGCCGAAGCGATCCGCGACGGCCTACGCCTCGAGGCGATCGCGGCCGACATCGCCGGTGACGGCGACAGCGCGCTGGAGCTGCTGAGCGTCAACGAGTACGACATCGCCGTCCTCGATCGCGACATCCCCGGCCCGTCCGGTGACGAGATCGCCAGAGGCATCGTCGCGTCGGGCAGCGGTATGGGGATCCTCATGCTCACCGCGGCCGACCGGCTCGACGACAAGGCCACCGGGTTCGAGCTCGGCGCCGACGATTACCTCACCAAGCCGTTCGAGCTCCAAGAGCTCGTGCTCCGTCTCAGAGCGCTCGACCGCCGCCGCGCCCACCACCGGCCACCCGTGCAAGAGATCGCCGGTCTGCGACTGGATCCCTTCCGCCGCGAGGTCCACCGCGACGGCCGCTACGTGGCATGCACCCGCAAACAGTTCGCCGTGCTCGAAGTGCTCGTCTCCGCCGAAGGCGGAGTCGTCAGCGCCGAAGAGCTGTTAGCCCAAGCGTGGGATGAGAATGCAAACCCATTCACGAACGCCGCGCGCATCACTGTCTCGGGACTGCGCAAGCGCCTCGGCGAACCCTGGATCATCTCCACGGTGGCCGGCGCCGGGTATCGCATCGACACAGCACCAGACATCGCTGAGGGAGAAGAGCGTGGATAGAGCCCCGGGTTTGAGCGTTCGCCTCAAGCTCACTCTCAGCTACGCCGGCTTCCTCATGCTCGCCGGCGTCCTCATGCTCGCAGCCGTTTGGCTGGTCATTCTGCGCTACACGCCCAACGGTGTGCTCTCCCACATGCATCCCTCGTGGTGGTTCCTCTTCAACCGCTCCGACCCCCTGCACGGCTTCGGCTCGGTCGCGGCCATCGTGCTGGCGTTCCTGCTCGTGTTCGGTCTGCTGGGAGGATGGATTCTCGCCGGCCGCATGCTCGCGCCCCTGACGCGCATTACAGACGCCACACGCATCGCCGCGACCGGATCGCTCTCGCACCGGATCCAGCTAACGGGTCGCAACGACGAGTTCCGCGAGCTCGCCGACACCTTCGACACCATGCTCGCCCGGCTCGAGGCACACATCGCCGAACAGCAGAGATTCGCAGCCAACGCCTCCCACGAGCTCCGCACCCCGCTCGCGATCACGCAGACACTTCTCGACGTCGCCCGCAACGATCCGAACCGCGACAACGACGAACTCGTCGACCGCCTCCACGCCGTCAACACCCGAGCGATCGATCTCACCGAAGCACTGCTCGTACTCAGCCGCGCCGATCAACGGTCCTTCACGCGAGAACACGTCGATCTCTCCCTCATCGCGGAAGAAGCCACCGAAACGCTCCTCCCGCTCGCAGAAAAACGCGGCCTCACCATCGAGACTTCCGGCGACGCGACCCCCACCATCGGCTC
>JAXDGS010000129.1:0-6727 GCA_034664905.1 Solirubrobacteraceae bacterium | reverse complement strand
CGAGCTCGCGGTGGCGCGCGATCTCCTCGTAGATCAGCTGATCGAGCCGCGCCAGCGCCTCGCCGAACCTGCCCCCCGGACGCTCCATGCTGGGGCGCCCGAGCGCCGCGCGCAGGATCTGAAGCGTGTGCATCGGCGTCAGCAGCGCGCCGATCGCCTTGCGCAGCGGGTCCATCCGCGCCGCCTCCACGCCGAAGACCGCGCGCAGGATCACCTCGAGCGTGATCGCCCTGGTGCGCGGCGCAAGCGACATCGGCGCACCCAGCGGCCAGCCCGCCATGTCGCGCGTGGTCGCCTCCACGATCACCTCTTCATACGCGCGCATGCGCTCACCGTGGAACGGTGGCAAAAGCAGCTTGCGCTGGCGCATGTGCTCGGCGCCCGTCAGCACGATCACCGAGCTCGGCCCCATCACCGGCGCGACCGGCGAGTTGCCCGCGCCCGACGGCGCGATCTCCGGCGACGCGGTGAACACCGTCTTGACCGCGTCGGGGTCTGAGATCACCACCAGTTTCATGCCGCTCGGCGCGAACGTGATCGTGAACGCCTCGCCCAGCGACGCCGCGCAGCGGTCCATCAGCCAGGTCGGCGCAAACGCCCACGCGAGCGTCTGCAGCAGCGCCGGCGCGCGCGGGCCCGGCGGAAGCGTGACGCGGGGCGAGCTCGGCGGCGGCGTGCGCTCGGCGAGCGCAGGCGCGTCCCGTTGCTCGTGTGGCGGCTTCGTGGAGGCCGCGCTGCTTGCCATGCCCCTACGGTAGCGATGTCTTTGAGGGCCCGCTTCGCGGGGGAGCGCTCGCTGCGCTACCCGGCTACTTGCGCTGCGCAGGTGCGGTGTTCGTGCTCGTCGCCGGCGCGCCGGTTTGCTTGTCGTGGTCGAGCACCCTGCCGACCGTGCTCCTAACGCTGTGCGCCGCGTGGCCCACCGCGTGCCTGACGCCCGGCGAGATCGCGTACGCGAGCAGCGTCGCCGCGATCCCCACCGTCGCGATCAGTACCACCAGCCGCGCACGGCGCCTTTCCTGCTGCGGCGACGCAGGACGCGGTGCATGCAACGGAGAGATCGACATCTACCCATCAAACTACCGACCCGCGCGTTGCTTTACGTCGGCTCCCCCACCGCTGCACGCTCGCGGCGAGGATCCGCGTGCGCGCGTCCGCCGCGCGCCGCTCGCTCGAGCAGCGCCGCCGCGACGAGCTCGTGCGCGCGCTCGATCTGCTCGCCGCTCAAGCTCGCCTCGCGCCTGCTCAGGTGGGCGAGCAGCATCCGCGCGGGTATCACCCGGACGCCCTTGCGCCGCGCAAGCGGCCGGTCCACCCACGCGCGGCTGTACACCAGCAGCGGCTCCGCCTGCAGCCCCGTGACGCGCTCCATCAGCCTGCGCTGCGCGTGCACCTGATTGAGCGTCGCGCCGTGGACGCGCGCGACGCGAATCGGTCCCGGATGGCTCTTCGTCTCGACCGTGAACAGCCCCGCCGGCCCGATCAGGATGTGATCGACGTTCCCGCGCCCGAGGCTCGCGTCGTGGATCACGCGCCAGCCCTCGTCGCGCAGCTGCTCGAGCAGGCGGCCCACATGCTCCTCGCCCGCAGCGCCCCGGTCGCGGCGCTCCACCAGCGGCAGCACATAACGGGTGATCACCAGCATGCTCGCCAGCAGCGCGAGCTCCGCTGCCAGGAAGCGAAGGTCGTGCAGTCCGAAGGCCCTGCCCAGCAGCGCGGTCGCGACCGCGAGCAGCCCGAGCGTCAGCAGCGTGCGCATGCGCAGCCTGCGCACCGTCGCGCGCGCGTACTGTCCCGGCGTGCGGGCGGTCGGATCGGGGTCAGCCATCAGCATCTCTACGCTTCCTCGCTTTCCCCCTATGCATCGGTGGGAGCCCTGCACGCCTTGAGCGCAGAGCCGCGTTGCAGCGCGCCGTGCCGGAGAAGCGTGGAGAGAGCACGCCGCTTTCTAAAGCATGGAACTGAGCCCGCCGAATCCAAGGCCAGTCCTCCTCCTCCTCGAGCACGGATGCCTCGAATGCCAGACCTCCCCGACCCCGCCCACACCACCGACATCTGCCTGCTGCTGCGCGCTCACGCCGAGCAGCACTGGCTCCTCTACGAGGTCGTTCCGGTCGTGCGCCAGCTCGAGCAGCGCGCTTCGCTGCCCGAGGATCAGCTCGGCGCTGCGCTCGCGTATCTCGAGGCGCAGTGGATCGAGGCGCGGCGCCGAAGCGCGGTCACCGATCGCGCGCACGCCGAGCTCGAGCGCGGCGACAGCGGCTCGCTGCACGACGCCGCCGACCGCTACCACGCGGCCGTGCGCCGCCTGCGCATGGTGCTCGCGCGTCGCGTCGAGCTCCTGCTCGCTCCCAGCAGCGAGATCGCGCCGCGCGAGCACGCGAGCTTCTGAGGACATCGCATACGCTGGAGCCGATGGCGCTCCGCTTCGATCTGCAGTCGCATTCCACCCACTCCGACGGTGAGCTCTCCGCCGCGGGGGTCGTCGAAGCCGCCGCCGACGCCGGCGTCGAGCTGCTCGCGCTGTCGGACCACGACACCGTAAGCGGCGTCTCCGAGGCGATCGCCGCCGGTCAGCGTGCCGGCGTGCAGGTGGTCTCCGCGGTCGAGATCTCCGCGATCGACAGCGACGCGCGCGACCCGCGCGAACTGCACATCCTCGGCTACGACATCGACCACGCAGGCGCAGCGCTCAGCGAGAAGCTCGCCGCGTTCCTCGCCGACCGCGAGCAGCGCACGCTGCGCATGGCCGCCGCCCTGGAGGAGCTCGGCTTCGAGCTCGACGAGCAGGACATCAGCGCGCGCATCGCGCGCGGGCAGCCGATCGGCCGGCCCCATCTCGCGGAGGCGGTGCTCGGCGCGTCCGCCAACGCGCAGCGCCTCGCCGCCGAGAGCATCGACGATGTCGGCTCGCTGATCAGGGCCTACCTGATCGAGGGACGCCCCGCGTTCCGCCTGCGCGGGACACCCACCGTCGCAGAGGCGATCGACGCGATCCACGACGCCGGCGGGGTCGCGATCTGGGCGCATCCGTTCTGGGACATCTCAGACGCCGATGAGGTGCTCGCGACCGTCGAGCGCTTCCACGCGCTGCGCATCGACGGCGTCGAGGCGTTCTACATCACCCACACGCGCGAGCAGACGCAGCTGCTCGCCGAGCGCTGCGCGGAGCTCGAGCTGCTCAGCACCGGCTCCGCCGACTTCCACGGGCCCGGCAACCGCCTGTTCTCGCGCTTTCTCGCGTTCGACACCTACGGCCTCACGCCCCAGCTCGGGCCGATCGGCTCAAGCGGCTAGCGTTCGCTGCAGGCGATAGGAGAGCGCCTCGAGCGCAAGCTCCTCCGAGACGTTCAGCGACAGGCTCAGCCGCGCGTCCGCCGCCAGCTCCACAGCCCTGCGCAGCGTCGCGCCGTCGTGGCCGCGCGCGTCCTGCTCGAGCTCCGCGCGGCGATCCACCGCGTACAGGAGCTCCGGCGCGCCTTCGCACATGCACAGCAAATCGCGCAGCCACAGCTCCACCAGTCCCAGCGCGAGATCCAGCGCCCGCGTGCGCTCCCGCCGCTCGCCGCGGCGCGCGGACTCGAGCGCCTCGCGCTGGTGGCGTTTGCGCTCACGCGCCGGCAGCAGCTCGAGCTCATCCGCCGTGTGCTCGCGCGCGCGCTCTCCCGCAAGCGTGCCCGCAGTCTTCGCGAGGTCGAGCAGCTCGATCCACGCGCGCTGCGCGGTCGTGCCCGCGATCGCCGAGCGCACGAACCCCTCCGCGGTCGCGCGCAGGCGCTTGCCCTCCTCGCTCGCGAGTGCGCGCGCCTGCCCCGCATCGCCCAGCGACAGGCGCGCGCACGCCTGCGCGGTCTCCGCGCTCACGCCGTGAACGAGCTCTGCGATCCGCGCCGGCGCGAGCGGGTCGAAGCGCACGTGCTGACAGCGGGATGCGATCGTCGCAAGCACGTCCTCGCGGCGGTCGCTCAGCAGCAGCAGATGCGCGAAGCGCGGCGGCTCCTCGAGCGTCTTCAGCATCCTGTTCGCCGCCTGCTCGTTCATCCTCTCCACCGACTCGATCACGAACACGCGCCTGCGCGACTCGAACGGCGTGCGCGCCGCAGCCGCGACGACCGGCTCCTCGATGTCCGACACCAGCATTTCCGCCGCGCCCGACGGCGCCACCCACGTCAGGTCCGGATGCGATCCGCGCCGCGCGCGCTCGGCCGCCGCCGCGGGGTCCTGCGAGCCGTCTGCGAGCAGCGCCGCCGCGAACGCGCGCGCGATCGTGCGCTTGCCCGCGCCGTGCGGCCCGTGAAACAGGTACGCGTGCGACGGCGCGCCGTCGGGCGGCAGCGCAGCGCCGAGCACCGCGCGCGCGTGCGCGTGCGCGTCGATCCCCGGCAGCACTTGTGCAGCGCGCGCCGCGATCTGCTCTGCCGATCGAGCCGTGACCGTCATCTCGCTCGCATCCTAGTGTCGCGCCCCCCTGCGCCGCCGCCGGCCGCCCGCGTGTACCGTGGCCGCGTGGCGCGCGGAACGCTGATCACGATCGAGGGACTCGACGGCGCCGGCAAGTCCACGCTCGCGGTCGCGCTCGAGGCCGCGCTCGCAACCGGCGGCGCGCGCGTGAAGCTGCTGCGCGAGCCCGGCGGCGTCGAGCTCTCAGAGCGCATCCGCGCGCTCGTCAAAGACCTCGCCGTGAGCGTCGCCGCGCGCACCGAGGCGCTGCTCTACGCGGCCGCGCGCGCGCAGCTCGTGCATGAGCTGATCGAGCCGCTGCTCGCCGACGGCGCGATCGTGCTGCTCGACCGCTTCGTCGACTCCTCGCTCGCATACCAGGGAGCCGCGCGCGCGCTCGGCGTCGAGCAGGTGCGCGCGCTCAACCGCTTCGCGACCGGCGCGCTCGAGCCCGACCGCACGCTGCTGCTGCGCATCTCCCCCGCCGCCGGCCGCGCGCGCCAGCACGGCCGCGCGCTGCCCGCCGACCGGCTCGAGCGCGAGAGCGAGAGCTTCTTCGCGAGCGTCGCCGACGCCTACGACGAGCTCGCGCGCGCCGAGCCGCAGCGCATCCGCGTGATCGACGCGTCACAGCCCCCCGAGCAGGTGCTGCGCGACGCGCTTGCCACGATCCGCGAGCTGCTCGACGCCGCTCCCCGCGGCTAGCATCAGCATGCCGATGCCCTCCCGCACCCGTCCTGCGCTCGCGCTCGCCGTCGCCCTCGCGCTGCTCGGCGCGCTCGTCGTGGCCGCGCTCGCGCCGGGCGCACACGCGCTCGGGACCTCCACGACCACCCCCGGCGCCAGCGCCCCGAACAGGACCCCCTCCCTGCCCGCAGCCGGCACCGCGCCCGGCGCCGTCGGCGCGCCCGCCACCGCCACGGTGCCCACCACCGCGACAGCGCCCGCCACCACGATCGCACCCTCGACTGCGACCGCGCCCTCGACTGCGACCGCGCCCACGGTGCCGGTCACACCCGTGACGGGCACGCTGCCGCTCGCCGCGCAGCCGCAGGGCGCACACGCGCCGGCGCGTGCGAGCGCCAACCGCGCCCGCGGGCTCTCCACCGCCGCGATCGTGATCGCCGCGATCGCCGCGCTCGTCGCGCTCGCGTGCGCGGCCTGGGGTCTCGCGCGGATGCAGGCCTTCGAGCCGCACTGGGCGCTGTCCGCGCGTCACTCGATCGCCGAGGCCGGCCACCGGATGTCCTGTACCTGGTCCGAATTCGGCGACTGGCTCCGGCTCGGGCGCTAGCCCGGCGCAGCCCCCTCGAGCGCGACGGCGGGCGCTTAAGGGAGGGGCGGCGAGACCCTAAAATGAGTGGTGCAGCGCACGCTCTGTTCCGTCCGCCCCGAGGGGGAGGATGACCGACCCCGACAAGAGTTCGAGAGTCGCGTCCCGAACGCAGGCGCAGCAGAGGAGGAAGCACAATGAACCCCGTCCCGAACCCCACCGTCTCCAGCAAGGCCGCGCCCGGCGAGGCGCTGTCCGTCAAGCGCCTGTTCACGACGGCTGAGACGCATCCGTTCGACGCGCTCGAGTGGGAGCTGCGCGACGCGCACATCGGCCACGGCGACCGCGTCGTGTTCGAGCAGAAGGACGTCGAGTTCCCGGTCGGCTGGTCCCAGAACGCGACCAACATCGTCGCGCAGAAGTACTTCCGCGGCCAGCCCGGTGCGCCGGAGCGCGAGCGCTCGGTCAAGCAGATGATCGGCCGCGTCGCAGGGACGATCGCCGAGTGGGGCCGCAGCGGCGGCTACTTCGCGGGCGAGGCCGACGCGCGGGCGTTCGAAGAGGAGCTCATCCACATCCTGCTCAACCAGATGGCTGCGTTCAACTCGCCGGTGTGGTTCAACGTCGGCTGGCACCCGGTCGGCGACCCGAAGAACCAGGCGAGCGCGTGCTTCATCCTGTCGGTCGAGGACACGATGGAGTCGATCCTCGACTGGAACACGAAGGAGGGGATCATCTTCCGCGGCGGCTCCGGCTCGGGGATCAACCTCTCGCGGATCCGCGGCTCGAAAGAGCCGTTGAGCCGCGGCGGGACCGCGTCCGGCCCGGTCTCCTTCATGCGCGGCGCGGACGCGTTGGCGGGCTCGATCAAGTCCGGCGGCGGCACCCTCCGCGCAGCTATGATGGTTGTGCTCGACGTGGACCACCCCGACATACGCGAGTTCATCTGGTGCAAGGCCAAGGAGGAGGACAAGGCGGCGGCACTACGCGACGCGGGCTTTGACATGTCGATCG
>JAXDGS010000128.1:0-3073 GCA_034664905.1 Solirubrobacteraceae bacterium | reverse complement strand
CGAAACGATAGTCCTTCTCGACGGGGACCCAGGGCAGCTGCTGGCGCTGGCGGGCCACGTCGTCGCTCAGCCGGGTCAGCTCCTTCTCGGCCTCGAGCAGCTCGAGGCGGGCAGCGAGCCACTGCGCGCGACTGGCGGTGGGGTGGGTGGTCATGGGTTTGTCTCCTCTTAGTTCAGGTGTCATTGCGTCAGCCCGAGCCTGGCCGGCGTGTTCTGCTGCAAGTCCGCGAGCGAGACGCCGGACTCGAGCAGGGTCTTGAGGCTGGCCAGGACGCGCGGCCAGCCCTGGCTGATGAGCGAGCCGGTAATGCCGCCGGGCTCGAGGTCGTCGTGGATCACCGTCAGCTTGACCTGCTCGCCGAGCGGCTCGATCTCGAAGGTGATCTTCGAGCGCGGCTCGGCGGCCAGGCGGTCGCGGGCGTCCTCGGTGAGATCGAGCGACGCGGCCCATTCGGGGGTGAACGTGTGCCACGTGTAGGACAGTCGGCTATATGGCTCGGACACGACCACTACCTGTTCGGGGTCGGCGATCGTCTCACCGCGCGTGTGCCAGGTCATGGTCGAGCCGGGCTTCCAGTCGGAGTCGAACGTAGTCGCCCAGTAGCGCTCGGTGAACGCCGGCTCGGTCAACGCCTGCCAGAGCCGATCGGGGGTGGTCTGGATGTAGGTCGTGTAGACGAACGAGGGCTTCTCCATGGGGGTGTCCTCCAGTGCTCTTTTCAGATCGGCGAGCGCGTGGACGCGGTCCTGCTCGTACCGTGTAATCCAGCGTTCGGCGATCTCGTTGATGGGCGCCGCGTTGAGGTAGTGGTGCTTCTCCCGGCCGCGGCGGACGGTCGTGACGAGATTGGCTGCCTCCAGCACCGCAAGGTGCTTGCTCACCGACTGGCGAGCCATGTCCAGTCTCGAGCCCAGCTCGCGCAGCGTCTGACCGTTGCGCTCGTTCAGGCTGTCAAGCAATAGCCGCCGGCTCGGATCCGCCAGCGCCCTGAAGACCTCGTCCATGTGCGAATAGGCAGCCATCTGGCTGCCCATAATACGCAGCCGCACGGCTGCCTGTCAAGGTGACGCGCGGTGAAACGCAGGTTGTCCTGCGGCCGCTACCCGCGGGCGAGCGTGGAGCGGGTGGCCTCGTCGGCCGGCACGAACTGGGTCAGGCGGAGGTCGGGATGGCTGGTGGGGATCGACAGGAGGTGGTGGAGAGTCAGCCGGCCGAGGTCGGAACGCTCGATCGTCTTGGTTCCGATCTTTGCGTCCTGCACCTCGTGGCGCCGCCATAACTCTCTGAACCGCGGGCTGTCCTGGAGAAGATCTCTGATCAGGCTGATGAACGCGGAGTCGCCGTAGCGCCGGGCGTGCTCGGCACGAAAGCGGGCGAGCGTGTTTCGGGCGGTTGTGGACCATCCGAACCCGTGCGGTCCGGGCTCGGTGAACATCCACCACAGGAGGTTCGGCACACCATCCGGGGCAGGTGACGGCTCGCCGAAGATCCGCGAGGCCGCGCCGTTCCAGGCGAGCACGTCGGTTCGCGGCCCGATCAGGTAGGCCGGGTTGGGCTCCAGACCGATGACCACATCGCGGAGCTCGGCGGGCGCCTGGACCGGATAGGGGCCGCCCGCGACTGGCAGCGCAACGCCGGCCAGGTGGAAAAGATGCGCGCGCTCTGCCGGGTCGAGGTCGTACGCGCGCGCGAGAGCGTCAAGGACGCTTGGCGATGGTGTGATCTCGCGGCCCTGCTCGAGCCACGTGTACCACGAGAGCCCGACCCCCGCGAGCTGTGAGACCTCCTCACGGCGCAACCCAGGCGTGCGGCGGTTGCCGTTGGCGGTCAGGCCCACCGCCTCCGGGGTGGTCGCCTCCCGCCGGTGGCGAAGGAACTCCGCCAGTTCGCGGCGGCGCGTGGGTGGTGGTACGAGTCCCAGGATCAACGCCCTTCTTGTCAGGCGCTCGAGGCTAGCGGAGACTCTCCAGCATGAACAAGACCACTCACCTCGGCGACAAGCCGATCAACCGCATCGGCTTGGGCGCGATGCAGCTCGCCGGCCCGGGCGTGTTCGGGCCACCGCGCGACCTGGATGGTGCGCGCGCCGTGCTCAGACGAGCGATCGAGCTCGGTGTCGACCACATCGACACGGCCCAGTACTACGGGCCCGACGTGGTCAACGACCTGATCCGCGACACGCTCTATCCCTATCCGGAGAACCTCAAGCTCGTCACCAAGGTAGGCGGCCGGCGCGACCACGCCGGCGCGTGGCTGCCCGCCCAAACCCCGGAAGAGCTACGGGAGGGGGTCGAAGACAACCTGCGCTCACTGCGCGTCGAGCGCATCGACCTCGTCAACCTCCGCCTGATGGACCGAAAGCAAGCGCCGGACGTTCCGCTGGCCGAGCAGCTCGGCGCGCTCGAGGATCTCCGCCGACAGGGCAAGCTCGACCTGATCGGCCTATCGAGCGCCGGCCGGGAACCGATCGAGCGGGCGCTCGAGCTCGTTGAGCTCTCAGAGATCCAGAACGCCTACAACATCGCCGACCGCGAGGACGACCCGATCGTGGAACTGGCCCGGGAGCGGGAGATCGCCTTCGTCCCGTTCTTCCCGCTGGGGTCGGCGTTCACCGGTGGCCCCGCCAAGCTCGCGCAGGACCCGACGATCTCCGCGGTCGCGCAGAAGCATGAGGCCACCGCCTCTCAGGTCGCGCTCGCATGGCTGCTCGCTCGCTACGAGCGGATGCTGCTGATCCCAGGGACGACCTCCGTCGAGCACCTCGAACAGAACCTCGCCGCGATCGACATCGAACTGGACGCCGACGACCTCGCAGAACTCGAAGCCGTGCAACAGCTCGGCCGTCCGCTCGGGTGAAGCCGCTCGCGCTGCTGAGCACCCGGAGCAGACAGATAACCGCTATGACGACCACGCACCACCTTCAGACCGCCGAGGCCGACATAGCCTATGACGTTCACGGACCGTTGCCCACGGTAGACGGACGCGCACCGCTGTTCATGATCGGTCAGCCGGTGACCGCCAGCGGGTTCGCCACGTTGGCGTCGCACTTCCCCGACCGCACGGTCGTCACCT
>JAXDGS010000127.1:0-3186 GCA_034664905.1 Solirubrobacteraceae bacterium | reverse complement strand
CCCGCGCCACGAGGTGCCAAAGACCTATCGCGCGCTGCTCGGCGGCGCACCCGTATCGCGCGACGCGCTGAGCCGACTGCGAACCGGGGTCGAGCTCGACGACGGACCGACGGCCCGCGCGAAGGCTCGCCTGCTCGGGCCGCGCGAGCTCGAGCTGACGATCCACGAGGGGCGAAACCGACAGGTGCGGCGGATGTGCGCCGCGGTGGGTCATCCGGTCCTGGAGCTGACGCGCGTGCGTTTCGGGCCGCTGACGCTCGACGGGCTCGCCGAGGGAGAGCACCGCCGCCTGCGCGAGCATGAGCTCGAGCTGCTGCGATCGCTGTGAGATCGGCCGCTCAACGCCCGCGTGCCCCGGCGCGCTCTGCCACAATCGCCCGCCATGCGACTGTTTGCACTGCGCGGGGCGATCAGCGTCGAGCGCGACGAGGCGCAGCAGATCCTCGACGCGACGACCGCGCTGATGCGCGAGATCGTCGAGCGCAACGAGCTCCAGCCGTCGCGTGTCGTCAGCTGCATCTTCACCGCGACAGGCGACCTGACGGCTGAGTTCCCGGCGGTCGCAGCGCGCGCGCTGGGGTTCGAGTCGGTCCCGCTGCTGTGCGCGAGGGAGCTCGACGTGCCCGGATCGCTGCCGCGCGTGATCCGCGTGCTGATCCACTACTACGCCGACGACGAGCACGTCTCCAAGCACGTCTACCTCGGTGAGGCGCGCGCGCTGCGTGCCGACCTACAAGCGGCACAATAGGCGCGTGCCCCTCGAGTTCTCAGAGCGCGTTGCGCGGCTGCCGAGCTACCCGGTCGCGGGAGGCTACGCCGACCAGGCGCCACCCGTGCGCCTGGCGAGCAACGAGTCGCCCTACCCGCCGCTGCCGGCCGTGCGTGAGGCGATCGAGCGCGCGCTCGGCGAGCTCAACCGCTATCCGGACCCGTCCAACGCGCTGCTGCGGGCACGCCTGAGCGACCGCTACGGAGTCGCGCCGGCGCGGATCGCGATCGGAAACGGCTCGTGCGACATCCTGCTGGCGGCCGGCGAGGCGCTGCTCGAGCCGGGCGCAGAGCTCGTCTATGCGTGGCCGTCGTTCTCTGTCTATCCGCACCTCGGCGCCGCGTCGGGGGCGCGTGCGGTCACGGTGGCGCTCGACGCCGAGGACCGCCACGACCTGCCGGCGATGCTGCGCGAGGTCACCGTCGCGACGCGTCTGGTGATCGTGTGCAACCCGAACAACCCGACGAGCACCGCGATCGAGCTGCGCGAGATCGCCGACTTCCTCGACCAGGTGCCTGCACATGTCTGCGTGATCGTCGACGAGGCCTATTGCGAGTTCAGCCTGCTCGACGATCCCGACGCGTCGATCTCGCTGCTCGACCGCCACCCGAACCTCGTCCTGCTGCGGACCTTCTCCAAGGTCCATGCCCTCTGCGGGCTGCGCGTCGGCTTTGCCCTGTGCGGCTCCGAGCAGCTTCCACGCGCGCTGGATCAGGTGCGCCAGCCGTTCTTCTGCAACGCGCTCGCGCAGGCCGCCGCGGTCGAGGCGCTGTCGCACCAGGACGCGGTGATCGATCGGGTCGCGCGCAACGTCGCCGAGCGGATCTCCGTCGACGAGCGCCTGCGCGCGCTCGGCCTGGCGCCGGCGCGGTCGCAGGCGAACTTCTGCTGGTTTCGACTCGGCGAGCGCTCGCAGGTCGGCGAGCCCGAGGAGGCGGAGGTCCTCGCCGGACTGCACGAGCGCGGCGTGCTCGTCCGCGCCGGCTCGGCGCTGGGCGAGCCGGGGGCGCTGCGCGTGACCTACGGGACGCCGCAGGAGAACGAGCGTTTCCTGCAGGCGCTTGCCGAGACGCTGTGAAGTTGCTACAACGTCAAGCGACGACCATGAACGTGCCTGCCATCGCATCCAGCCGCACAGCTTCGCGCAGCCGTTTCGCGTGGTCGTATCCCACCGCCTGGCGATTTAGCTAGGCGCTTCGGCCTGAGCCCGTGCGTGAGCGGGCTCGAGCGGTCGCACCGGGTCTCCGAGATGGGAGGCCGAGCGCCTTTCACGGGGGGCGGCAGCCCTCTTCTCCCACGGGCGTCGTGTTGCTCGCTGGAGTCACGAAGCCAGCCGGCCGGTGCCCGCGCGGCGCAGGCGCAGCAGCTTCCAAGCCCATAGGATTTTCGGCAGGTTGAAAGGATGAGTCGATGATGATCGTGATGAAGGAGACCGCGACCGAGGAGGAGGTCGAGGCAGTCGTCGAGAAGATCGGGCGAGCGGGTGCGCTGGCCCGCCGCATCGACGGCGCGCGCGTGACGGTGGTCGGCGCGGTCGGCGACGTCGAGCAGGACGTCACCGTCGACGGCCTCGGGCTCGAGGGAGCGCCCGGCGTGGATCGCGTCGTGCCGATCCTCAAGCCCTACAAGCTCGCGTCCGCGCAGATCACCCACGGCGAGCGATCCGTCCTGGAGATCGACGGCCGGCGGGTCGGCGGCGAGAGCTTCGCGCTGATGGCGGGCCCGTGCACGGTCGAGTCGCGTGAGCAGATGCTCGAGACCGCGCGCGTCGTGCGCGACGGCGGCGCGACGTTCCTGCGCGGCGGCGCGTACAAGCCGCGCACTTCTCCCTACGCCTTCCAAGGGCTTGGCCAGGAGGGCCTGCGACTGCTCGCCGAGGCCAAGGCGGAGACGGGGCTGCCGATCGTCACCGAGCTGATGGACATGCGCGACCTCGACGCGGTGCTGGGCGTCGCCGACGTCGTGCAGATCGGCGCGCGCAACATGCAGAACTACCCGCTGCTCGCCGAGATCGGCCGCTCTGGGCGCCCGGCGCTGCTCAAGCGCGGACTCTCGTCGACGCTCGACGAGCTGCTGATGGCGGCCGAGTACATCCTCAAGGAGGGCAACCCGAACGTGATGCTGTGCGAGCGCGGGATCCGCACGTTCGAGACCGCCTACCGCTTCACGCTGGACCTGATGGCGGTGCCGGTGCTCAAGGGGTTGACGCACCTGCCCGTGATCGTCGACCCGAGCCATGCCGCGGGGCGGCGCGACCTCGTGCTGCCGCTGTCTCTGGCGGCCGCTGCCGTGGGCGCCGACGGGATCATCGTCGAGGTTCACCCGAACCCCGACGAGGCGATCTGCGACGGGCCGCAGGCGCTGCGAGCTGAGGACTTCGCCGAGTACGCGCTCGCGGTCGAGCGCGCGGCAGCGCT
>JAXDGS010000126.1:0-22052 GCA_034664905.1 Solirubrobacteraceae bacterium | reverse complement strand
ACGACGAAGCGGTCCTGGGAGAGCGTCGAGAGCGCCTGGCGGCGGGCGTGGAGATCGCCGCGCTTTGCGAGCGTGATCAGCTTCTCGACCTCCGGCTTGACCGCCTTCGCCTTCGCGGAGGTGGTCTTGATCCGCTCGTGCTCGATGATCTCCTTGCTCAGATTCATCAGCAGCGCCTTACGGTGCGCTGAGTCGCGGCTGAGCTTGTTACGGGTCCGCTGGTGGCGCATGGTCGAAGAGTCTAGCCCGCCCGCGTCGTCAGTCCGCGCGCAGGTCCAGCCCGCGCGTGTGCAGCGTTTCGATCACCTCGTCGATCGACTTTTTGCCGAAGTTGGGGATCGCGTTGAGCTCCGCCTCGGACTTCGAGATCAGATCGCCGACCGTTTGGATGCCGGCGCGCTTGAGGCAGTTGTACGAGCGCACGCCGAGCTCGAGCTCCTCTATCAGGATGCCATACTCCTCGCCCTGCAGTGCCGTCGCCGCGCCGCCTGCGCCGACCGCGAGGCCGTGCCCGTCGAGCGCTCCGCCGGGGCCCGCGCGCAGCTCCTGGATGCGATCGGCGTCGGTGAAGATCGCGAGCTGGGAGATCAGCAGCTCGGCCGCCTCGCGCAGTGCCGCCTGCGGGTCGATCGACCCGTCGGTCTCGATGTCGAGCGTGAGCTTGTCGAAGTCGGTCTTCTGCCCGACGCGCGCCTGCTCGACGTCGTAGGCGACGCGGCGCACGGGCGAGAAGATCGAGTCGATCGGAATCACGCCGATCGGCTGGTCGGCGGACTTGTTCTCCTCGGCCGGGCGGTAGCCGCGGCCGCGGCCGATCGTCATGTACAGCACGAGCTTCGTTTTCTTCTCGAGCGTCGCGATGTGCAGCTCCGGGTTGAGGATCTCCACGCCTGCCGGCAGGTCGATGTCTTTCGCGGTGATCGTCCCCGGCCCGGTGACGACCAGCGGCGCCTCGACCTCGCTCGCGTCGGAGTGCATGCGGCAGACCACGCCCTTCAGGTTGAGCACGATGTCGGTCACGTCCTCCTTGACGCCCTGGATCGTGGAGAACTCGTGCGCGACGCCCTCGATGCGCACGCTCGTGACTGCTGCGCCGGCGAGCGAGGAGAGCAATACGCGTCGCAGCGAGTTGCCGAACGTGTAGCCGAATCCGCGATCGAGCGGCTCGATCGTGAACGTGCCACGGTTTTGCTCCACCGCCTCACTTGTGATTCGGGGGATCTGGAAGTCGAGCATGGGAGTCCTAACGTCGTTTTGGTGTCACACCGGCGCCCTTCGACGCCGGCCTGAGGCGCCACCGCTTCGAGAGCGGGGGCACTGCGAAATTTGCTTCTACTTCGAGTACAGCTCGACGATGAGCTGCTCCTGCACCGGCGCGGCAACCTCCCGCCGCTCCGGCTTGCGCAGCACCTTGGCCGTGAGTGACTCGTGGTCGGCCTGCAGCCACGCGGGGATCTGTCCGGTGAGCTCGGTGGCGTCCCTGACCACCTGCGTCGCGGGCGTCTGCGCCTTGATCGCGATCACCTCGCCGGGTCGCACCTGGTAGCTGGGGATGTTCACCCGGCGGCCGTTGACCGTCCAGTGGCCGTGGCGGATCAGCTGGCGCGCCTGACGGCGCGAAGCCGCGAAGCCGAGCCGCACGAGCACGTTGTCGAGGCGGCACTCGAGCAGCGTCAGCAGGTTCTCGCCGGTGATCCCCGGCTGGCGCGAGGCCTTCACGTAATAGCCGTGGAACTGCTTCTCGAGCACGCCGTAGTAGCGGCGCGCCTTCTGCTTCTCGCGCAGCTGCACACGGTACTCGCTCTGTTTCATGCGCCCGCGGCCGTGCTCGCCCGGCGGATAGGAGCGACGCTCGACGCCGCACTTGTCGGTGAGGCAGCGCTCGCCCTTCAAGAACAGCTTCTGGCCCTCGCGGCGGCATTGCTTGCACTGCGGTCCGGTGTCTCGTGCCATCGCTAGACCCTGCGCCTCTTGCGCGGACGGCAGCCGTTGTGCGCCTGCGGCGTGACGTCCTTCACGCCGGTCACCTCGAGGCCCGCCGCCTGCAGCGAGCGGATCGCCGTCTCGCGGCCGGAGCCCGGTCCCTTGACGTACACCTCGACCTTCTGCAGGCCCTGCTCGAGCCCCTTGCGCGCAGCGGAGTCGGCGGTCACCTGGGCGGCGAACGGAGTCGACTTGCGCGAGCCCTTGAAGCCGGCGCCGCCGGCGGACTCCCACGCGATCACGTTGCCCTGGGTGTCGGTCAGCGAGACGATCGTGTTGTTGAACGACGTCTTGATGTGCGCCTGTCCGATCGGGATGTTCTTTTTCGGCTTGCGGCGGCCGCGCGCGCGTTTGGGTGCGGCGGGCACTACTTCTTACCGGCTTTCTTCTTCCCTGCGACCTGCATGCGCTTGGGGCCCTTGCGCGTGCGCGCGTTGGTCTTGGTGTTCTGGCCGCGCACCGGTAGGCCGCGACGGTGGCGCAGGCCGCGGTAGCAGCCGATGTCCTGCAGCCGTTTGATGTCCTGCGAGCGCTCGCGCCGCAGATCGCCCTCGACGGTGAGGCCGTCGTCGATCGCGTCGCGCAGCTTTCCCACCTCGTCCTCGGTGAGGTCGCGGACATAGGTGTCCGGCTCGATCCCGAGACGATGCAGCAGATTGTTTGAGGTCGAGCGCCCGATGCCGTAGATGTAGGTGAGGCCGATCTCCGAGCGCTTGTTCAGAGGCAGGTTTACGCCAGCGATGCGAGCCACCTAGCCGATCACCCCTGCCGCTGCTTGTGACGCTTGTTCTGGCAGATCACCAGCACCACGCCGTGGCGGCGGATGATCTTGCACTTCTCGCACATCGGCTTGACCGACGGTCGTACCTTCATGATCCCTTTCGGCGGCTGTACTCCGGCGACCGGCTCTGGCTGCCGTTGCGGCTGCCGCTACCGGGTCGTGGACTATGCCCAGCGTGCACAAATGGCCGTGCACGTGGACAGGACTCCTCATCCTAGCAACTTCGAAACAGCCGGGGCTTGCTCCGCAGGGGCTGCTCAGCCGGCTCTAACCGCCGTGTCGGCGACCGCCGCCGCGCCCTCGCCCGCGGCGAGATGCCATGGCGTCAGCACCCGGGGCCCCTCCGCGGTGACGGCGACGGTGAACTCGAAATGCGCCGCCTGCGAGCCGTCCTGGGAGTAGATCGCCCAGCCGTCGCTGCCCACGCGCACCGCGGGGCTGCCGGCGGTGGTCATCGGCTCGATCGCGAGCACCATGCCCTGCTCCAGCAGCGGCCCCTTGCCGGGCTTGCCGTAGTTGGGGACCTGCGGATCCTCGTGCATGCTGCGCCCGACGCCATGGCCGACGAGCGAGCGGACCACCGACAGGCCGGCGCTCTCGACGACGCCCTGGATCGCCGCGGACACGTCGCCCATGCGGTTGCCGGCGCGGCACTCGACGACGCCTGCGTGCAGCGCCTCCT
This sequence comes from Solirubrobacteraceae bacterium, assembly GCA_034664905.1. Classification (GTDB taxonomy): domain Bacteria; phylum Actinomycetota; class Thermoleophilia; order Solirubrobacterales; family Solirubrobacteraceae; genus Palsa-744. The sequence goes on along the minus strand of JAXDGS010000126.1, from coordinate 18,606 downwards.
CGGTCGCCGCGAGCAGCGTCCGGCCCTCGTCGCTGACCTCGCCCACGGGGAAGGTCCGCGCCGCGTCGGCGACCCAGCCGTCGAGCGTGACGCCGACGTCGATCGAGATGACGTCGCCCGCGGAGAGCTCATAGCGCCCCGGGATCCCGTGCACGATCATCTCGTTTGGAGAGGCGCAGATGGATCCCGGGAAGCCGCGGTAGCCCTTGAACGTCGGGATCGCGCCGTGCGAGCGGATGAAGCGCTCGGCGAGCTCGTCGAGCTCGCCGGTGCTGATGCCCGCGCGGACCTTGCCGCGCAGCAGCTCGAGCGTCGCGACGAGCACCGCGCCCGCGCGCGCCATCGCGTCGATCTCCTCGGGGGACTTCTTGATGATCACCCGCGCAGCTTAGCTTGCGTGGCTAGAGCTTCTCCTCGAGGCGCAGCGTCGCGACGGTCGCCCTGATGTGGTCGTGCACCTCGTCCGGGTTGCGCAGCCCGTCGAAGCGACGCTGCAGCCCGGTGCGGTTGTAGTAGGCGATCAGCGGCTCCGTCTGGGAGTGGTAGACCTCGAGCCGGCGGCGGATCGTCTCCTCCTTGTCGTCGTCTCGCTGGATCAGGCGCGAGCCATCCTGGTCGCACACCCCTTCGTGCTTGGGCGGGTCGAACTCGACGTGGTAGATGTGGCTCGCGTTCTTCACGCATACCCGCCGGCCGGCTAGGCGCCGTATCACCTCCTCGTCGGGCACCTCGATCAGCAGCGAGGCGGTGAGCCTGCGATCCATCTCGCCGAGCGCCTCCTCGAGCGCCTGCGCCTGCTGTTCGTTGCGGGGAAATCCGTCGAGCAGAAAGCCGTCGCGAGCGTCACCCTCGTCGAGGCGCTCGGTGATCATGCCGATGATGACGTCGTCGGGTACGAGCTCGCCCGCGTCCATGTAGCGCTTGGCCTGCTCTCCCAGCTCGGTCCCCTCGGCCACCTGCTCACGCAGGATGTCACCGGTGGAGATGTGCGGAATGCCGAAATCGTCGCGCAGGCGGTCGGCCTGGGTTCCCTTGCCGGCGCCCGGCGGGCCGAGCAGGATCAGGTTCAACTCGGACACGATCGTCGAGACTAGCTGCTGTCGCACGCCGGTGCGAGCCATGGCGGCGGCCCTGCACGCGCTCGCCGGCACGCCCGCGGCGGCCGCCTGCGCTACTTCAAGAAGCCCTCGTAACTTCGCATCATCAGCTGCGCCTCGAGCTGCTTCATCGTTTCAAGAGCGACGCCGATCACGATCAGTATCGAGGTGCCGCCGAAGTAGAAGTTCTGATGCGTGCGCGCTATCAGGATCGCCGGCAGCGCGGCCACGGCGGCCAGGAACAGCGCGCCGGGGAAGGTCAGGCGGGCGAGGATGCGGTCGAGGAACTCGGCGGTGGGGCGCCCGGGGCGCACGCCGGGTATGAACCCCCCGTACTTCTTCAGGTTGTCGGCCTGGTCCACCGGATTGAACGTGACGGCGGTGTAGAAGTAGGTGAAGACGATGATGAAGATCGACTCGCCGACGATGTAGTGCCAGCCGTTGGGCGTGAAGAAGTCCGATAGGCCGCGCCCCCAGCGCGATTTCACGAGCTGCCCGACGGTCGGCGGGAACGCCATGATGCTGGCGGCGAAGATCACCGGGATCACGCCGGCCATGTTGACTCGCAGCGGCAGATACGTCTGGCCGCCCTCGGTCATGCGCCTGCCGATCACGCGCTTTGCGTACTGCACCGGGATTCGCCGCTGACCTTCCTGCACGAACACGATCCCGGCGACGACCGCGAGCACGAGGAACGGCATCATCACCTTGAAGACCTGGTCCTGGCTCGTCCACCAAGCCTGGATGCCGGAGGGCAGCCGCGCGACGATCGACGCGAAGATCAGCAGCGAGATGCCGTTGCCGATGCCGCGCTGGGTGATGAGCTCGCCGACCCACATCAGCAGCACGCAGCCGGTCGTCAGGCAGACGACGATCAAGAAGATGTGCGGCGCGTCGAAGTGCGTGACGACGGATTCGCCGGCTTTGGCCTGCAGCGTGTGGAACAGGAACACGTAGCCGATCGACTGCGCGAACGCGAGTCCGACGGTCAGGTATCGCGTGTACTGCGTGATGCGCGCCTGGCCGACCTCGCCTTCCTTGGAGAGCTTCTCGAGCGACGGCACCGCGACCTGCAGCAGCTGCAGGATGATCGAGGAGGTTATGTAGGGCATGATGCCCAGCGCGAAGATCGCGATGCGCGAGAGCCCGCCGCCGGAGAACAGGTTCAGCAGCCCCAGGATGTTCGAGCCGCCGAACTGCTTCTGGATGTTGTTGACCGCCGTGAGGTTGACGCCGGGCACTGGAATGTGCGAGCCCAGGCGGTAGATCAGCAGCATCCCCGCCGTGAAGGCGATCTTCTTGCGGATGTCCGCGACCTGGAACGCGTTGAGGATCGTGGAGAGCATGGCGTGGTATCCGCGGCACGCCCGCCGTCAGCGATCGTGTGCGCGCGGAGCGCCCGATTCTAGTGGATGCGCGCGCGCTTGCCGCCGGTTCGCCGGGCGCGTGTGGCTAGGCCTCGATGACCTTGCAGCTGCCGCCGGCAGCCTCGATGCGCTCGCGTGCCTGCGCGCTGAAAGCATGCGCGTGGACCGTCAGCGCCTTGCTGAGCTCGCCCTTGGCGAGGATCTTCACCGGCACCTCCTTGCGCGAGGCGAGCCCGCGCGCGCTCATCAGCTCGAGCGTGACCTCCGTGCCCTCCTCGAAGCGCTCCTGCAGCGCCGCGACGTTGACGGCCTGGGTATGCGTGCGGAACGGCTCGAACGGCATCGACTTCTTCATATGCGGCCCGCGCAGCTTTCGCATCCTCATGTGGATCGGCATCTGACCGCCCTCGAATGCGGCTCTGCTCTTGGACCCTGCGCGCGCGCCCGCGCCCTTCTGCCCACGGCCCGCGGTCTTGCCGGTGCCCGAGCCTTCACCGCGGCCGATGCGCTTGCGCGGGCGTTTGCTGCCTGCAGCCGGTGCGAGGTTGTGCAGCCCGACGCGCTCGTTGCCGCCCTGTGTCGGGCTCACTTGCCCTCCTTGACCTCGACGAGGTGGCGCACCGCGTGGAGCATGCCGCGCGCCTGCTCGGAGTCTTTGACCTGCACCGTGTGGCCGATGCGCCGCAGGCCCAGCGAGCGCAGCGTGTCAAGCTGTTTCTTGTTGGTGCCGTTGCTCGAGCGGCGCTGGGTGACGGTCAGCGCGCCCATCAGGATGGGGCTCCGTTCGCCGGCGACTCCGCGGCAGGCGAGGCGGGCGCCGGCTGAACTTGTGCGCCGGCGTCGGCGGCGGGCTGCTCGGGCGCGCCTTGGCTCGGGCGAGCGGCGAGGCCGAGCACGCGGTCGATCGACAGGCCGCGCAGCTCGGCGACCTCCTCCGGCGTGCGCAGCGACTGCAGGCCCGCGACGGTCGCCTTCACGAGGTTGATCGGGTTCTGCGTGCCGAGGCTCTTGGAGAGGATGTCGTGGATGCCGGCGAGCTCGAGGACCGCGCGCACGCCGCCGCCGGCGATCACCCCGGTGCCGGGCGAGGCGGGCTTCAGCAGAACACGCCCGGAGCCGAAGATCCCGGTCGTCTGGTGGGTGATCGTGCTGCCGTGGCGGGGCACCTTGAAGAGGTCCTTCTTGGCCCGCTCGACGCCCTTCTGGATCGCCAGCGGGACCTCGTTGGCCTTGCCGTAGCCGATGCCGACGACGTCTCGTTCATCGCCGACGACGACCAGCGCGGTGAACGAGAAGCGCCTGCCGCCCTTGACGACCTTCGCGACGCGGTTGATCTCGACCACGCGCTCCTGCAGGTCGAGCCCGGCTGAGTTGACTGAGCGGTCTATGGAGATGGACATGGCGGAAGGGAGAGCGTAGCGGTAGCCGTCGGGGCGGACGCCTAGACGGTGATGCCGGCCTCGCGGATCGCCTCGGCAAACGCACGTACGTGGCCGTGGTAGCGGTAGCCGCCGCGGTCGAACACGGCCTGCGAGACGCCGGCTGCCTTGGCGCGCTCGGCGAGCAGCTGACCCGCGCGCGAGGTGCGCTCGCCCTTGGCAAGCTTGCGCAGCTCCGGCTCGAACCAGTTGACCGCGGCGAGCGTGCGCGCGGAGGTGTCATCGATCAGCTGCGCGGAGAGCCCCTGGTTTGAGCGGAACACGGAGATGCGCGGCCGCGTCGCGCTGCCCGAGACCTTCGCTCGCACCCTGCGGCGGCGCTTGAGCCGCCGGGTCTCCTTCGTGAGCACGGTCATGCGCGCTTGCCGACCTTGCGCTGGACGTACTCGCCCTCGTAGCGGATGCCCTTGCCCTTGTATGGCTCGGGCGGGCGCTGCTTGCGGATGATCGCAGCCGTCTCGCCGACCAGTTGCTTGGAGATGCCCTTGACGACGACGCGGGTCGGCTGCGGCACTTCGAACTCGATCCCGTCCGGGGCCGGGATCGGCACCGGGTGGGAGTATCCGACGGCGAGCTCGATGTTCTTGCCGCGCAGCTGAGCGCGGTAGCCGACGCCCTGGATCTCCAGGCGCTTCTCGTATCCGGCCGTGACGCCCTGCACCATATTCGCGACTAGCGAGCGCGTGAGGCCGTGGAGCGCGCGGTGTTCGCCGCGGTCGGTCGGCCGCTTCACGAGCAGCTCATCGCCCTCCTGCGTCACCTCGATGTCCTTGTGGATGCGCTCGGAGAGTTCGCCTTTCGGGCCGTTCACGCGCACCGACTCAGGTTCGATCGAGACCGTCACGCCTGCGGGCACAGGGATGGGCTGTCTACCGATTCTCGACATCTTCCACCTACCAGACCTGGGCGAGGACCTCGCCGCCGACGCCCGCGGCGCGAGCGTCGTGGCCGGTCATCACGCCGCGCGAGGTCGAGACGATCGATGTTCCCATTCCGCCGAGCACCTTCGGGATGTGCTTCGCGTCGACGTAGGTGCGCCGTCCGGGGCGCGAGACCCGGCGCAGCCCGGAGATCGCCGAGCGCCGGTCCTCGGTGTACTTCAGGCGGATCTGGATCAGCTGCCCCGGGCCGCCGTCGGGCGGTGCGACGATCGACCAGGATTCGATGTAGCCCTCCTGGTCGAGTATCCGCGCGAGCTCGCCCTTCTGCTTGGACGCGGGGATCTCGACGGTCTCGTGCGCTGCGTGGATCGCGTTGCGCACGCGCGTGAGGAAGTCGGCTATCGGATCGGTCATCGACATGGTCTTGTGCGTTCCTTAGCTCCAGCGCCTACCAGGAGGACTTGGTCATTCCCGGGATCTGGCCGTTGTGGGCCAGCTCGCGAAGGCAGATGCGGCACACCCCGAACTTGCGGTAGACCGCGCGGGGACGGCCGCAGCGCGTGCAGCGAGTATATGCGCGTGTTTTGAATTTCGGCACTCGCGCCTGCTTGACGCGCAGCGAAGTCTTTGCCATCAGTCGGTGCTCTCCTTGTCGGTCGTCGCCTCGGCCTTTTGCTCAGAGGCGTCCTGCTCGGAAGCCTGCGGCGCGTCGGCCGCCCGCTCCTCGCCCTGCGTCACATCCTCCTCGGCATCGGCCTCGGCCTCGGGCGCGGCCGCCTGCTCCTCGCCCTCCTGCACAGCCGCTGCGGCGTCTGCCTCGCCCTGCGGCGCATCTGCAACGGCGTCCTGCTCCTCTCCCTGCGCGACCTCCGCGGTGGCGTCCGCCTGCGCCTGCGGCGGCTCTTCTGCCGGCGGCGCGGCCGTGTCGTCGGCGCCCTCGCCGTCGTCGAAGCCGGCGGGTCGACCCTGCGCAGCGAACGGCATGCCGAGTGCCGAGAGCAACGCGAATGCCTCGGCGTCGGTGGAGGCGCTCGTCGTGATCGTGATGTCGAGGCCGCGCACCATGTCGATTGCGTCGTAGTCGATCTCCGGAAAGATGATCTGCTCCTTGACGCCCATCGAGTAGTTGCCGCGCCCGTCGAAAGAGCGCGGATTCAGACCGCGGAAGTCGCGGATCCGTGGGATCGCGATCGAGATCAGGCGGTCGAGGAACTCGTAGCTGCGTTCGGCGCGCAGCGTGACGGCGACACCGACCGGCATCCCCTCGCGCAGTTTGAACGCGGCGATCGACTTGCGCGCGCGGCGAACGCTCGGCTGCTGACCGGCGATCGTCGCGAGCTGTTCGGTCGCGGCCTTCAGCATTTTGGAGTCCTGCTTGGCGAGTCCCACGCCCATGTTGACCGTGACCTTCTCGATCCTTGGCGCCTGCATGACCGAGGAGTAGCCGAAGCGCTCGATCAGCGCAGGGCGGATCTCCTCGAGGTAACGCGCCTTCAGCCGCGCGGGCGGTGCTGTCTCGGTGGCGCTGGCCATTGTCTCAGTCCAGCCTCGCGCCCGAGCTCTTGGCGATGCGCACGCGTTTGCCGTCCTCGCGCTGCACGCCGACGCGCGTCGGCTTGCCTTTGGCGTCGAGCAGCATCACGTTGGAGATGTGTATGGGGCCCTCGCGCTCGATCACGCCGCCGAGCGCTGCCTCGGTTTGCGCGCCCGCGACCGGGTGCGGGCGCGTGTGGCGCTTGACCATGTTCAAACCCTCGACCACGACGCGCTCGCGCTTCGGTTCCACGCGCAGCACCCGGCCGGTCTTGCCACCGTCCTTGCCGGAGATCACCTTCACGCGGTCGCCCGAGCGGATCTTCAGCGACCGGCGGTTGGCCGGGCGTGCGGTGCGGGCGCGCGCCATCACAGCACCTCGGGCGCGAGCGAGACGATCTTCATGAAGTTGCGCTCGCGCAGTTCGCGCGCGACGGGGCCGAACACGCGCGTTCCGCGCGGGTTGTTCTGGTCGTCGATGATCACCGCTGCGTTCTCGTCGAAAGCGATGTAGGTGCCGTCGTCGCGGCCGATCGGCTTCTTCGTGCGGACCACCACCGCGGTCACGACCTCGCCCTTTTTCACCGCGCCCTGGGGGTTCGCCTGCTTCACCGTCGCGGTGATCACGTCGCCGACGAACGCGTAGCGGCGCTTGGAGCCGCCCTTGACGCGGATACAGAGGATTTCGCGCGCGCCGGAGTTGTCGGCGACCCGCAGCCGGGTCTCGTTCTGGATCATCGCGCCCGCTCCAGCACGTCCACGAGTGCCCAGCGCTTGCTGCGCGAGAGCGGCCGGCTCTCGATCACGCGTACGACGTCGCCCTCGTGCGCGTCGTTGTTCTCGTCATGCGCGTGCACCGTGTTCGAGCTGCGCACGATCTTCTCGTAGCGCCTGTGGCGGCGCGCAACGTCGATGCGCACGGTGATCGTCTTCTCGGCCTTGTCGGAGACGACGATGCCCTGGCGAACATTGCGCGCGCCCTCGACCGCGGCGTGGACCGGCGCGAGCGGCTCGGGCGCCGGCGCGCCGACCCGTCGCTTCGCGGCTTTCTCGCGTTCGCTCAGACGGCGAGCGCGCCGCCTTGCGGCCTTGACGCGGCGGGTCTCGACTCGTTCCTGCTGGCGCTCCTCGGGGGAGCGTGCCGGGCGCGCCTCGCCGGTGTGTGTGGAGCGCGCCTTGCGGCGGCGCTGCTTAGGCGCGAGCTGCTCGACCGGCTCGGCCGCAGCGGCCGGCGCAGCCTCGGCGGCAGCTGCGTCGGGCTCACCGTCGTCGGCGGGCGCCTGGGTCGACTCCTCCTCGGCCTGCGCAGGGGCCTCGGCCTCGGCCTCGGCCTCGGGCTCGCTCTCGGGCGCCTCGGCCTCGGGCGCGTCGGCCTCGGGCGCGTCGGCCTCGGGGGCCTGAGCGTTGTCCTGCGGCGTCTGCTCGCCGACCGCCTCGGCCGGAGCGTCGCTCGCGGGAGCCTGCTCGGCTGAGTCCTGCGGCGTCTGCTCGTTCTCGTTGTCTGGTTTCTCTGCCATCTCGTCGTCCTGTCGTGTAAGCGTCAGCTGCTTGGTGCGCCGGCGTGTGCGCGCTCGCGCTCGACCGTCAGCGCGCGTGCGAGGTCGCGCTTGGCGCGGCCGATCCCGGCGGTGTCGTCGAGTTCGCCGGTCGCGTTGGCGAAGCGCAGGCCGAACAGCTCTTTGCGCAGCTCTGCCACGCGTTTGGCGAGTTCGCGGTCGTCGAGGTCACGGATCTGTCTTGCTCTCATCTGGGCTCGCCCTCAGTCCTCACGCAGGACGAACTTCGATTTCAACGGCAGCTTGTGCGCCGCCAGGCGGATCGCGTCGCGCGCGAGCGGCTCGGGCACGCCCGCGAGCTCGAACATCACGCGGCCTGGCTTGACGACCGCGACCCAGCCTTCGGGCGAGCCCTTGCCCGAGCCCATGCGGGTCTCGGCGGGCTTCTTCGTGACCGGCTTGTCCGGGAAGACGTTGATCCAGACCTTGCCGCCACGCTTGATCTTGCGCGTCATCGCGATTCGCGCGGCCTCGATCTGGCGGTTCGTCAGCCAGCCGCCCTCGAGCGCCTTCAGGCCGTACTCACCGAACTGGACGTGCAGCTGCCCGCGCGAGGTGCCGCGGCGACGCCCGCGGTGCTGCTTTCGGTGCTTGACTCGCTTGGGCGAGAGCATCAGCGCGCGCCTCCTGTGTCCGCGGGCGGCCTGCCGCCGCCGCGACCCTGCCGGCCGCCTGCTCCGCGTGGCGGGCCTCCGCCGCGTCCGCCGGGTCCACCACCGCCGCCGCCGCGGCCGTTTCCGCCTCCGCGTCCGCGCCCGCGTCCGTCGCGTCCGTCGCGGCCTCCGCGGCCATCGCGGTCGGAGCTGGGCGGCGCGGGTGCGCTCATATCGGTGAGGTCGGTGCCGGCGTAGCCCTCGGGCATGATCTCGCCCTTGTTGACCCAGCACTTGACGCCGATCCGCCCGAAGGTGGTGCGCGCCTCGTGGAAGCCGTAGTCGATGTCCGCGCGCATCGTGTGCAGCGGCACGCGCCCGTCGGAGTAGCTTTCGGTGCGCGCCATCTCCGCGCCGCCGAGCCGTCCGGCGACCTGCACCTTCACTCCCTTGGCGCCCGAGCGCATCGCGCTCGTGAGTGCGCGCTTCATCGCGCGCCTGAAGGCGACGCGGTTCTGCAGCTGCTCGGCGATCGACTGCGCGACGAGCTTCGCGTCGAGCTCGGGGCGCTTGATCTCGAGGATGTTCACCTTGATCTGCTTTTTGGTCATGCGGTGCAGATCGCGGCGCAGCGCGTCGACTTCGGTCCCGGACTTGCCGATCACGATGCCGGGGCGCGCGGTGTGGATGTTGACCTCGAGCTCGTTGGCGTCCTTGCGGATCGTGATGTCCGACAGGCCGGCGTGCGCGAGCTTCTCGGTGATGTGCTTGCGCACGCGCACGTCCTCGGCGAGGAACTCCGCGAAGTTGCGCTCGCTGAACCAGTTCGACTTCCAGTCGTGGATGTAGCCCACGCGCATTGCCTCTGGATGAACCTTCTGTCCCATATCTCGTCCTCTAGCCCTGTCTGTCCTTCGACGGACGCTCGGGGATCGGCGTGAGCGTGATCGTCAAATGGCTTGTGCGCTTGCGGATCGGCGTGGCGCGCCCCATCGCGCGCGGCCGGAAGCGCTTGATCGTCGGTCCCTCGTCGGCGTAGGCCTCGCGGACGATCAGATCGTCCTCGAGCAGCTCGTGGTTGCTTTCGGCGTTAGCCACGGCCGACTCGAGCAGCTTGCTCCAGTCGCGCGCGACCTCACGAGGGGTGAAAGCGAGGATAGCGCGTGCCTCGTGCACGGACTTGCCGCGCAGGTGCCCGCACACCATGCGCGCCTTGCGAGCAGACGTGCGCACGTATCTCGCGCGTGCGCGCACCGCTTTGCGCCGCGGGCCGCCGGACGGGCGACGCGCGGGTGCGGCGGCGGGCGCTTTGCGCTCGGCGGGCGCAGCTTTGGCCTTCGCGGCGGATGCGGACTCGGCGGCGCTTGGCTTCTCCGCGGCGGCTTTGCGACCTGGCGCCCTTTTCGAGGCGCGTTTGGCTTTCGGCGCTTTCTGCGCGGGCGCCTCGCCCTGCGCGGCCGTGGCGGGCTGCGCGTCGGGCGCCTTTGCGGCTTTGCGTTTGCGTTTGCGTGCGGGCTTCTTCTCGGCCGGCTCGTCCGCCTTTGCCTCGGCCGCGTCGCGCGCGTCGGGCTCCGGCGGCGGTGTCGCGTCGCTGTCGCGTCCGGATGGAGCGTCCGCGCTCATCTCACCTTCCCCGAGCCCGCGTGGCCGCGGAACATACGCGTCGGGGCGAACTCGCCGAGCTTGTGTCCGACCATCGACTCGCTGACGTACACGGGCACGTGTTTCTTGCCGTCGTGCACCGCGATCGTGTGCCCGACCATCTCCGGGAAGATCGTCGAAGCGCGCGACCACGTGCGCAGCATTTTTTTGTTGTTTTCGGCGTTGAGCGCTTCGATGCGCGCCATCAGCCGCTCCTGCACCCACGGGCCCTTCTTGCTCGAGCGGCTCATCTCTGCTTGCCCTTCCCGCGGCGGCGGCCGCGCACGATGTAGCGGTCGGACTGCTTGTTCTTGCGCCGGGTGCGGTAGCCGAGCGTCGGCACGCCCCACGGCGTCACCGGATGGCGCCCGGCGGTGGTCGAGCCCTCGCCGCCGCCGTGCGGGTGGTCCACGGGGTTCATCGCGGTGCCGCGCGTCTGCGGGCGAACGCCCATGTGCCGCTTGCGTCCGGCCTTCCCGACCTTCACGTTCTGGTGATCGCTGTTGCCGATCGTGCCGACCGTGGCCCTGCACTCAACGCGTACCATCCGCATCTCGCCGGAGGGCAGGCGCAGCGTCGCCATGTCGCCGTCCTTGGCCATCAGCTGCACGGATGCGCCCGCCGAGCGCGCCATCTGCCCGCCGCGTCCGGGCTGCATCTCGACGTTGTGAACGACCGTGCCCACCGGCATCCGCGCGAGCGCGAGACAGTTGCCGACCGCGATGTCCGCACCCTCGCCCGAGGAGACCGTCATGCCGACGGTGAGTCGCTGCGGCGCGAGGATGTAGCTCTTCTCGCCGTCCACGTAGTGCAGCAGCGCGATATATGCGGAGCGGTTGGGGTCGTACTCGATCGCGGCGACCTTCGCGGGCACGCCGTCCTTGCGGCGCTTGAAGTCGACCCGCCGGTAGGCGCGCTTGGCCCCACCGCCGCGGTGGCGCGAGGTCTTGCGTCCGAAGGAGTTGCGCCCGCCGCTCTTCTTGAGCCCTTCGACGAGCGTCTTCTCGGGCTCGGTCTTGGTGACCTCGGCGAAGTCGGGATATGACGCGAAGCGCCTTCCAGGACTCGTCGGCTTTGGTTTGCGGATCGGCATCGGCTTAGGACTCGAGGGCCGCGAGGCCCTGGAAGATCGGGATGTTCTCGCCGGCGCGCACCTGCACGATCGCCTTCTTCCACTCGCGCGTGCGCCCCTGCGTCGTGCCGCGACGCTTGGGCTTGGATTTGACGCTCATCGTGCGCACCTCGATCACGTGCACGTCGAACAGCGCCTCCACGGCCTGGCGGATCTGCGTCTTGTGCGCGTCGCGGTGCACGCGGAACGTGTAGCGGTCGGCGGCGGCGAGCACGTAGCTCTTCTCCGAGACGACCGGGCGGATGATCACGTGCGTGTGCTCCATCAGCTCTGCTCCTTCCCGGCGTGCTCGCGTGCGGCGCGCGGAGTGGCGCCGGCGCGCTCGCTGAGCGCCGCGAGCGCGGGCTCGGAGACGAGCAGCGACGCTGCGCCCAGCAGGTCGCTCACGCCGACGTCCTCGGCGGCGAGCACGCTGACGCGCGCGAGGTTGCGAAACGACAGCCCGACCGCGGACTGCTCACCGGCGAGCACCACGAGCGTCGGGGCGGCCTGCTCCCAGCCGTCGAGCAGCTCGAGCGCGCGGCTCGTCTTGGGCACGTCGAAGGGCGCGGTGTCGAGGATCGCCAGCGAGCCGCGTCCCGCGTGCAGCGAGAGCGCGCTGCGCAGCGCTGCGCGCTGCTCCTTGCGGTTGACCTTGAAGGTGTATGAGCGTGGATGCGGCCCGAACGCGGTGCCGCCGCCGGTCCAGATCGGTGAGCGGTTTGACCCGGCGCGCGCGCGGCCGGTGCCCTTCTGACGCCATGGCTTGGCACCGCCGCCGGATACGTTCGCGCGGGTTTTCGTGGCAGCGGTTCCGCGCCGGCGCGCGGCCTGCTCGGCGCGCACGCTCTGGTGCACCAGCGGTCCCGCGAAGCGCGCGCCGAACGCGGCCTCGTCGAGCTTGACCTTCTTGGCGCCACCGAGCACAGGGGCGTCAGCCATCGCTGCGCACCTCCACGATCGAGCCCTCGGGCCCGGGGACCGAGCCGCGCAGCAGCAGCAGGTTGCGCTCGGCGTCCACGCCGACGACCTCGAGGCCGCGCTGCGTGACGCGCTTGTTGCCCATCTGCCCCGGGCCGCGGATGCCCTTGAACACGCGCGACGGGGTCGCGGATGCGCCGATCGAGCCGGGGGCGCGCACGTTGTGCGAGCCGTGGGACTTGGGGCCACTGGCGAAGTTGTGCCGCTTGATCGTGCCTTGAAAGCCCTTGCCCTTGGACGTGCCCGAGACCTTCACGCGCGCGCCCTCCTCGAAGGTACCGACGGTCACCGTCTCGCCGAGCGTGAGCTCGCCGACCTCGCCGCGAAACTCCGCGAGCCGGCGCATCGGAGGCGCGTCGGCCTTCTTCAGATGGCCGAGCTCGGGCCGTGTGATGTGCTTCTCGCGGGCGGCACCGAACGCCAGCTGGACCGCTTCATAGCCGTCGCGCTCGAGCGTGCGGATCGCGGTCACCGGGCATGGCCCCGCCTCGAGCACCGTGACGCGAGCGACGCTCCCGTCCGACTGGAAGACCTGGGTCATGCCGAGCTTCTTGGCGAGGATGGCGGACATGGAGGCGCGTGCTCAGGTGGCGAGGCGGATCTCGATGTCGACGCCCGCGGGCAGATGGTCCAGGCGCTGTAGCGAGTCGACCGTCTTGGGGGTCGGTTGATGGATGTCGATGAGCCGCTTGTGCGTGCGGATCTCGAAGTGCTCGCGCGAGTCCTTGTCCTTGAACGGCGAGCGGATCACGCAGTAGACGTTCTTCTCGGTCGGCAATGGCACCGGGCCGGAGACGCTCGCGCCGGTGCGCGTCGCCGTCTCGACGATCTCCTTCGCGGCCGACTCGATCGCGGAGGTGTCGTAGGCCTTCAGCCTGATGCGGATCTTGTTCTGGTTGGCAGATGCCATTGCGATGTCTCTTTGAGTGCTCTCTTGCTGGTGGTCGTGATGCTCTTTGAAATGCTCACTTGCGCTCGTCGCCCCACCCGCCGGCGGGGCTGCGCTCCGCCGCTGTGCTCGGGCGGCGAGCGAAACAGCGGACTCCCGCCGGGGAGTCCGCCTCCTCGCGCCCTCGCCGCTGTGGCGGGGTGGTTAGTCGTATCGGACTGCTTATGTTCGCGCGTATTACCCGGACTGCGGGAGCGACGCGCGGGTGCTACTCGACAATCTCGCTGACCACTCCCGAGCCGACCGTGCGCCCGCCCTCCCTAATGGCGAATCGCAGGCCCTGGTCCATCGCGATCGGCTGGATCAGTTCGATCTCCATCTGAACGTTGTCACCCGGCATGACCATCTCGACGCCGTCGGGCAGCTTGGCCACCCCGGTCACGTCGGTCGTGCGGAAGTAGAATTGAGGCCTATAGCCGGTGAAGAAGGGGGTGTGACGACCTCCCTCCTCCTTCTTGAGCACGTAGACCTCGGACTTGAACTTGGTGTGGGGGGTGATCGAGCCGGGTTTGCACAGGACCTGGCCGCGCTCGATCTCCTCGCGCTTGGTACCGCGCAGCAAACAGCCGACGTTGTCGCCGGCGCGGCCCTCGTCGAGGATCTTGCGGAACATCTCGACGCCCGTGACGACCGTCGAAGAGGTGTCGTGGACACCCACGATCTCGACGGTGTCGCCGGTTTTCACGATCCCCTGCTCGACGCGCCCGGTCGCGACGGTGCCGCGGCCGGTGATCGAGAAGACGTCCTCGACGGGCATCAGGAACGGCTTGTCGAGCTCGCGCACCGGCTCCGGGATGTAGGAGTCGAGCGCCTCCGCGAGATCGAGGATCTTCTGCTTCTGCGCGTCATCGCCTTCGAGCGCCTTCAGCGCGGAGCCGGTTATGAATGGGATGTCATCGCCGGGGAAGTCGTACTCGGAGAGCAGCTCTCGGACCTCGACCTCGACGAGCTCGAGCAGCTCCTCGTCGTCGACCATGTCGGCCTTGTTGAGGAACACGACGATGTAGGGAACGCCGACCTGGCGGGCGAGCAGGATGTGCTCGCGCGTCTGGGGCATCGGCCCGTCGGCCGCGGAGACGACGAGGATCGCGCCATCCATCTGCGCGGCGCCGGTGATCATGTTCTTGACGTAATCGGCGTGACCGGGGCAGTCCACGTGTGCGTAGTGGCGATTCGCGGTCTGGTACTCGACGTGCGAGGTGGCGATCGTGATCCCGCGTTCCTTCTCCTCGGGGGCGTTGTCGATTTCCTCGAAGCTGCGCGCTTCGGCGCCTCCCTGTTCGGCGAGCACCGTCGTGATCGCGGCCGTCAGCGTCGTCTTGCCGTGGTCGATGTGACCGATCGTGCCGACGTTGACATGCGGCTTGTCGCGCTCGAATTTCTCCTTCGCCACTTTGTGTTAGCTCCTGTATCGACTTGTATGTCCGCCGCTTATGGGCGAACCGGGGAAATCTATCTGAATGCTGCTGTCACTGACTGCTGGTGGGCGCTGAGTTGCGCTCCGCGGTGCGGGGAGAGCGCGATCAGGCTGGGACCGGCTCCCCCGTGCGCTGCTCGACGATCTTCTCGGCGATGCTCGGCGGGACCTCCTCGTAGGCGTCGAACTGCATCGTGTAGGTGGCCCGGCCCTGCGTGTTGGAGCGCAGGTCGGTGGCGTAGCCGAACATCTCGCTCAGCGGCACCTTGGCCGTCACGGCGAGCGCGTTGCCGCGCCGCTCCTGGCCCTCCATGCGCCCGCGCCGGCGCGAGAGGTCGCCGATGACGTCGCCGAGGAAGTCCTCGGGCGTGACGACCTCGACCCCGAAGACCGGCTCGAGCAGCACCGGCTTGGCGCGTTTGGCGGCCTCTTTGATCGCGAGTGAGCCGGCGACCTTAAAGGCGATCTCCGAGGAGTCGACGTCGTGGTACTTGCCGTCCACGAGCGTCACGCGCACGTCCACCATCGGGTAGCCCGCCTTGACTCCGTTCTCGAGCGCCTCGATGATGCCCTTCTCGACGGCGGGGATGTACTCGCTGGGAATCGCGCCGCCCTTGATCTTGTTGACGAAGTCGAAGCCTTCGCCGGGAGCGGGCTCGAGGTCGATGTAGACGACGCCGAACTGGCCCGAGCCGCCGGTCTGGCGCACGAACTTGCCTTCGATCTTGTGGACCTGCGCGCGCACCGTCTCGCGGTAGGAGACCTGCGGGCGCCCGACGTTCGATTCGACGCCGAACTCGCGCCGCATGCGGTCGACGAGCACCTCGAGGTGCAGCTCGCCCATGCCGGAGATCTCCGTCTGGCCGGTCTCTTCGTTGGTGCGCACCTGGAACGTGGGGTCCTCCTCGGCGAGGCGCCCGAGCGCGATCGACATCTTCTCCTGGTCGGCCTTCGTCTTCGGCTCGACCGCGACCTTGATCACGGGCTCGGGGAATTCGATCTTCTCGAGCTGGATCGGCGCGTCGGGGGCGGCGAGCGTGTCGCCGGTGATGACCTGCTTGATCCCGACCGCTGCGGCGATGTCGCCGGCGAATATCTCCTCGACCTCCTCGCGCTCGTTGGCGTGCATCATGAGGATGCGCCCGATGCGCTCGGTGCGCCCGCTCGAGACGTTGAGCACGCGCGATCCGGCCGCCAGCTTGCCGGAGTAGACGCGGAAGTAGGTCAGCTTGCCGACATACGGGTCGGCGGCGATCTTGAACGCGAGCGCCGCGAACGGCTCGGAGTCGTCGGCGTGGCGGACGGCTTCGCGCTCGTGCTCCTGGCCCTTGATCAGTTCGGTGCCGGTGACGGGCGGCACGTCAAGCGGCGATGGCAGGTAGTCGATGACCGCGTCGAGCAGCGGCTGCACGCCCTTGTTCTTGAACGACGAGCCGCACAGCACCGGCGTCAGCTTGGTCGAGAGGGTCGCGGCGCGGATCGCGTGCTTGAGCGGCGCCTCGGGGATCTCGCCTTCCTCGAGGATCAGCTCGAGCAGCGTGTCGTCGTAATGGGAGACCTCCTCGAGCAGGTGCTCGCGCGCGGCGGCAGCCTGTTCGGCGAGGTGCTCGGGGATCTCGAGCTCCTGCTGTTCGGTCCCGAGCTCGTCCTTGTAGACGATCGCTTTCATCGCGACCAGGTCGATGATCCCCTTGAAGTCGCCCTCGGAGCCGATCGGGAGCTGGATCGGCACGGGGTGCGCGCCGAGGCGGTCGATCATCGTCTGCACGCCCTGCTCGAAGTCGGCGCCGATGCGGTCCATCTTGTTGATGTACGCGATCCGCGGCACGTGATACTTGTCAGCCTGGCGCCAGACCGTCTCGGACTGGGGCTCGACGCCGGCGACCGAGTCGAACAGCGCGATCGCGCCGTCGAGCACGCGCAGCGAGCGCTCGACCTCGACGGTGAAATCGACGTGGCCGGGGGTGTCGATGATGTTGATGCGGTGGTCTTTCCACTGCGCGGTGGTGGCGGCGGAGGTGATCGTGATGCCGCGCTCCTGCTCCTGTTCCATCCAGTCCATCACCGCTGCGCCCTCGTGCACCTCGCCCATCTTGTAGGTGCGCCCTGCGTAGTAGAGGATGCGCTCGGTCGTCGTCGTCTTACCGGCGTCGATGTGCGCCATGATCCCGATGTTGCGGATGTCTTGCAGGGGGAATTTACGTGGCATCGTGACTGGAGAAGGAGGTTCTGGCGGGTGGTCTGCGGTGGCGGGTCGAGAGCAAAAAAATAGGCCCCTCGGGCCCACGCGCGCTCCTAGTCGGTATGGACCGGCTGCGTCGTTATCTGCTCGAGCTCTCCATGGTTTTTGCTATTTCGCGAAGCACGCCCACCCTCCTGCGTTGCGCCCGCGAGACTGGATCGACTATAGCAGAGGGGTTCTCGATCGCGACAGGCTTCTTGCGGCCTCGCGGCCCGCGCCGACGCGGCTCACGGGCGCCTCTCGGCACCGCTTCTCGAGCGCCGCTAGGCCCCCAGCGGGTCGACCGCCGCCTCGGCTTTCGTCGCCGCCTGCGTGCGCCGCCGCTGGCCCTCCGCGCGCAGCAGCACCAGGCACGGGATCAGCGCGAGCGCGGCGATCCCGAGCGAGAACCAGTAGGCCGTGTCGAACGCATGCGCGAGCCGCTGCAGCGAGGGCGAGTGGCCGCTCGCGCGCTGCAGCACGACCGCGAGCACGGCCGTCCCGATCGCGCCGCCGATCCGCTGAAGGACGTTCAGCTGGGGGGTCGCGTCGGAGAGCTGCTCGGGCTTCAGCGCGGCGAACGCGACCGTCATCGCGGGCATGAACGCAAATCCGATGCCCACGCCTCGCGCGACGAGCACGAGTGAGATCCACAGCGCGGAGGTGCCGGTCGCGACGAACGCCAGCGGGATCGTCGAGACGCTCAGCACGGAGACTCCGACGAGCGCGACGCGCCCGCCGCCGAAGCGGTCGGTGAGGCGCGCGGTGAGCGGCATCACCAACAGCATGCCGAGGCCCTGCGGCCCGGTCAGCAGGCCGGTCGCGATCACGCTCTCGTGGCGGACCTCCTGGTAGTAGAGCGGCACGAGGATCATCGCGCCGAACAGCGCTGCACCGAGCGCGAAGGTCGTCATCGAGGCGGCCGCGAAGATGCGGTTCGCGTACAGGCGCACGTCGAGCAGCGGGCGCTCGGCGTGCAGCGCGTGGCGGCAGAAGACGCCGCTCAGCACCACGCCGGCGAGGATCGGCAGCACGACGACGGGCGCGGTGAGGCTGGCGTGGGTGCCGAGCCCGCTGAGGCCGTAGACCGTCGCGCTGCTTGCGCTCGAGAGCAGCGCGAGGCCGAGCCAGTCGAGCGGCCCGGCGGCTCCCGAGTGGGTCTCGGGCAGCGTGCGCACTGCCAGCACGAGCGCAACCGCGCCGACCGGGAGGTTGACGAGGAAGATCCACGACCAGTGCAGGTTCTGCAGGATCAGGCCGCCGATCACCGGACCGAGGATCGGCGCGAGCATCGCGGGCATCGAGACGATGCCCATCACGCGTCCCATCCGCTGCGGCCCCGCGACCTGGGCCATGATCAGCTGACCGACCGGCATGATCATGCCGCCGCCGACGCCCTGCAGGACGCGGAACAGCACGAGCGCGGTCGCCGATGACGCGATCGCGCACAGCGCGGAGCCGATGGTGAAGAGCGTCAGTGAGGTGATGTAAACGCGCTTGGCGCCGTAGCGGCGCGCGGACCATCCGGTGACCGGGATGACGGCCGCGAGCGAGAGCAGATAGCCGGTGATGACCCACTGGATCTGCGCGAGCGAGCTGTGCAGGTCGTGACCGAGGGTGCGTAGCGCGACGTTGACGATCGTCGTGTCGAGGATCGACATGACCATCCCCAGGATCACGACGCCGGCGACCCGCCACACGTATGGCTCGATGCGGCTCCCTGCGGGAGCGGAGGACTGCTCTACCAGCGGTAGTGCGCGAAGGCCTTGTTGGCCTGCGCCATGCGATAGATGTCGTCCTTGCGCTTGTAGGCGCCGCCC
>JAXDGS010000125.1:0-3697 GCA_034664905.1 Solirubrobacteraceae bacterium | reverse complement strand
AAGTAGAGGGTCAGGGTCTGCTCAGCGGGAGTTGCTATGCCCAGGGCCGCTTGAGTAGGACGATCGCGTTCACGATGAACAGGACCGCGAAGAAGATCGTCCAGCGGTTGAGGTTGCGCTCGACCATCGACCCGCCCCCGAGCGGGCCGGCGCCGCTGCCCACCCCGAAAGCGCCCGACAGGCCCGAGTCCTTGCCCGAGTGCATGAGCACCAGCAGGATCACGATCACCGCAAGGATCACCTCGAACACCGAGAGCACGGTTTCCACCCGGCGCAGGTTAGCGTCTCGGACACCGTGCGCGCGCCGTTGCCCGTGCGTCCACGCCGTCGGCAAACGTCAGCACAGCAGCGAACGGAAAGCCCCCGGCGGGACATGTCGGTGGCACGATGATCGCGCCCGCCGCCGTGTGCGCCTTCGGCTGGGACTGCATGCCCCCGATCGTCAGCGAAAGGGAGATGACCGAAGCATCGGGCTCGAGCACGAGCGTCGGAATCGGCGGGATCGAGATCGTAAGGCGCGACCCGTAGGGCGCGCTGTCGCCAGCGAGCACTCCGGTGCTGACCGTCTGCTGCTGCAGCGGCGTTTCGCCGCGGCTCAGGATCGCAATCGCAGGGCGCCCGTGACTGTCAGGGGCGCGAAACGCCCACACGAGGGCCTGCTCGGGGATCGACTGCGAGCCGGCATGCACCTCGAGCACCGCGTGGCCGCGGCCGATCAGCGAGCCGGCCGAGCAACCGCTGAGCCCGCGGCGGCGCAGATTCGCGGCCGTGCACGTGCGCACGCCGCGGAGATCGATCCCGAGGCCTGCGGGCAGGCGCACCACGATCTTGCTCAGCGGCGGCGGGACGAGCGCTTCGCCGGCGCCGAGTCTCAAGGTCACCGTGAGGGCCGCCGGCGCTTGGAGTCTGTCGGGGAGAAACGAGACCTGCATGGCCGTCGTGGTTGCGCTGGCTCCGGCGGGCAGCGGCGCCACCGCCGCCCCAGCGAGAGCAAGCAGCGCCGCGGGCACCGCGCGTCGAAGGCGGGCTCGCGTGCTGGGTCGGGCGCCCGCGGGCGTCGGTCGGCGGGCCCTCACCTGCCCGGGCACGGCACGCTGCGCTTGGCCATCACGGTCGAACCGTCCTCGAAGCTGAACTGGGAGGCGACCGGCCAGCCGCCCTTCGGGCAGCTCTTGGGCAGGATGATCCCTCTGACGTGGAACAGCTTGCGCTTGCCGTGCACCCTCCGGTAATACGCGACGTTTTTCGCGCCCAGCGTGAGGAACGCGGTCTTCGCGGAGGCGTCGGAGGCTTCGGGCAGGACTTTGATCAACGGCACGTCGAGGCTGAAGCCGAGGCCGTAGGGCTTGGGTCCCTGGATGACGATCGCCGTGAACACGAGTTCGATCGCGACCGGCGTCATGCCGCGCAGGAAGATGAGCATCGTCGTGTGACCCGGGCGATTGTCGCTGAGGAAGAAGTCGACCGTGTATTCCTCTTCGACGAGCTCCTGGCCGAGCTGATAGATGCCCTGCCCGCCTCCGAATCCCGCCCGGGAGTTGACCGGGCACGCCGGTGGGCCGAGGCGTTCGAGCGCTTCCTTGGAGCAGATGCCTGTGCCCTTGAGGTCGAGTGTGATGCCCGCGGGCCCGTAGACGTTGACGTGGGTGATCGGCGAGGGCACCGGCCCTGTCGTGGAGGTGATCGTCGCGCTGCCGAACGCGTTGGTCGGCACGCCGAGCTTGTCGGGCGAGAAGCCCGCGCGGGTGATCGTCACCGTCTCTTCAGCGCTCGCAGAAGCAGCGCAGAGCAGCGATGCTGCACACAACAGCGCGGCCACCGTTCGGGCCCTAGCCATGGTCATTTGCCTCCTGATCGCTTGGAGCGGCGCACCGCGGCGCTTCTCGCTCTATAACCCTCAACGGTGAACAATAGATCGCTTCGCGATCGGCGGCGCTAGCCGGAGGATCGACTATTTTGCCATCGCGATTACGAATCCTTTACGGATTCGTGTTTGCCTGCCGATATAAAACACCGGCGGGTCTGCCCTGCGTACGTGAGCAGGCAGCGCCAACCACGACGACGGGGCACCCACGAGATGAGCGATATCCGCGTATGAAGCCGCTGAACAACGCGCGCCAGTTGGCGTGGCGAGCGATGCTCTCCGCCCTCGCTGGAGGTGGGCTGACGGCTGCCGGGGCCGGCGGCTCGCTCAGCGCTGCGCTGGGCGCGACGGGCACCGCGCCCCCGAGCGAAGTCCCCGCGAGCGCTCAGCCCGAAGCTCCGCCGGCGACCGCGCCGGTGCCAGCCCCGGCGCAGACGACGACCACAACGCCGGAAGCCGCGCCCCCGCCGACGAGCACCACCACATTCGCTCCGCCACCGCCACCGCAGACGAGCAAGGCGAAGAAGCCACGCAGTCAGCCCGCGCCGTCAGGCGTGCCCGTGCAGCCGCCTTCGGTCATGCTCAAGCGCAAGCAGAAGACGACCGCGGGCAAGCGCGCGACTCCGTCGCTGGGCGAAACGAGCAATGCGACCCGCGCGGCCACGGGCGCCAACAACGTCGCTCCGCCCCCGCAGCTGCTCGCGGGCCAGGCGCAGGCGATCGCCGCGGCGCTCGCGTCCTCCTCGGCGTCGGTTCAGGCGCTCGGCTTTTACCGCGTCCCGCTGTTCCTGCTTCCGATCTACAAGGCCGCAGCCGTCCAGTACGGCGTGCCGTGGCAGATCCTCGCCGCGATCAACGAAATCGAGACCAACTACGGGGCCGACCAGTCCGTGTCCACCGCGGGCGCGGTGGGGTGGATGCAGTTCATGCCCGCGACCTGGCTGCAGTACGGGGTCGACGCGCTCGATGCCGGCTACGCAGACCCCTACAACCCCGTCGACGCGATCTTCGCCGCCGGCCGCTACCTGCGTGCCGCGGGTGCCGCCACCAACCTGAGTGCAGCGATCCTCGCGTACAATCACTCCGAAGAATATGTGGCCTCGGTGCTGCTGCGGGCGAAGCTCATCTCGAGCTACCCCAAGAGCGTCGTCGCGACGCTCACCGGCCTCACCGACGCACGGCTGCCCGTCACCGACAGGCACGCCACGTGGGCGACCCTCCGGTCGGTGCCGGTGAGCCCCTCGAGCGCCACCGCCAGCGCCGCTGCCGTCCCGTCGCATCCGGCAGGCGCGGCCGCGACGAAGCCGGTCCAGGGCTCAGCGCCGGCGCCCGGAGCCCTCGCCAATGGCGCGAGGAGCGCCCTCGCCGCCTCGCTCGCCCGCCCGCAGCAGTTCGCCGAACTGACGAGCGCCGCCGACGCGGCCGTCGTCGCGGTGCAGGACGGTCGCGTGGTCGAGATCGGCAAATCCGCGCGGCTTGGCAGGTTCATCGTGCTGCGTGATGTCTACGGCGACCTCTTCACCTACGCGGGACTCGGGAGCATCGCACCGAGCTACCCGCGGCCGAAGAGCCCGCGCGCTCCAATCACCTCGCCGGCGGTCGAAGCAGCGAGCACGCGCGACCCCGCGCCGTCGCAGCCGGCAAGCGCAGGCCGCCAGGTGCCGCTGACGCTCAGCGTCAAGACGCAAGCCAAGGACCCAGCCGCGGCGGCGCGTGCGCGCGCTCATGCTGCAGCCGCGCACGGACCGCAAGCGCCGACGCGCGTCGGGACCGGCAAGGTCCGCCTGTTCGCGCACCCGGGCAACCCCGACGCGCTCGCCGCCGCCGCGAGCG
>JAXDGS010000124.1:0-6962 GCA_034664905.1 Solirubrobacteraceae bacterium | reverse complement strand
AGTTCGCCCGACTCCCCGCCGAAGCGGCGCACGAGCTCGGGCGAGCGGCCCATCGTCTTGCCGAGCAGGATGCCGGACACCGACAGCGACTCCTCCACGAGCGTCGACATGTCGGCCAGGCGGCTCTGCCGGACCGACTGGATTCTGCGGCGCTCCTCGCCCACGCGGCGGGTGAGCCACACGAAGAACGGCAGCAGGAAAAGCGAGAACGCCGCCAGGCGCCAATCGAGCAGCACCATCGCTACGACCGTCGCCGCGACCGTGGTCACGTTCTGGACGATCGAGGTCGCGGTCGAGGTGACGACGCTGTCGACGCCGCCGATGTCGTTGGCAATCCGCGACTGCACCTCGCCGGTGCGCGTGTGCGTGAAGAACGCCAGCGACATCCGCTGCAGGTGGGCGTAGACGGCCGCGCGCAGGTCGTGCATCACGCGCTGGCCAACCTGGTTGGAGATCCAGGTCTGGGCGACGCCGATGACGCTCGTGATGACCGACAGCGCGATCATCCCGGTAACCAGCTCGATCACCAGCTTCGTGTCGTGGCGCGGGTAGGCCACGTTGATGAATTCCCGCAGCAGGAACGGGCTGATAACGCCGAGGCCCGCCGATACGAAGATCAGGGCGAGCAGGAGGCTGAGGCGCGGGCGGTAGGGCCTGAACAGCCGGGCGATGCGTCGCAGCGACACCGGCGTGGAGGGGATATCCTCGGGGCGCAGGCCGGGTGGCGGCAGGTGGCGCCCATCGCCCGAGCGACCCTGCGCGAACGGCTGGCTGCTCACGCGAGTGACTTTAGCGCCGTCGCTTGAGCTCCAAACGGCACCGAGCCGGGTGGACGCTGCTCGCCTCCCGGCTCAAGCGAGCGGTGCCTGGGCTACTCCTCGAGCCCCGCAGCGTCGAGCGCCTCCTGCCAGGCGAGGTAGAAGTGAACCTCCCCGACCTTGCCGTCGTCGCGGAGATCCGAGTTGATCACACCGAAGCGCTGGCGGACGGGCATGCCGCCGTTCTTCGTTCGCCCGGTGAACTCCGCGAGGATCAGCAGCCGCTGCTGCAGGTCCCGCACCTCGTGAACCTCAAGGGCCACGTCCTCGAACCCCTCAGACCAGACCGCGCTGAGTTTGCGCATGCCGTCGTGACCGTGACAGACCGGGTACTCGACCCAGCCCGGGGCTGGATAGCAGACGACGTCCGCGGCATAGAAGCCCAGGAAGGCCTCGATTCCCGCGTCGAACACCCGACTCTCGCCGTGCCCCCGCGACATGACCTGAAGGAGTATCGCGCAGAGCGCAGCGCCGTGTGTTCGGGGAACACAGGCGCTGGCGAGGGATATGCCAGTTGCACTGCCGCCTGTGCCCCCCGACGCCTCGAGACGGGGAGAGGCGCAGCTAGGCTTGATAGACGATCGGCCGGTGCCTGACGCCGCGCGATCACGCTGTTTGCGGCAAAGCCTTGTATCGGCGATGCGAGCCCGAACCGGCATTACCCTTGCAGGTGATCGACAGCGCGCAAACGAGCCTCGCGACCCCTGGAACCGTCTGCTTTTGAGCACGCAAACCCGCCCAGCCACTGGAGCTCTGCATCTCTCCGCCGCCGAGACACGGGTGCTCGGCTGCCTGCTCGAGAAGCAGCGCACCACGCCGGATGCCTATCCGCTGTCGCTGAACGCGCTGCGCCTGGCGAGCAACCAGTCGACCAATCGCGATCCGGTCGTCGACTACGACGACTCGGTGATCCGTGACGCGCTTCATCGACTCGAACGCC
This sequence comes from Solirubrobacteraceae bacterium, assembly GCA_034664905.1. Classification (GTDB taxonomy): domain Bacteria; phylum Actinomycetota; class Thermoleophilia; order Solirubrobacterales; family Solirubrobacteraceae; genus Palsa-744. Next base: position 5,204 of record JAXDGS010000124.1, on the reverse strand, counting down.
GGGGCCTCGCGCGCCTCGCAAGCGGTGCCGGCAGCCGCGCGGCCAAGCACAGGCATCTGCTCTCAGAGGCGCTGCCGATGGACTCGGCCGAGCAGGCGGTGATCTGCGTGCTGATGCTGCGCGGCGCGCAGACGCCGGGCGAGCTCAAGCAGCGCACCGAGCGGATGCATCGCTTTGGCGAGCTGGCGGGGGTGGAGGAGACGCTGGTGCGCCTGATCGACCGCGGGCTCGTAGCGCGCCTCGAGCGCCGCCCGGGTCACAAGGAGGAGCGCTACGACCAGCTTCTGCAGGCACGCGATGAGGAGGAGCCCGAGCTGCCCGAGCAGCGGACCGCCGCCGAGCACGAGCAGCCGATGGACGACCTGCACGAGCGCGTTGCGCGCCTCGAGCGCGAGGTGGCGGAGTTGCGCGCCGCGATCGGAGGCCCCTCTTGACAGCGTCGATGATCCACCACAGCCTGATCCTTGCTGCGAGCTCGGACACGGCCACGGGCGTCGGCATCCCGATCGCACTGGCCGCGGGCCTCGTCTCGTTCCTCTCGCCGTGCGTGCTGCCGCTCGTTCCCGGCTATCTCTCGACGGTGATCGGGGTGACGCCTGCCGACCTCAAGGAGGGGGTCGGCGCCAGGCGCGTGCTCGTGCCGAGCCTGCTTTTCATAGCGAGCTTCTCGGCGATCTTCATTCTGCTCGGCCTCAGCGCGACGGTGATCGGCTCGACCTTGAACACCCACAAACACGCCCTCGAGCAGGTCGGCGGGATCCTGATCGTGATCATGGGCGTGGTGTTCCTCGCGAGCCCGTTCGTGCGGTTGCTCGGCCGGGAATGGCACTCCGCGCGGCTGCTGCGGCTCGCGGGGCGGGGTGGTCCGCTCGTCGCGGGTGCCGCTTTCGCCATAGCGTGGACGCCTTGCACGAGCATCACGCTGGGCGCGATCCTGACGCAGGCCGCGGTATCGAGCTCTGCGGCGCACGGCGCGCTGCTGCTCGCCTTCTACTCGGCCGGCCTCGCGATCCCGTTTCTGCTGATCGCGCTCGCGTTCGAGCGGATGACGACGGCGCTCGGCGTCGTCAAGCGCCATTTTCCGCTCGTGATCGGCATCGGCGGCGCGGTGATGATCGCCCTCGGCCTGTTGATCCTCACCGGCGAGTTCACGGTGTTGAACGCGAAGGCCAATGAGTTGACCAACTCGCTGGGGATCTCGACCTCGGTATAGCGGCCGAGCGCGCGATCGTGCTGTGCGCTCCTGCTCAGGCGACCGGCGCGGCGGCTCCACGCTCACGCAGGCGCTCGCGATAGCGCTGTTCCCAGGCCTGCTGGTTGCGCTTCGCGTCGAGCACGAACGGCGAGTATCCGATCGCCTTGACGATCAGGCGGTTGATCGCCGACTCGGGGAACGGGAGCGGGCGCAGGACGTCGACGAACAGCACGACCCGCGTCTCATCGGTGTCGTTCCAGGCCTCGTGGTTGAAGGTGTCGTCGAAAATCATGCTCGCACCCTCCTCCCAGTAGCGGACGTCCTCGCCCACGCGTATGCGGCAGGCTTCGGCCTCGCCGGGGACGATCAGGCCGAGGTGATAGCGCAGCACGCCCTTGTATGGCCCGCGGTGATCGAGGATGTGCTTGCGCGGCGAGAGGATCGAGAACATCGCGGTGCTCATCCCAGGTATTTCGCGCATCAGCGCGGCCGTGCGCGGGCACATCTCCACGCCGAGCTTCGCCTCGAAGCCATAACCGTAGAGGAAGAACGTCTTCCAGCGGTCATCGTCGGTTATCTCGATCTGGTCCTTGGAGATGTCCTGGAAGTTGGGCAGCGCGTCGTGGTCGAGCAGCACCTGTGCGAGCTCCTCGCGGATTACGAGCCAGTTCTCCTCGATGTGCGCGATCCAGGGAAAGCGCTCGAGCGGAAAGAAGGTTGCGTCGCCGACGAGCGAGCGCCGCCCGATGAACCTCTCAATCGGGGCCAGCACCCGTTCGCCGACGGCGATCGTCACCTGTACGACGCGGTCCCACAGCGACTTCCTGGACATCCGGTGCCTCCTCCCGCGGTTTGGCGCTCAGCGGAAGGAGCTTAGAAGGTCGCTAGGCGGCCTCGCGCAGCGCCGCCAGCTCAGGCGACTCCGCGAGCTTCTTGAGGGCGCGCTGCTCGAGCTGAGATGCGCGCTCCGCGGAGAAGCCGAGCCTCTTGCCGATCGCGGTGAGCGTCTGCGGCTCCTCCGGTCCGGTGCCGAAGCGCAGGGTCAGGACCGTGCGCTCGGTGTCGGGCAGCTGGGAGATCGCGCGGTGCACGATCCGCTCACGCTCGTTGTCCCAGGCCGTCTCCTCGGGCATCTCCGTGTCCGCGGGCAGCAGGTCACCGAGCGCGGTGTCGCCATCTTCACCGATCTGCTGGTCCAGGCTGACGAGCGCGGCGCGCTGGTGGCGCACCTCCTCGACCTGGTCGATCGGCAGGCCAGTCTCGCGGGCGAGCTCCTCGAGCGTCGGCTCGCGACCGAGGCGCACCGACAGCTCTCGCTCGACACGCCCGACCTTGCGGGAGCGCTGAGCGACATGCACCGGCAGCCGGATCGTGCGTCCGGAGTTCTCGAGGCCGCGCTGGATCGCCTGGCGGATCCAGAGCGTCGCGTACGTGGAGAAGCGGAAGCCCTTGCGCCAGTCGAACTTCTCGCTGGCGCGGATCAGGCCGAGCATTCCCTCCTGCACGAGGTCCGCGAGCGGCAGGCCCTGGTTCTGGTAGCGCCTCGCGTTGGAGGCGACGAGACGCAGGTTGGAGTTGACGAGCAGTTCCTTGGCGTGCAGGTCGCCGCGCTCGATCCGCTGTGCAAGGTCGATCTCCTGCGCAGGGGTGAGCAGGGGGTAGCGCCGCGAGTGCGCGAGAAGCTGGTCGACCGACTCCGGTATGAACGTGTCGGCGGTGGCGAGGTCCGTGCGCTCGATCGGGCTGTCGAGCTGCTCCGGCGCAGCGACCGCGCGGCCGCCGCTGCTCGCGGCCTGGGCGTCGGGCTCGCCGGTCTGCTCAGGGGCGAGCAGATCAAGCGTGGGGGAGCTGTTCTTCTGGGGATCTGACATGGGGAGTCCTTCTAATCCGATGCTTGGAGTCGGAATTATACGCGTCGATAGTTGCGTTGTCAACCATTCGCGCGAGGAAGTGCTCGACCTTTCGACGCGCGCGTAGCGCCCACCTGCCTGACCGGCTCAAGAAGGTGAATTCCCTGGCGATCGCGGCTCAAAACCCGCGTGGACGAAGAAAGGACCGGCTCATCGCGCGCAAGAAGCAAAGCCGCCTGGCGCGCCAAATCCTACGGACCGATTCTACAGGCAAGCTAAGCTCCGCGCATGCAGGTGGACCTTGCGGGCCAGGTCGTGGCCGTGACCGGAGCGTCCTCCGGTATCGGCGAGGCGACGGCGCTCGCGTGCGCCGACGCCGGCGCGGCGGTCGCGCTCGCCGCGCGGCGGGCCGAGCGCATCACTGCGCTCGCCGAGCGGATCAACGAGCGCGGGGGACGCGCGATCGCGCTGCCCACAGATGTCGGCGAGGAGGACCAGGCGCGGGCGTTCGTCGAGCGCACGCACTCCGAGCTCGGCCGCGTCGATGTGCTCGTGAACAACGCGGGCGTGATGCTGCTCGGCCCGATCGAGGGTGCGCCCACCGAGGAATGGCGGCGCATGATCCATGCGAACGTGTTCGGCGTGCTCTACTGCACCCATGCCGCGCTGCCGCTCATGCGAGAGCAGGGCTCGGGTCACATTGTCAACGTGAGCTCGGTAGCGGGGCGCATCGCGCGCGCGGGCTCTGGCGTCTACAACCTGACGAAGTTCGGCGTCGGCGCGTTCTCGGAGTCACTGCGCCAGGAGGGCGTCCCGATCGGGGTGCGGGTGACGCTGATCGAGCCGGGCGCGGTCGCCACCGAGCTGGCGGGCCACAACCGACCCGAGGTCCTCGAGCAGATGGCCAGGCGCTTCCAGGGCGTCACTCGGCTGGCGGCCGAGGACATCGCGAATGCGGTCATCTACGCGATCTCACAGCCCGACAACGTGAGTGTCAACGAGGTGCTCGTGCGCCCGAGCGGCCAGGTGGGCTAGCTATTTCGAGCAGCTCGCTGGCCGTGTGGTCGACCTGCAGCGTCGTGTGGTCGAGCGCGAACCGCTCGTGCAGCATCGCCTCCATCGCGCGGCGGGCCTCGTGGCAGTCGCACGCGGCGGTCACCAGCACGTGCGCGGACAGCGCCGGGAAGCCACTTGTGATTTCCCACACGTGAAGGTCGTGCACCTCGACTACGCCGGGCTCGTCGACGAGCGCCGCCCCGACCGCCTCGGGGTCAAGGCCCTCGGGCGCGGCCTCCAGGAATACACGGGCCGAGGCCCGTACGAGCGTCGCGCCGGAGCGCATCATCAGGGCCGCGATCAGCAGCGAGACGATCGCGTCGGCCCGCTGGAAGCCGCTCACGAGGATCACGCCCGCGGCGATCGCCGTGCCGATGAAGCCGTAGAGGTCCGTGAGGATGTGCTGGAAGCTGCCCTCGACGTTCAGGCTGCGCTGCTCGCCACCTGCGAGCACCCGCGCCGCGAGCACGTTGACGGCGATGCCGGCGAGCGCGACGAGCAGCACGAGCAGCCCGTGGACGTGCGGTGGATGGACGAGGCGGCGTACAGCCTCGTAGGTGATCAACGCGGCGAGGATCAGCAGCGTCACCCCGTTCACCTGCGCGGAGAGGATCTCCGCGCGCTTGAAGCCGAACGTCATCGCCCCCTTCGCGGGCCGCGCAGCGAGCCTGAGCGCCACGAGCGAGAAGCCGATCGCGCCGGCGTCGGCGAGCATGTGGCCCGCGTCGGAGAGCAGCGCGAGGGAGTGGGAGATCGCTCCTGCCGCCACCTCGCTCGCGAGCAGCGCCAGAATCAGCGCGAGCGCGATCCTCAGCCGCCGGGCATCGGCCTCGCCACCGTGGCCGTGGATATGCGGAGCGTGCGTGTGCGCCACTGCGCTCACGATACGCCGCGCGCGGGCGGCTCTCCAGAGCCTCCGGGGGCTGCCGGCTCTAATCTCAAGTGATGGCCGAGACCCCCGCGGTCGTGCGTGGCCTCACGCCGCAGCGTACGACCCTCGTTTCGATCGGGGCCGCTGCGGCGCTGGTCGCAGGCAAGCTCGGCGTGGGCCTCGCCACGGGCAGCCTGGCGCTCGTCTCCGCCGGGATCGAGTCGAGGGGGGG
>JAXDGS010000123.1:0-5921 GCA_034664905.1 Solirubrobacteraceae bacterium | reverse complement strand
TCGGCGAGGGGACCTTCGACGAGTTTCCGCCGCCGATGATCGAATCCGCGTCGAAAAACTACCTCACGATCGCCCTCGAGGAGGTAGCTGCGGGGAAGCTGAAGTACCACTACCGCTAGCGCGCCGCCGACGCGCAAGCCGCTCACCGGCGCTTGCCGCGGGCCGGCGAGCGCTCTACAACTGGAAGGGTCATGTCGCGAATACTGCTCGGCGTCAGCGGCGGGGTAGCCGCATACAAGGCGCTCGAGTTCGTGCGTCTCGCGACCGCTGCCGGCCATGTCCTGCGCGTGATCCAGACACCCGCGAGCCGGCGCTTCGTCGGCGAGGCATCCTTCGCGGCGCTGAGCGGGGCGCCGGTGCTGGTAAGCGAGTTCGAGCGCGATCCTATGCGCGGCTGCTTTCCCGGCCAGCCGCTGGCCGATCACGAGCCGCTGAGCCATCTACAGCTCACCGAGAACGCCGAGCTCTACCTGATCGCGCCCGCCTCCGCGAACACGATCGCGAAGCTCGCCGCCGGCCTCGCCGACAACCTGCTCACGAGCTGCGCGCTCGCAGCGGGCTGCCCGCTGGTGATCGCGCCCGCGATGAACAACCGCATGTATGAGCATCCCGCCACGCGCGCCAACCTCGAGCGGCTGCGCGAGCGGGGGGCGAGCATCGTCGAGCCCGGGGTCGGCCGGCTCGCCTCGATCGGCGAGCAGGGGGTGGGGCGCCTGGCCGAGACCGAGCGGCTGCTCGCAGCGTGCGAGCGCGAGCTCGCCGCCGGCGCCGGCGGACTCGACGGCGCCAGCGCGAACGGGGGCTGGCGCGGCTTGCGCGTGCTGATCACCGCCGGCGGCACGCGCGAGCCGATCGACAGCGTCAGGTTCGTCGGCAACAGCTCCTCCGGGCGGATGGGGCTCGCGCTCGCGCGCGCCGCACGCTCGCGCGGCGCCGAGGTCACTGTGATCGCCGCGAACGTGGCGCTCGAGCGTCCCGACGGGGTCGCCTGGATGCCGGTCTCGACCGCGGCCGAGCTGAAGCTCGCGTGCGAGCAGGAGTTCCCCACGAGCGACGTGCTGCTGATGGCCGCGGCCGTCGCGGACTTCGCGCCCGCAGCGCCGAAGGACGGGAAGATCAAGAAGCAAGCGCGCACCGCGCTCGAGCTCACGCTCGAGCCGACCGCCGACGTGCTCGCGGGCCTCGCGGCACTCCGTCACGACGGCCAGACGCTCGTCGGATTCGCGGCCGAGCACGGCGAGCGCGCGCTCGAGGGGGCGCGGGGCAAGCTGCTCGGCAAGGGTCTCGATGCGATCGTCGTCAACGACATCGCGCGCGAGGACATCGGTTTCGACGTCGAGCACAACGAGGTCACGATCCTCGCAGCCCCGAGCCCACGCGCGAATGCGAGCGCGGAGCTCGAGCAGTGGCACGTGCCGCGCGCGAGCAAGACACAGGTTGCCGATGAGATCCTCGATGTCGTCGAGCGCCTGCGCGACGGCGGATAAAATCCCGGTCATGGACAGCGTCTATGACCTCTATCAGCGCGGTTGCGAGCTGCTCAGTCACGGCGACCACCAGGCCGCGATCGTGCCGCTCAGCAGGGCGCGCGACCTCGAGCCCGACAAGGCCTCGATCCGCGAGGCGCTCGGGCGCGCGCTGTTTCACGCGCGCCGCTACGAGGGCGCCGCCGAGGAGTTCCGCGCGCTCGCGGCGAGCACGCCGACCAACGATTACGCGCTGTTCTGCCTCGGCCGCTCGATGCAGCTTCTCGGACGCCATCGCGAGGCCTGCCAGCCGCTCGCGATCGCGTGCTCGCTGCGCCCCGAGCGCGCCGATTACAGGCTCTACCGCGACCGCGCGCGGCGCAACGCCGCAAGCGCCTAGGCCTGGGCGCGAGAGCGCGCCGATGCTATGCTCGACGCAAGGCTTTCGAGCCGGTGCGCAGGCATCGGTTTGCAGTACCGAAAGTGGGCGCTCGCCCGCTTTTTTTGCGTAAGGAGTGAGTTGATGAGCTCGTTGCAGATCGACATAGAGAGGCGCCTGGCGCAGAGCGAGCCCGAGGTCGAGGTGCTGCTCGCGGAGGTGCTCGGCGGTCGCTGCCTGCGAGTGTTCATCGACCATCCCGACGGCGTCACGCTGGCGCTCTGCGAGCGGGTCACGATGCACCTGAACGACCTCCGCGAGCGCTACTCGCTGGAGGTCTCATCGCCGGGCAGCCAGCGGCCGCTGACCAAGCCCGCGCACTTCCGGCGCTTCCTCGGCCGCCGCGCACGCGTGCGCCTGCGCAACACGCATCCGCTCACGCGCACCGGCGAGTCGCGGGACGAGCCCGCGCGTCCGACGCGCAGCGTCACCGGCGAGCTCGTGGGCGCCTCCGAGGAGGAGGTGATGCTCGCCGCCGACGGTGGCGTCATCGCGATCCCCTACGCGGAGATCCGCCGTTCGAACCTGGTCGAGGAGTAGCGGCGATGTCACGCGAAATCCTCGATGCGATGTACGCGCTCGCGCGTGAGAAGGGGATCGAGCCCGAGAAGCTGATGGTCGCGCTCGAGGACGCGCTGCTGTCGGCCTACAAGAAGCAGCCCGGCGCCGCCAAGTACGCGCGCGTCGAGATGGATCGCGAGACCGCGGACTTCCGCGTGATCGAACTGATCATCCCCGAGCGCCTCGAGGCGCACCTGATCGTCGAGACGATCGACGAGGAAACGACGATCGATCCAGAGACCGGGGAGATGCGCGAACCGGAGGAACCGGAAATCGACCCCAAGAAGTTCGCCGAATACCGCGACCAGATCGACGAGCGCGACGTGACGCCCGACGACTTCGGGCGGATCGCCGCGCAGACCGCCAAGCAGGTGATCCTGCAGCGCATCCGCGAGGCCGAGCGGGACATGATGTACGAGGAATACCGCGACCGCGTCGGCGAGCTGATCACCGGCATCGTCCAGCAGTCGGACTCGCGCTACACGCTCGTGCAGCTGCGCGAGCGCGTCGAGGCGCTGCTGCCAAAGTCCGAGCAGGTCGAGGGCGAGCGCTACGACCACTCGCAGCGCATCAAGGCGGTGATCAAGGAGGTCTCGCCATCGACCAAGGGCCCCGCGATAATCGTGTCGCGGCGCGACCCCGAGCTGATCAAGAAGCTGTTCGAGCTCGAGGTCCCGGAGATCGCCGACGGCCTCGTGGAGATCGCCAACGTCGCGCGCGAGCCCGGCTATCGCTCGAAGATCGCGGTCATCTCGCACACCGACGGCGTCGATCCCGTCGGGGCGTGCGTCGGCCCGCGCGGCTCGCGCGTGCGGATGGTCGTCTCCGAGCTTCGCGGCGAGAAGATCGACATCATCCCCTTCAACGACGAGCCGGCGCGATTCGTGGCGAAGGCGCTCTCCCCGGCGCGGGTGCGCGAGGTGCTCGTCGACGACGAGGCCAAGCAGGCGACGGTGATCGTGCCCGACGACCAGCTCTCGCTGGCGATCGGCCGCGAAGGCCAGAACGCGCGGCTGGCGGCGCGGCTGACCGGATGGCGGGTCGACATCCGCTCCGAGACCGAGTTCGCGGCCGAGGAGGCCGAGCACGGCTACGAGGAGGAGGAGGTGCAGGGACGCTGCGCCGCGGTCCTCTCCAACGGCCGGCGCTGCCCCAACGCCGCGCTACCCGGGTCGCGCTACTGCGGTCTCGAGACCCACCAGGCGCTCGCGGGCATCGCCAGCGACAACGTCGGCGACCTCGCCGGCGGCGACGCTGCCGCGGAGGGTGCCGTCGCGGTCGAGGCCGCCGTCGCTACCCAGGCGACCGCGGCGCCCGAGTCGCTGCCCGCGGAGCAGAGCATCGCCGACCCGGCGCCACCCGGCGCGGGCGAGGAGCAGGCGCCATAGGGCGCCACGTGCCCCGGCGGCGCTGCGTGGGCTGCGGACGCGTCGCGCCCAAGTCGGAGTTGATGCGCATAGCGGTGAAGCGCAGCGACGGCGCGCAGGCGTGCGCGGTCCACGATCGTGACGGCACGATGCCCGGCCGCGGTGCCTATCTGTGTCGCAGCTCGCGTCCCGGCCTGCCGGCCGCCGAGTGCCTCGCGCTCGCGATGCGCCGCGGCGCGATCGCGCGTACGCTGCGCTCGCCGGTGACGGTTGACCCCAAGCTCGTAGAATCGGTGGGCCCATGAGCAAGAAGCGCGTTCACGAAATAGCCAAGGAGCACGGCCTCTCGAGCAAGGAGCTGCTCGAGAAGCTGAAGGCCGCCGGCATCGAGGCGAAGGCCGCGGCATCCTCGGTTGACGAGGCGAGCGCGCTGAAGGCCCTCGAAGGCGGCGGCTCGTCCGCGAGCCCAAACGGCGCCCCCGCCCCCGCGGCGGCCCCGCCCGCCGCCAAGCCGGCGCCAGCCGCCGAGCGCCCCGCCCGCGCTCCTTCGCCGGCTGCGAAGTCACAGGCGCCCGCGCCGAGCGCGCAGGCGCCAGCCGGCGGCGCGCAGGCAGCCCAGCCGGCGCCGGCGCAGGGACAGGCCGGCTCAGCACCCGCTGCTGCGGGCGGCGAGCGGGTGCGCCCGACCCGCGACTCGCGCACCGGCGAGCGCACGCCTGGCGATGTCGGACCCGGGGGACGCCGGCGCGTCGTGATCGACTCGCAGGCCTCACGCCGCCAGCAGGGCGGTCCCGCGACCCAGCCGCAGCGGCGCCCGCCGCGTCGCGGGCGCAGACGCCGCGGAACCTACGACGACACGATCGCGCCGATCGACACCACCGCGATGGAGGCAACCGACCTCGTTCGCATCAACTCAGGCTCCACCGTCAAGGACACCGCCGAGTATCTCGGCGTGCCCGTTCCCGAGCTGATCAAGAAGCTGATGTCCCTCGGCGAGATGGCGACGCTCACGCAGACGCTCTCCGACGACGCGATCCAGGTGCTCGCGGACGAGTTCGACAAGCAGATCGAGATCGTGCACGCGGCCGACGACGTCGAGCTCGAGCCGGTGTTCGAGGACGCCGAGGAGGATCTCATCGACCGCCCGCCGGTGGTGACGATCATGGGCCACGTCGATCACGGCAAGACCTCGCTGCTCGACGCGATCCGCGAGACCGAGGTCGTGGCGGGCGAGGCCGGCGGCATCACACAGCACATCGGCGCCTACCAGGTCCGCCACTCCGGCAAAGAGATCACCTTCCTCGACACCCCCGGCCACGAGGCGTTCACCGCGATGCGCGCGCGCGGTGCGCGCGTGACCGACCTTGCGGTGATCGTGATCGCAGCCGACGACGGCGTCAAGCCGCAGACCGAAGAGGCGATCGACCACGCCAAGGCGGCGCAGGTGCCGATCGTCGTCGCGGTCAACAAGATCGACAAGGAGGGCGCTCAGCCCGAGCGTGTGCGCACCGAAATGACCCAGCACGCGCTGCAGCCGGCCGAGTGGGGCGGGGACACCGAGTTCGTGGACGTGAGCGCAAAGACCCATCAGAACCTCGACGCGCTGCTCGACATGATCCAGGTGGTGACCGACCTCGAGGAGCTCAAGGCGAACCGGGGCGCCTCAGCGTCGGGAACGGTGATCGAGTCCAAGCTCGACCCGGGCCGCGGTCCGGTGGTGACGGTCCTGATCCAGCGCGGAACGCTCAAGGTCGGCGACGCGCTCGTCGCCGGCGCGCACTTCGGCAGGGTGCGCGCGATGCACGATTTCACCGGTACGCGCATGAAGCGCGCGACGCCGGGCCAGCCCGTGGAGGTCCTGGGCTTCGACGGAGTGCCCGAGGCGTCGGCGGCGCTGTTGGCCTTCAGCTCCTCCAGGTCGGTGACGACCTGGATCATGTCGAGCAGCGCCTCCAGGTTCTGGTGGGTCTTTGCGCTCACGTCAACAAACTCCGTGTCGCCGCCCCACTCCGCCGGCTGCAGGCCGTGCTGGGTCATTTCGGTGCGGACGCGCTCCGGCTGGGAGCCCTCCTTGTCGATCTTGTTGAC
>JAXDGS010000122.1:0-8764 GCA_034664905.1 Solirubrobacteraceae bacterium | reverse complement strand
GCTCTCATAGTGCTCCTCATCGCTGCAGCCATTCTCCTACCGGTGGCGCTCGTGCTCGCAGCGCTCGCCGTCGGTGGGAGGACTTGGCGTCGCTACCAGCGCGAGCGCGTACTCCAGGCCCCTTGAGACACTCGGAAAAGCGACCAAACACCTGCAATGCGACCAGCCCGGGCTTCGGTTGGAACTTGACTGGCCTGATGGGTCTGCCGATGACGTTTGGAGTGTCCCCAGTTTTGTAGACAGTTTGTTATGTAGTTCCTTGAGTTGTTGGTTGTTGTTGTGTTTGGTTAGTTTGAGTGTGTCTCCCTCGTATTGCGTTGATGATCGGTAGCCGAGAGTGCTGCTGCGGCGGCGGTAGCTGTAGAAGGTCTCGATGTAGTCGAAGACGGCGTTGATGAACTGGCGTCGCACCCGTGTACATCCAGAGCGAGAATCAGCGGCGGCGCGGGGCGCGAGAAGCGGCAGAAAAGGCTAGTTGCCGAGAGCTTCGCCGGTGATGAGGTAGCGGGTGTACCCCACAGCGAGCCACAGAGGCGGCCACGTGAGCAGGAGAAACGCGAAGGAGAAGCCGCTCATCATCACGAACTGGCGCGCCGTCCGCGCGGTGATCGCAAGCAGCGTCCAGGTGGTCACAATGCCAGTCGCGAACGCCCAGCCCGGAAGTCCCGCGAACAGGGCTGCCCACCCGACGATGCCACCCACAACAGTTGACACGAACGACGCCACCAGCGGCCGTCCACGTTCGGCTCGCGGTGCTCGATCCATACGCGAAGAGTGTGCCGAGTCCTTGGGCCGCGGTCGAACGGGGTGGCATGCGGGCGGCTCGGCAGGCCCCTCGCGCGGGGGCGGCCGGTTGACGTGTGTCGCCCAGCGATTGACACCTGCGCATATGGGACATAGCTTGATCGCGTGGCCGACCGGCACCGGACGCATGGTCGTTGTTAGCGCACGATGCGATCGGAGAGAGGGAGCGGCGATGCGATCACCCCGGAGTCGAGTCCTTTTGCTTGCCGCCGTGGGAGCGCTCGCGGCAGGTCTGTCAGGTCCTACGTCGGCGCAGGCGGCGACTAAGGGGGAATGCGTGGTTCGATCGGCCCCGTCGTTTCTGTTGCAGGGCGTGAACGCGTACGCGGACAGCGTCGCGGACGTGGTTTCGGTCGGCTGCCACGAAGAGGCCGGCCAGCCTGTGACGCTCGAAGATGCCGAACTGAGCGCCCGTTGCGGCAACGCGCTGCACTGGGCCCAGCCCGAACCCTACAGCCCGAGCTCGGGCCCCGGCTTCGGCGTCACGCTCGACAGCTACGGCAACGCGCTCGCGGTGCTGTGGGCCAGTGGCTGCCGCGCGGGCGAAACGCACATCAGCGCAACGCTTGGCGTCCCTCCCGATACGAACGTGCAAACAAGCTTCACGGTGCTTCCGCCGCAACCCGCGAGTCCCGGCGCGAGCACGATTCCCGCTCGCGAGATCGAGGGCGCCACCGGCGAGATCGCCACCGTGATCGAGGCCACGTTCAGCCAGGGTGCGCTGAAGCGAGTGGAATTGAGCGCGTCGAATCTCTTTCACCGCTGTGCCACAAAGCCGCACCTGCATTGGATCTACCACGGTCGGGAACGCGCCGGCGGCAAAACGGCGCTGGTGAACGCGGACGCGAACGGGAACGCGTTCACGATCGTGCTCGGCGCGGGCTGCTCGGTAGGCGAAAGCCTGGTGTTGGCCGAACTCACGCAGCGGCCCTACACGCAGTACGTGACGAGCTTCATCGGCCTGCCGCCCCAAGAAATGCTCTAGAACGCGGGCTGCCGTCTCGACGAGCGGGCGGCGGTCTCCAGCCCCCTACCGCGGCTTGCTACGCGCCCGCCGCCGCGGCGCACTCTCTGACGGCGGACACGTAGGTGGCGGGAAGCGCCGACACCTGTCTCGTTTCCACGAAGCGCTTGACCGCCGGCAGCAGGTTGGCCTCGAAGCCCTTGGGTGTGTTGTAGGGCGGTGTGCTCGCTATGTGCGCGAACACGCATTCGCAGATGCTGGTACGCCCGGCGCTGTTCTGGCCGCAGCTGGCGATGAACCCGGCCTTCATGTCCACGCCTTCCTGCGACGACCAGGCTTCTTGTGTGCCGCGCGCGGCGGCACCCGATTCGAACATGCCGTCTTTCGCGCTGTAGGCGAGGTAGCCGGCGGCGATGACGACGGCTGCTAAAGCGACGAAGCCGTTCAGAGGTCCGCCTGCCCGAGAGCCGAACCCTGTCGTGGCCGCTCTGCGCAGCGCGGCGAACGCAAGCACGAGGACGAAGGCAAGCCCGGCGAACTGGCCGATCTGGTAGGAAGTCGACGCGGTATCGACAGCGAGCACGATCAACGTATCGGCGCCGTCGCCTGGTCGCTTAAGCGCTCGACACGAACCCGCGGCTCGCCAAACCGTGTCCCGAACCGGTCACTGGTTCGAATCCAGCCGCGTGCATCGAAGCGCGCCGCGGGCACCGGCCTCGCTTAGCCTTCGCCGATGTTCGTTGAGAGCACGCTCGTGTATCCCGCGCTGCTCGCGGTGCTGTGTCTCGGTGCGGGAGCGCTGGTGGATCGTTGCAGCGGGGAGCGTCTGCCGGGAACGCTGCTGCTCGCGGTCGGCGCGGCGGCGCTGATCGCGGTCTCGCAGCTGAGCACCTATATCTCTGCGCTCGCGCCGGCGACGCCGTATCTGCTGCTCGCACTTGCGGCGGGCGGGTTTGTGCTTGCGCGCAGCAGATTGCGGGCGCTCGCGCGCAGCGCCCGCGCGACTCCGTGGCCGGTGATCGCCTCGCTGCTCGTGTATGCGGCAGCGCTCGCTCCCGTGCTCCTCGCAGGCCGGCCCACGTTCTCCTCCTATCTGGCGCTGGCGGACTCCGCGGTCCACATGCTGGGTGGCGATTTCCTGATCCGCCACGGCCAGGACTACGCGCATCTCGATCTGCGCAACTCCTATGGGCAGTTCGTCAACGCCTACTACAACTCCGGTTACCCATCGGGTGCGGACACCCTCTTCGGCGCTAGCGCATCGCTGCTGCGCCCGCCGCTGATCTGGAGCTTTCAGCCGTTCAACGCGTTCATGCTCGCGGCGGCGACCGGCCCCGCGTGGCTGCTCGCCAGGCGTTTGTCGCTGCGCGGGCCGTGGGCCGGACTGGCAGCGCTGACGGTCTTGCTCGGCGCGCTCGACTACGCGTATGAGCTGCTCGGCTCGGTGAAGGAGATCAGCGCGATCGCGATGGTACTCACGCTCGGTGCCCTCGCGGTGGCGCATCGGCTCTGGCTTGCAGGCCCGGTGCGCCGCGTGATCCCAATGGCGCTCGTGAGCGGCGCGGGAGTCTCGGTCCTCGGTGTCGGCTTCGGCGCGTGGGCACTGGTGGGTGCGGCTGTCCCCCTTGCGGTGCTCGCGGGCGGCCGCCGCAGCGGGCGCCGGGGGCCCAAGGGCCGGCTTGCGATGATCGCCGCGGGAGCGCTCACGCTGCTGATCGCGGCGCTGCCCACATGGACTCACCTGTCGGGGTCGCTGAACGTCACGCAGGGGATCGCCTCGACGGCCAACGCTGGCAACCTGCAGGCGCCGCTGGGCGCCTCGCATCTGCTCGGCGTGTGGCTGCGCGGCAGCTACAAGTCCGCGCCGACCGGCGCGAGCCTCACCGTCACGCACATCCTGATCGCGGTGACTGTCGTCGCGGCGGTACTCGGCGCGGCGCATGTCCTGCGCATGCGCGCCTACGCGCTCGCGGGGTGGCTCGCGTGCATGCTCCTTGCGTGGCTCGCGGTGGGCAAGTCGGTCTCGACCTGGGCCGGGGCCAAGACGCTGGTGTTGACCGCACCGGTGGTGATGCTGCTCGCGTGGGGCGCGGTGGCCTCGCTGGGGGCACTCGCGTCGCGTCCGTCGAGGCTCGCAGCGTGGGCGCTGGCGCTGGCGCTCACCGGCGGCGTGCTGAGCTCGGATGCGCTGCAGTACCACAGCACGAACCTCGCACCGACGGCGCGATATGAAGAGCTGGGCTCGCTCGATTCGCGGTTCGCCGGCCGGGGGCCGACGCTGTTCACCGACTTCGACGAATACGCGCTCTACGAGCTGCGCGACCTCGACGTCGGCGGCCCGAACTTCGTCTACCCGCCGCCGGCGCTCGCGGCGCTCGCTGGAGGCCACGGCCGCCCGGTGCAGCTCGACCGTGCGCCTGCGCGCGCGCTGCTCGCGTATCCACTGATCATCACGCGCCGAGATCCAACGCTCGCGCGCCCGCCCTCCGTCTACCGCCTGCAGTGGCGTGGCGTTTACTACGAGGTCTGGCAACGGCGCTCCGGCGCGAGCCCGGCGATCGCTCACATCCCGCTCAGCGGGTCCGCACGCGACCAATGCGCGAGCATCGCGCGCATGGCTGCCTCCGGCGGCGCGCTGCTGAGCGCTGCGGCGGTGCCCGAGATCGTGACGGTCTCGCTGGCACGTTCGTCGCACCCCGCGCGCTGGGCCGTCGGGCGCCGAGGCGTCCTGCTTAGCGGCGTGGGCCGTCTGAGCGCCGGCTTTGCGCTGCCGCGGGCGGGGCCGTGGGAGCTGTGGTTCGCGGGCGGGCTGATGCCGAGCGTCGCGATCGAGCTCGACGGGCGCACGCTCGCACATGTCGGCGGGCAGCTCGGCGGCAACTCGCTCGTGCGAAACATCTTGGCGCCGCGACAGGTATCGCTCTCCGCGGGTGAGCACACGCTCGCGCTCTCGCGCGCAGGCGTCACGCTCGCGCCCGGCGACGGGGGCCTGGCCGAGCTCTCCGCGATCTTCCTCACGCCTGCGGGGCCGCGCGGTGAAGCGCGACTCGAGCGCGCGCCCGCCACCCGCTGGCGCTCGCTGTGCGGCGTGAGCCATCAGTGGGTCGAGCAGATCCCGAGCCGCGGCTGATCCGCGGCATGCGCATCGAGGTCATCGGCGCCCGCGCGTAGTCTTGCGCGCGTGCACGACGCGCCGCCATCGCCGGAGCTCGACCAGATCCTGCTCGGCGAGAACCTCGCGCTGATGCGCGGCTTTGCGGGAGCGTCGTTTCAGCTGATCTACATCGATCCTCCGTTCAACACAGGCGGCGCGCAGGTGAGACGGACGCTCAGCGTGGTGCGTGACGAGGACGGCGACCGCAGCGGCTTTCAGGGCCGGCGCTATGCGACGAAGCTGCTCGCGGAGTCCTCCTATGGCGACCGCTACGAGGACTACCTCGCCTTCCTCGCGCCGCGGCTGCGAGAGGCGCACAGGCTGCTGAGCAGCGAAGGCACGCTGTACTTCCACATCGACTATCGCGAGGCTCACTACTGCAAGCTGCTGCTCGATGAGATCTTCGGGCGCGAGTGCTTCCTCAACGAGATCATCTGGGCCTACGACTACGGCGGCCGCGCGAAGCGCCGCTGGCCCGCCAAGCACGACACGATCCTCGTGTATGTAAAGGATCCCGCGCGCTACTTCTTCGACAGCGAGGGCGTCGGGCGCGAGCCGTATATGGCGCCGGGCCTGGTCACGGCGGAGAAGGCGGCGAGGGGCAAGCTGCCAACGGACGTGTGGTGGCACACGATCGTGCCGACGAACGGGCACGAGAAGACGGGATATCCGACACAGAAGCCCGAGGGGGTCCTGCGTCGCATCGTGCAGGCCTCGACCCGCACCGGCGACTGGTGCTTGGACTTCTTCGCGGGCAGTGGCACATTGGGCGCGGTGGCTGCGCAGCTCGGCCGTCGCTATGTACTGATCGACTCAAATCCACAGGCGGTGGAGATCATGCGCAAGCGCCTCGGCGAGTCGCGTGGCACGCGCGTCGAGCGGAGGCCCGCGCGAGGATGAGCGTGCCGGCTACGTGAGAGGCTTCCGCGGATGTATCACCTCGAGCTGCGCCAGTTCCCGCACAACCTCTGCCGCTTCAACCTGACCGACGCGCAGCTGCGCGTCGTCGTCGAGCCGTGGGTGCGTGAACAGGTGATCGAGATGGGCGAGCGCAAGTGGAGCCCCCAGCAGGCGAAAATCACGATCATCGAGGGCTCACAGCTCGCGATGGCCGAGCTCTCGATGGGCCGCGGCTGGCGCGCTGCGCAGCGCCGTGGCGAGGACGTCACCGAGCGCGTCCTCGCCGCCGCTCGCGTAGCAGCTGCGGCGTCCGCTAGCGGGCAATTGGCGCGACCCGCCGGAGCAGGTGCAGACCCGCTTGGGGTAGGTGTCGCGCTCGCGGCGGTGCTCGGCAGCGACGCGGAGCGGCTGCTCGCTGCGTGGCGCTCGGCGGCCTCGGAGCACCCGTCGCTCACGCCGAGCGAGAGCCTGGCGCTCGCCGAACGCACGATCGGCGTCTCCGCCGGCGACCCATCATGAGCCTGGATCGGCGACGGCACGATCCACGCTAAGCCGCCGCTAGACTTGGCTTCTCGCGAATCATGGTGGGCGTAGCTCAGTTGGTAGAGCTCCTGGTTGTGGTCCAGGCGGTCGGGGGTTCGAGTCCCCTCGCTCACCCTCACAATATTTCCCTTAGCTAAGCCAGATACTGCGCCTACGGGCGGAGCCGGCCGTCTCACCTGGGGAACAATTGGGGAACAATTTCTGTCGGTACCGGTTCCTTGTTGCGCGAACGGCGCGACGGCGGGCACCATTTCGACCGAAGGCAAATGCGCGTAGCGCGCGCTAAGACGAGAGCTTGGGTTTTCAGGGACGCGGCGCGACGCTCATCACGAATTGGCACTTCGGGCAGCTGTGGGGCGAGGAGCACCTTGAGATCGGCCGCAGGGAGGTGAAGGCGCTGTCACGCGACTGCGCGGCTGGACTCACCGCTGGGGCCCGCAAGAAGTCCTATCCCCACACCGACCCGAACGAGGACGTCGTCGCCCTTATTCAGTCGGGCCCGCATGTTCTCCTCGTGTGCGCGGACGGGCACAATGGGAAGACGTCGAGCCACGTCGCGGTCGAGGTCCTAGTGGAGCGCCTGACGCCGATCCCGTCACCCGAGTCGCTAAGCGACGACGATCTCGTCGATCTGTGGCTCGACGTGAACGAAGCCGTGTTGGATGCGGGGATGAAGGCCCGGCAGCGCGAGAGCCGCACAACCCCGGTCACCGCGCTCGTGAGCGGTGCCCGGAGCGATGGGTCTCGATGGGCGATTCGGTTCTTGCAATCCTCGATTCGAGCGACGATCCAAGGCTGCTCGGGCGCGCCTGCAGACGAGAAGGCGGCGCTGCGCGCGCTCGTCGAGGGACGCGGAACGTCACCCGACCTCGGGCAGGAACCGCTCGGCGATCTCATCGATGCCCGGGTCAGCGTCGAGCGCGGCTAGGAGTTGGTCGCGCTCGGTGAACTTCTCGGCTCGTGCGAAGTCGAGGTATTCGTTGAGGGCCCGTCGTGCATCCGACGCGAACGCCTGGAGTTCGTCGTCCGCAACCTTCGGTGGGTCGCCGCCGTGGACGGCCGCGTTACGCACGTCTTTGTACAGGCCGTAGACGCGGTTGGGGTGCGCGAACCCCCCGGTGGTCTTGTGGCCGAGGATGGCTCGCCGCAGGGCGAGGGGCCTGGCCTTCGGGCCGCGGCTGCTGCCGAGGATGGCCTCCAACGCAAAGAACAGGAACAGCGTTTCCATCAGGTCGTCGACCGCGAGGTGGGCCTGCTCCCACCATTTCAGGGCACGATTGGCGCACTCGTCGACGTCGCTCGCGGCGACCGGCGACAGCGATGCGACCGGCACTGACATGGCGCGGCCGAATGTGGCCGCGTCGAGCGTGTAGTCCCAGCCGAGCGTGGGCGGGTGAGACCATCCCGACGCGCCATCATCGAACCAGACGGACTGGCCCAGCTCGAAGCGCAGCTGCCGGTCTGGCATCCATCTCTCCTCGCGCAGCCCGGCGCGCAGCACGCGAAGCCTGTGCTTGGCGATCTCGGTCGCCCGGAGAACCATCTTGTTGTAGTCGGCTCCGGTGCACTCGACCGCGATCGCCGACGCCATCGTCTCCTTGGGATCCGGGCCGAGAATCCGCTGCGGCAGCTCGACATCATCGGCTGGGATGAGCCGGGCGCCGCCCAGGTCCAAGCCCTCGGTGACGGCTAGATGCAGGACAGGGAAGAAGCACTCCCGCTGCATCACCTCGCTGGCGTACTCGGCCATGAACCAGTCGACGTGACTCTCGTCCCGGCGCAAATACGAAAGGCAGACGAATCGCCAGGTGGCTTCATCGATCGCTCGGTCGTCGAGTCTCTCGAAGCGCATGTCGTCGATCACCGCCAGCCGCAGCTGACGCAGCGCCTGCTGCTCGACGGGCGGGAGGTGAAGCGCCTTGATCTTGTCACCGGCGAGGTCGTACGGGATGCCTTGCCAGTACCAGTCGGCGCCGATCTCCTGGTCCCCCATCGGCTGGCGCACAACGCTCTCGAGCTCAGCGAGAGCATCCTCGACGCGCGGCCCGTCCACAGCTCGATTCTGACGCATACGCCAGCCCGCCGGCTTGGCGGGGGAATAGTGGCCAACGGTGGCCAACGGGCCGAGATTGAGGCCGCCGCCGGCTCCGCCGGCCCGACCCCGTGGCCGAGAAAACCTCGCATTAGCAGGGCATTCTCCAATGGGCGCGGCGGGTTTCGAACCTGCGACCTCTCGCGTGTGAAGAAGTACCGCACGCCAGCGGATTTGGCGTGTCTTCCCTGCAAATCCGCATAGATCGGCGTTTGGTCGCATTCCCGGTATGCCGCCTATTTCGGTTCATTTCGGATGGGTTTAGGCCCACGGGTGCGCTCATGGGCCTAAACCGGGTCAGATCAAA
>JAXDGS010000121.1:0-11252 GCA_034664905.1 Solirubrobacteraceae bacterium | reverse complement strand
CGGAAGTTGATCTCGTGCTGGCCGAAGTTGCACTCGCCCTTGGAATCCTCGACCGACATGCCCGCGCCGGTCATGCTGTTGCGGATGCGGCGGATCAGCGGCTCGACCCGCGCCGTGCCAAGCAGCGAGTAGTCGACGTTGTAAAGGTTCGCTGGGCGCAGATCGCGGTAGCCGTTCTGCCACGCCTGCTCGTAGGTATCGAGGAACACGAGGAACTCGAGCTCGGTGCCCGCGTTCGCGTGCCATCCGCGCTCGGCCAGCCGCGCGATCTGGCGGCGAAGGATCTGCCGCGGCGACGCAAGCACGTCCGAGCCGTCGTGCCACGCGACGTCTGCGAGGCACATCACCGTGCCCTCCTGCCAGGGCACCGTTCGCAGGGTCTTCATGTCCGGCACGAGCACCATGTCGCCGTACCCGCCCTCCCAGGAGGACATCGCGTAACCGCCGACCGTTCGCATGTCCACGTCCACCGCGAGCAGGTAGTTGCAGCTCTCCGCTCCGTGCTCGAGCACCTCGCCGAGGAAGTGCTCGGCGGTCAGGCGCTTGCCCTGTAGCCGACCCTGCATGTCTGTCATCGCGAGGACCACCGTGTCTACCGCGTCGGTCGCGACCGCCTCCCTCAGTTCCTCGAGCGTCACCGCCGTGAAGGTACTGAAAGATCGAGGTTCGGACAGCGCTCACGGACGCCGCGTGCATCGCACGCGCTTCGTTTACCCCCCTTGAAAAACAGATTTGGGTATGCCAAAATCCTAGATCGTGCACGCAGCAGAATCAGTTTCAGCCCATGTTCAGGATTACGCCAAGGCGGTGTATGCGCTCGAGCAGCGCCAGGGCGGAGCGGTGGCGACCAACGATCTCGCGGAGCGGCTCGGCGTCACGGCGGGCTCGGTCTCGGCGATGGTTCGCAAGCTCGCCGAGCTCGGCTACGTGGAGCACGAGCCCTACCGCGGTGTGCGACTCACCGAAGAGGGGCGCAGAGTGGCGCTCGAGGTGCTCCGCCATCATCGCCTGATTGAGCTGTTCCTCGCGAAGGAGTTCGGGATGCCCTGGGATCGCGTCCACGAGGAGGCTGAGGTGCTCGAGCACGTGCTCTCCGACGAGCTCGAGCATCTGATCGCAACGCGTCTGGGCAACCCCACCTTCGATCCGCACGGTGATCCGATCCCCACCGCGGCGTTCGAGATCGACGAGGGCCAGACGCGCAGCCTCGATGAGCTCTCCGCGGGCGCCGCCGGCCGCTTCGTGCGCGTATCGGACTCCGATCCCGCGATGCTGCGCTACCTCGCCGAGCGGGGCATCTCGATCGGCGATCGCCTCGAGGTCTCCGGGCGCCAGCCGTTCGGCGGTCCCATGTTCGTGCGCTGCGGCGGCCGCGAGCAGCCGCTCGGCGGCGAGCTCGCGAGCGCGATGCGCATCGAAGTCGAGCAGGTCCGCCCGTGACGCTCGCCCCCGGCACTCCCGCCGCGGCCCTCGAGGGCGCTGCAGATGGCGCCACGGTCCTTGCACCCGATCCCGGTGGCCGCATACCGAGCGCGCTCGAGCTGCTGCTCGCGAAGGGGCGCGTGCGCGCGACGCTCGCGATGCTCGGTCCCGCGTTCGTCGCCTCGGTCGCGTACGTCGACCCGGGGAACTTCGCCACCAACATTCAGGGTGGAGCGCGCTACGGCTATCTGCTGCTGTGGGTGGTCCTGGCCGCGAACCTGATCGCGATGCTGATCCAGTACCTCTCGGCGAAGCTCGGCATCGTCACCGACCGCAACCTGCCGGAGCTCGTGCGCGAGAGCTTCCCGCGCGTGTTCACGTGGGGGATGTGGGTGCAGGCGGAGGTGATGGCCATGTCGACGGACATCGCCGAGTTCCTCGGCGCCGCGGTCGGGCTGAACCTGCTCTTCGGCGTGCCGCTGCTGGCGGCCGGCCTGATGACGGGCGCGATCGCCTTCGCGATCCTCGCCCTGCAGACGCGCGGCTTCCGCCGCTTCGAGCTCGCGATCACCGGGCTGCTCGGCATCATCCTGCTCGGCTTCCTGTATGAGACGTTGCGGATCGGCCCGTCCACCCACGGCTCGTTGCGCGGACTGATCCCGGGCCTTGACGGCAGCCAGTCGCTGTATCTGGCGGTCGGCATCATCGGCGCGACCGTGATGCCGCACGCGATCTACCTGCACTCGGCGCTGACCAACGGGCGCATGGCGGTTCGCGACGACAAGGAGCGCGCGCGCGTGCTGCGCTTCGAGCGGCTCGACGTGATCATCGCGCTGGCGCTCGCAGGCATCGTCAACATGGCGATGCTCGCGGTCGCCGCGAAGCTCTTCCACAACCATCAGCTCGCCGGCCTGACCACGCTGCAGCAGGCCCACGCGCAGTTCGGCCACCTCCTCGGCGGTACCGCAGCGCTCGCGTTCGCAGTCGCGCTGCTCGCCTCCGGCGCGTCGTCCTCGAGCGTCGGCACCTACGCCGGGCAGGTCGTGATGGCGGGCTTCGTCAACATCCGCATCCCGCTGGCGTTGCGCCGTGCGATCACGATGTTGCCCGCGCTGGTCGTGCTCGCCATCGGCGTGAGCCCGACGAGCGCGCTCGTGCTGAGCCAGGTCGTGCTGTCGTTCGGCATCCCGCTGGCGCTCGTGCCGCTCGTCGCCCTGACAGGCCGCCGCGACGTGATGGGCGTCCACGTCAATCGCCCGCTCACGACGATCCTCGCGTGGAGCTGCGCGGTCCTGATCACCGCGCTCAACGCGTTTCTGCTCATCCAGACCCTTTTCATCGGCTAGAGCGCCGCCGCCCCCGCGGCGCGCGCAGGAGGTACGCTCAGGGCCGCTGCCCCGACGCAAGGAGCCCCGATGAGCACACGCACGTTCGTTATCGGCGTAGGGATGACGAAGTTCGACAAGCCCGGAAGCAAGGAGGGCGACTATCCCGATTGGGTGCTCGAGGCGGGCACGAAGGCGCTCGCAGACGCGGGCATCCCCTACGAGCGCGTGGGCCAGGCGTTCGCCGGCTACTGCTACGGGGACTCCACCTACGGCCAGCGGGCTATATACGGGCTCGGCCTCACGGGGATCCCGGTCGTCAACGTGAACAACAACTGCTCGACTGGCTCGAGCGCGCTGTTCCTCGCGCGCCAGGCGATCAAGGGCGGTCTCGTGGACTGCGCGCTGGCGGTGGGCTTCGAGAAGATGGAGCGCGGCTCGCTCGGGATGAAGTACACCGACCGCACGCCGGCGATGGACAAGCACATGCAGCGCATGTTCGAGCTGCGTCCGCCGGAGGAGTCGCCGCCCGCTCCGCAGATGTTCGGCAATGCCGGCCGTGACCACATGCAGCGCTACGGCTCGACGCCCGAGCACTACGCGTGGATCGGCTGGAAGAACCACAAGCACTCGACCGGCAACCCGTATGCGCAGTTCCAGCAGGAGTACTCGCTCGAGGACATCAAGGCCGCGAGGATGATCCACGAGCCGCTGACCAAGCTGCAATGCTCGCCCACCTCCGACGGAGCGGCCGCGGCGGTACTGGCGAGCGAGCGCTTCGTGGACGAGCACGACCTGTGGGGTCACGCGATCGAGATCGCCGGCCAGGCGATGGTCACCGACCTGCGCTCGACCTTCGACGAGGACGCGGACTGCATCAGGATCGTCGGCTACGACATGAGCCGCGAAGCCGCGCGCCAAGCCTACGAGGAAGCCGAGACCGGGCCGGAGCAGGTCCAGGTGATCGAGCTACACGACTGCTTCAGCTCCAACGAGCTGATCACCTACGAGGCGCTCGGCCTCGCCGAGGAGGGACACGGGCACGAGCTCGTCGACGCGCATGAGACCACCTACGGCGGGCGCTGGGTGGTCAATCCCTCCGGCGGGCTGATCTCCAAGGGTCATCCGCTCGGCGCCACCGGGCTCGCGCAGTGCAGCGAGCTGTGCTGGCAGCTGCGCGGCGAGGCCGGCCCGCGCCAGGTGGACGGCGCGAAGGTTGCGCTGCAGCACAACATCGGCCTCGGCGGCGCGGCGGTCGTGACGATCTACAGGCCGCCCGCGGGCTGACGACGCCCTGACAAGGCACGACGGTGCCTAGAGCGCGGCCAAGCGATGAGTTTGCGCGCGCGCTGCAGTCTGCCTCACAGATGCGCGATCTGGTGATTCGGGGTCCGATCGAGCCCGCCGATCTTCCCGGGCTCTTCGCGCGGGTCTGTGCGCTGCTGCAGAGCGCGGGCCCCGATGTGGTGTGCTGCGAGGTCACGGGCGTCACAGCCGACGCCGCGGCGGTCGACGCGCTCGCGCGCCTGCGGCTCGCCGCCGCGCGTCACGGATGCGAGCTGCGCTTCCGCGGCGCCTCGCGCGAGCTTCTCTCGCTGATCGCGTTCATGGGTCTGAGCGGCGCGCTGGCCGTCGAGCCTATCCCGGCAGCCGCGCCGGCAGCCCGAACAGCGGAAACAGCGTGGCGGTCGCGAGGAAGAAAGTGAATTCCGCGATTCGCCCGTCGCTGATCTCGAGCGCCTGAAGCGCCCACGGGTCGTAGCCCGAGCCGGTCTCGCTCGGCTTGTACTGGCCGAACGCCGGCAGCCCGTTCGCGCCCGGCGCTGCGATCACGCGCGAGCCGCGGCAACCCGCGCCCGGCCCGACCCACCAACCGAGGATGTCGCGGCGGCCCTGCAGCCACAGCTCGTATGGCGGCATCGACTGCGTCGCGTCCTCGTGGATCAGCGACGTCAGGGCGTCCATGTCATAGCGCTCGAATGCGTCGACGTAGCGAGTGAGAAGCTCCTGCTCGCGCCGGCCGAGCGGCGCGCCTGCCGGCTCGCGTGCGTCGCTCGCCTCGAGCGTCGCGCGCGCTCGCTGCAGCGAGCTGTTGACCGATGCGACGCTGCTTTCGAGCAGCTCGGCGACCTCCGTGGCTTTCCAGCGCAGCACCTCGCACAGGATCAGCGCCGCGCGCTGGCGCGGCGGAAGGCGCTGCAGCGCAGCGATGAACGCAAGACGAATCGTCTCGCGCGTCTCGGCGATGTTGGCGGGATCGTGCTGCTCTGAGGCGAGCAGCCTGTCGGGGATCGGCTCGATCCACGTCGTCTCGGCGAGGATCGCGCCGACGGGCCCATCGGGAGAGCGCGCCGGTCCCATGTCCATCGGGCGCGCGCGGCGCTCGCGGCCGCTGAGCATGTCCAGGCAGACGTTCGTCGCGATCCGGTACAGCCATGAGCGCACCGTGGAGCGACCCTCGAAGCGCTCGAGGCTGCGCCAAGCTCGCAGCAGCGTCTCCTGCACCGCGTCCTCGGCCTCGAACGGCGACCCGAGCATCCGGTAGCTGTAGGCGGTGAGCTCACGGCGGTGG
The DNA here is from genome assembly GCA_034664905.1 of Solirubrobacteraceae bacterium. Taxonomy (GTDB): domain Bacteria; phylum Actinomycetota; class Thermoleophilia; order Solirubrobacterales; family Solirubrobacteraceae; genus Palsa-744. The sequence goes on along the minus strand of JAXDGS010000121.1, from coordinate 5,933 downwards.
CGCTCGAGGTCACCGAAGGGCTGCGTTGGCGCAAGCGCGGGTCCCTGCACGGGAGCATCTTATTTCAGGCGATGCGCGCGACGCGGAAGGCCACGAGCTCCCGGCGGGCCGTGGAGCGCTCTGCGACTAACTGCCCGAGGAGGCGAGTATCGCGCCCGAGCCGGGCGAGTCTGCGGGCAGCGCTTGCGAGCGCTCCGCGAACTCGACGATCGTGCGCGCGATCAGCTCGGGATCATCTGCCATCGGCACGTGGCCAAGCCCTTGCAGTTCGAGCCACTCTGCCGCGCCGAGCAGCTCGCGCAGGCGCTGCGAGTAGCGGCGTGCCGGCAGGATCCGATCGCGCGTGCCCCACGCGAGCAGCACCGGGCATGAGATGCCCTCGAAGCTCGCCGGCGGGCCGTCGCTCAGGATCGCCTCCATCAACTCGAAGTAGACCGGGCACGCGACAGCATCGCGGATCAGCTGCACTGCGCTGGCGGCGTCGAGCCGATCGCCGCGCGCCATCGCCTGCGCCAGCAGCGCGCGACGCAGCCGCGGGCGGCGCATGAGCCGCTCCGCGTGGGGCAGAAGTCGCGTCGAGATCTTGTGGTTGCGCGTGAACAGCCGCCGCAGGCGCGCCTCCGCGCGCGAGGCGGCCTCCCAGCCGCCCGCCGGCGACAGCGCCACGACCGAGCGTGCGCGCCCGCGCTGCGCAAGCGCAAGCGCGATCCAGCCGCCCAGCGAATTGCCGACCAGATGCGCGCTCTGTATGCCCGCGCTATCCATCTCGGCCTCCACCGCGTCGATCAGCGCCTCGACCGAGACGGGCGTGCCCGCTGCGATCTGCGCGCCTCCCACGTGGCCCGCGAGCGTCACCGCAAGAACGTCGAAGGAGCCCTCGAGCCGGCTGAGAACCGGCTTCCATGCATCGCGCGTCGCCGAGAACCCATGGATCAGGACCAGCGGCTCGCCCGCACCGCCGCGATGTGACCCCCCGGCATCCATGGCGCAACTCTAGCCGGGATCGACGCGGCGCGAGCCGCCCCGCTCCCGAGCGTCCTGGCGCTGCGTATCCTGCAGCGCGTGCGCAACCTGCTTTCCGGCGTCGGCGCCGAGCGATCCGTCGCCCCTGAGCACATTTCCGCTGCCCCGACGCGCGACCACGGCGATGGCCCGCGCCGCGCGAGTCCTCCGTCGATGCAGCCATCCGGCTCGGCGCGCTCGCCGTGGCGGGCGCTCGGACTGCTTGCGCTCGCCGCGGCCGGCGCAACGGTGCTCTATCTGCTGCGCCCGGGCGCGCTCACCGAAGACACCTACGCGTTCCTCGACTGGGGCCGCGATCTGCGCCACGGCTATCTGCCGCTGCTTGAACATCGAACGTTTCACCCGGTCCCGATCCTCGCCGGCTCCCTGCTGTCGCTGCTCGGATCGGCCGCGCCCACAGCCACGGTGCTTGCGGCGCTGGGCGCACTGGTGCTGCTGGCCTGCGCGTGCTGGCGGGTAGTCCGGCTGCTCGGATTCGCTCAGCCGGCGCCTGCGCTTGCAGCGCTGCTGGTGCTCTCCAGCCCGCTGCTCTCGCTGCTGGCGCAGATCGCCTACATCAACCTGCCGTTCGCGGCTCTGCTGATGTGGGCGCTCGTGCTCGAGCTGGAGGAGCGCCGCGCGGGCGCGTGGACGTTGCTCGTGCTCGCCGGGCTCGTGCGCCCGGAGGGATGGGCGTTTCTGCTCGCGTATGGCGCGCTGCGCTGGTGGCGCACGGGGCGCCCGCGCGAGCCGCGGCGGCTTGCCGGGCTCGCGGCGCTGGCGCTCGGGCCGATGGTGCTGTGGCTCTTGCTCGAGTGGCAGCTGTTCGGCAGGCCGCTCTACTCCTTCACGGAAACGCGTGCGCCCAACGTCCCGGCGACCGGCAGCGGCACCCCGTCGGGCCTGTGGACCTCGCTTCACTTCTCGGTGCCTTTCGCGCCGCTGATCGCCGCGGCGCTCGGCGTGATAGCGATCGCGCGGCTGGCGCCGCGAAGGGCGGCGGTGACTGTACTGGGCATGACGGCTGTCGCAGCGGTGACGCTGGGCGTGCTCGCTTCGCTGAAGTTCAACGTCCCGGGCCGCCACTTCTCGGTGTTCGTGGCGCTCGTGTGCGTGCTCGCGGCCGCGGGAGCAGCAGCCCCCGCCCGCGCGCTCGCGCGTGCGGCGAGATCATCTCCGCGTGCGCTCGTGGCGGTGGGCGCGGCCGGCGCTGCGCTCGTCGCCGGGCTCGCTGTGGCGCCTACGGTCACCCGCCTCGAACACAACTTCAGGACGGTCCGCGTCACCTACCGCCAGCGCGGCACGCTCGATCGAGCGCTGACGCAGACGCTTCGCCTCGTCGACGTTCGCGGTGCCCGGCGTCATTCCGTCGCGCTGGTCGGGGTCGAGGACGTTTCTGAGGTGGTGTGGGGGCTCGGCGTCCCGTACAACGTCGTGACCGACGCGATCGAGCCGCACACGCTCTTGATAGTCGAGCCCTCCCGGTTCGGCTACCACCAGCTCGGCAGGCTCGGATTGACCAACCGCCCGCGCCTGGCCGCGCCGCATGGCTGGCGGCTGCTCGTACAGACCCGCGACTGGCAGGTCTGGGCGCCTGCGAAGCGCACACCGATCCGGCTGAGCTGAGTCCCCCCGCGGGCGCGAGGCCCGCTTTCAGCTCGAGGTGAGTCTCTGCTTGAGCGCCTCGTCCTCGCCCGCACCGACCTCGCCCGGGCGCCAGCGCACGGTCGGCTCGATCGCCCTCGTGATCACGCGCTCGCGGTAGCGGCTGATGATCGCGAGCATCGACTGCACGAGCTCATCGCCGAGGAGATGCGGCTGCAGTCCCAGGTCGAGGAGCTTGCGGTTGGCGGCGCGATAGTAATGGTGCTCGGCCTCGACGCGAGGGTTGACATAGCGCTCGATCTCCACGTCGTAGTCCATCGCGGTCCCAGCGCGCCTGACCAGCTCGGCGAGCTCGAGCACGCTGAACTGCTCGGTGAACTGGTTGAACACGCGGAACTCCCCGAGCGCAGCGGGATTCGACACCGCGAGCTCGACGCACTGAAGCGTGTCGCGCAGGTTCAGGAAGCCGCGCTTCTGGGTTCCGCTGCCGTAGACCGTGAGCGGATGGCCGATCACGGCCTGCACGCAGAAGCGGTTCAGCGCGGTGCCGAACAGCTCGTCGTAGTCGAAGCGGGTCGCGAGCCGCTCGTCGAGCGCGGTCTCCTCGGTGCGCACGCCGTAGACGACGCCCTGGTTGAGGTCGGTCGCCCGCAGCCCCCAGATGCGGCAGGCGAAGTGGATGTTGTGCGAGTCGTGGACCTTGGAGAGGTGGTAGAGCGAGCCGGGCATCTTCGGGAACGGCAGCACGTCGCTGCGTCCGTTGTGCTCGATCTCGATATAGCCCTCCTCGATATCGATGTTCGGCGTCCCGTACTCGCCCATCGTGCCGAGCTTGACGAGATGGCACGCGGGGACGTGCTCGCGCAGCGCGAACAGCAGGTTGAGCGTGCCGACGACGTTGTTCGTCTGTGTCTCCACCGCATGTTGGCGCGAGAGCATCGAGTAGGGCGCGGAGGAGTGCTCTGCGTAATGGACGACCGTCTCCGGCAGGAACTCGCCTACGACGCGTTCCACGAACTCCGCGTCCTGGACGTCGCCGACGTGGGCGATGATCTCGCGACCGGAGACCTCGCGCCACGCATCTACACGGTCGGCGAGCGAGACGATCGGGGTCAGCGAGTCGGTCCCCCGTTCGAGATGCCAGCGCCGGCGCGCGAAGTTGTCGACGATGACCACCTCGTGACCGCGCGCAGAAAGACGAAGGGCGGTCGGCCAACCGAGGTAGCCGTCCCCGCCCAGGACAAGGATCCGCATCGGGCCATAGTATGACCAAGCGCGGACTGCTTTTGCATCCCGAGAAGCCGCCCCGGCGTCCGCCAGGTCCCCAACGAAACCGCAATGAGCTCACTTTCGCACTCCGCGTCGCTCGCGACGGCAGCCGACGGCGCCATTCTCAGCGACCCTGACGGACCGCTTGGGCCGGGCGAGCTCGCCGGCGCGTTCGCGGACCGTGTCGCGATCGTGATCCCCGCCTACAACGAGGCCGAGAACCTCGAGGAGCTGCTGCCGCGCATGCCCAGCGAGGTGGACGGGGCGCGCGTGGCCGTGCTCGTGATCGACGACGGGTCATCCGACGACACGGCCGGTACGGCGCTGCGCGCCGGCGCGGCGGTGGCGCGCCTGCCGAGCAACAGGGGCGGCGGCGCGGCCCTCCGGGCCGGCTATGCACTGATGGTCCGAGCGGGCGCTCGGGTCATCGTGACGATGGACGCCGACGGACAGCATCGTCCGGAGGACCTCGCGAGCCTCGTCGCGCCGGTCCTTGGCAGGCGCGCACAGCTCGTGCAGGGGTCGCGCATTCTCGGGAGCGCTGAGCGGGGAACGTTCGCGCGCGAACATGGGATCGACCTCTTCAATCGCCTTGTGCGGGTGCTCACGGGCGTGCGCGTCACCGACTGCTCGAACAGCTTTCGCGCGATCGACACGCGGCTTCTGCCCGAGCTCGAGCTGCTCCAGCCGCAGTTCCACGCCGCGGAGTTCTTGATCGAGGCGATCACCAGGGGCTTCTCCTTCGAGGAGGTGCCGGTGAGCGTCCTTCGCCGCAAGCACGGTCGATCGAAGAAGCCGGCGACGCTGCGCTACGGCTACGGTTTCCTCGCGGCGGTCATCGGCGCCTGGCGGCGCTCGGTCGCGCGGCGCGGCACGGCCCGGCGGAGCGTACCCGCGAGCGAATCGCGCGCGGTGGAGGAGCACGGCGCATGAGCGCTGCGAGCGACGCCTACGCGCGACTCGGCGCCGGCGCTCCGCGGCGGTAGAGCGCGCCCAGCGCCAGCGCCAGCACGGTGGTCGCGCCGAGATAGCCGACCTCGAAGCGCTGCACCTGGTCGCTCATCGCTCCCACGAACATCCAGGCCAGGAACGCCGCCGCTGCGAGCAGCCAGCAACACGCGGCCGCGCGCGAGCGGCTGCGCGCGAGCGCGGCCTGGTTGAGCGTGCCGGAGACCAGATGCAGGCCAAGTCCGAGGCCGACGAGGCCCAGACCGAAGCGCCCGTAGGCGTAGTGCTGGCCGAACAGATGGCCGAGCACGAAGGGCCCGATCGTCACCAGCGCTGCGATCGCCACTGCCGTGAACGCGCCGATCGCGGCGATCGTGACGCGGATCGAGCGGGCGAATGCGGCGCTACGCTCGGCGACCTCGAGGCCCGCGAGGAAGGGGAGCAGCGATGTCTGGATCGCCTGGAACAGCAGCAGCGGCGCGCGCGCGACGAGCAGCACGTTGAAGACGATCCCGGCGAGCGCGCGATCGGCAGAGGTCGCGGCGACGATCAGCACCGCGCCGTTGAGCAGGACCTGCTCGGAGAGCTGGATCGCGGACACCGCGAATGCGAAGCCCGCACCGTGGCGCATCGACAGATCTGCGACCGCCTCCTCCACGCCCGCGGTCGCCGGCCCCTCGATCGCCGCCTCGACGTCGGCCGCTGAGGGATGACTCGCCGGCGCCGGGCGCGCGGCGTCGTCCAGGCCCGCCGCGCGCGCTCGCCGCTCGCGCACGGCCGCCGACGGGATCACCGCCAGCGACAGCAGCGGCGCCGCGGCGATGCCGAGCGCGACCGCCGACTCGCCGTCCGCGAGGCCCACCGCGACGGCGAGCGCGAAGCTCACGCGCGCGCCCGCCTCGATCAACACGAGGCCGCTGTAGAGGCCGAAGTACTGATGGCCGGCGAGCCAGCCGCGCGCGAAGTAGCTGCCCGCGTAGGCGAGCGTGCCCGTCACGAGGATCCAGTACAGCGTGCTCGAGCCGTTGAACGCGTGCGGCGCCAGGCTGGGGTGCAGCGCCACCGCGAGGGTGAGAAAGAGCAGCGCGAATCCGGCCTGGATGGTCGCC
>JAXDGS010000120.1:0-5564 GCA_034664905.1 Solirubrobacteraceae bacterium | reverse complement strand
TCCGCCGGCTGCGATTGCACTGACCCCGCTTAGTCCACCGACAGGGACCGGTACGTGGCGGTCTGTGGTCGTGCCATCACCAAGTTGTCCGTACTGATTTTCGCCCCATGCCATGACCGTGCCGTTGCCCAGCAACGCCAAGCTGTATCCGTCACCAGCCGATATCGCCGTGACGCCGCTCAATCCGCTCACCGCTACAGGGACGTCGCTGTTTGTCGTGCCGCCGCCTCCCAGCTGCCCATTGCCGTTGTTGCCCCATGCCATGACAGTGCCGCTGCTCATAAGGGCCAAGCTGTGGGCACCCCCCGCTGCGATGGCACCGACCCCGCTTAGGCCGCTCACCCCGACCGGGGTGGGGCTGCAGGGCCTAACTTCTTCGAGTTCTTCGTGAGGAAAGCCGAATCGGTACACGCACGCGTTCGGTCCCGTGTGGGTGCCATCGCCGAGCTGACCAGACGCGTTTTCGCCCCAGGCGGCAACTGTGCCGTTGCTCAGCAAAGCCAAGTCATGGGCACCTCGCGCCGAGATAGCGCTGACTTCGTTGAGGTAGGGGCCGGACGGACATTCACCGGCGGTGCTCGGCGCGCAGACCGGGGCCGGCAGCCAGTATGGGAGATGGAATTCGTCGGTTTCGTAAAAGGTGCCATTGCCGTTGCCAAGCTGACCCCAGGCGTTGTAGCCCCACGACATCGCGCGGTTGGAGGCTGGCGCCGCTGGCGCCGCTATCGCGATGGTCAACGCAGCCGTTATAGTCGCCAGGATCAAGGCCGACCCGCGGCGCCGCGAACCTCTCCTGAGGGATTGCAATTGCACCATCATTCCCGACCCCGCTTCCCGACCGGCTCCTACCGCCACGAACCGCTGTCCTCTCGAACAGCGCGCCAACTTCAGCGCAACCTCCGCGAGTCTACTCCGCTAGCGAACCGAGCCAGCGAAATCAAGACCGGTGCACAGTCCGCGGCTCGAAAAAGTCGCAAGCAGCGATAATTGGCCACCGTCACACACACAACTGTCGGGACCACTGAGCCTATGGCGCAAACGCGTGCGCGGACCCCGCATCGTGCGGCCTGCGAGTCGCTCGAGCGGGCGACTCTTGCGTTCAGACCCGACCGCGCTCTGGGTACGCTGCAGTCATGATCGAACCAGGAGACCAGGCCCCCGACTTCGAGCTGCCCGACCAGGACGGCCGCGCGGTCAAGCTCGCTGACTTTCGCGGCACGCCGGTGGTGCTGTACTTCTATCCCAAGGCGGATACGCCGGGATGCACGACGCAGGCGTGCGGCGTGCGCGATCACCACGAGGACTACGCCGACGCGGGAGCGGTGGTGCTTGGGGTCTCGCCCGACCCGGTGGCGCGGGTCAAGAAATTCCACGAGAAGCATGCGCTCGACTTTTCGCTGCTCGCCGACGAGGACCATGCGGTGGCCGACGCGTACGGCGTCTGGGTGCAGAAGTCGATGTACGGCCGCACCTATTACGGCAACGAGCGCACGACCTTCGTGATCGACCCGGACGGACGCGTCTCACAGGTGCTTCGCAAGGTCAAGCCTGCAGAGCACGACGAGCTCGTGCTCGCGGCGCTCAACGACGTGCGGCCGCCGGTTGTGTAACTAGCGGATCAGCGTGTCCATCCGCGCCGCGGTGATCGTCTCGCGCAGCGTGTGCAGCGCATCGTGGCGCGGACGCCAGCGCAACTCTCTGCGCGCCTTTGCTGCGCTCATGATCACCGGCTCGCGAAACGCCGCGATCCACTGCGCCTGCGCGGGCAGGAAGCCCAGGCGTCCGATCATCTCCGCGACCACGTCCACGGCGAGGTCGGGGAGCGGCAGCGCGTACCAGCCGAGCTCCTCCGCGAGCTGTTTCACCGTGAGCTGACCCGACCCCGCGAGGTTGTACACGCCGGGCGTGCCCCGTCCGAGCACAGCTGAGCGCATCGCGCTGGCGACGTCATCGTGATGGACCAGTTGGAACGGCACGCCGGGATCGGGCAGCACCGGCTTGAGGATCGGCACGCCGTCCAGCAGCCTCAGCACCGGGCCGGGTAGGCGCTCGGAGATCTGGGTGTAGGGGAGGCTGTCGAGCAGCAGCGGCGCGCTTGGGCCGGCGACGATGCACGGGCGGAAGACGTAGGCGGCGGTCGCGCTGTGAAAGACAGCATCCGCGAGGATCCCCTCGACCTCGGCCTTCTGCGCCGAGTAGTAGTGGCTCGCGGTTCCGCGCGCCGGGACGTCCTCGGTCAGCGGCTGCGGGTTGTCGCGATGGAAGCCGTACGCGGCGACCGACGATGCGTAGACGATCCGTTTCACGCCCGCGCCGACCGACGCCTCGAACACGTTGCGCGAGCCGATGAGGTTGACCCTGCGACTCTCCCTCGCGCCGCCCATGATCATGAAGGCCAGGTGCACGACCACGTCGGCGTTCTCCACTAACGCCACGACGGCTTTGCGGTCGCGCACGTCGCCCTGCATGTAGGTGACCTTCTTCCAGCCGTTGCCCTCAGGATCGAAAGCGCGGCGCGCCATGCCGAGCACGCGCGTGACCTCGCGCGAGCGCTCGAGCGCGCCGACGACCGCCCGCCCGATCTCGCCCGTCGGACCGGTGACCGCGACCGTGAGGCCCTTCGAGCGGCTCTGGCGCGAAGCCATCTGCTCTTTGTATCGCATTGCGTGCCGCCGGCGGCGCTAGATTCACGAACATGAGCGCAGCAGAGCTCGGCTTCGCGATCTCGGTGTTCGCGGCCTCCGCCGTGGAGGCCGTCGAGGCACTCACGATCGTGCTCGCGGTCGGGAACGAGCGCAGCTGGCCGTCGGCGCTGTCGGGTGTAGGCGTGGCCACCGTCGTGCTCGCCGCAGCGATCGCCCTCCTCGGCACCGCGATCACCGCGCTGCCGATCGACGAACTGCGCATCGCGGTCGGCGCGCTGCTGCTTCTCGTCGGCGCTCAGTGGCTGCGCAAGGCGGTCCTGCGCGCGTCGGGGCGCAAGGCCATGCACGACGAGAGCGACTCCTACGCACGCGAGCTCGCCGCGGCACGCGAGGCGGGGCGCGCGGTGGGAGCGTGGGACCCGTACTCGTTCGTGGTGTCAGCCAAAGGCGTGCTGCTCGAGGGCTTCGAGGTAGCCCTGATCGTCGTGACATTCGGCGCGAGCCGCGGGCGCATCGGCCTCGCCGCCGCCGCTGCCGCTGCTGCGGTTGCAGTCGTGGTCGCGGCCGGTTTCGCGGTACGCGCGCCGCTGGCGCGCGTACCCGAGAACACGATGAAGTTCGCTGTCGGCGTGATGCTCGTCTCGTTTGGCATCTTCTGGAGCGGGGAGGGCGCAGGCCTGAGCTGGCCCGGCGGCGACGCGATCCTGCTAGCGATCATCCCGACGACGCTCGCGTGCTCCGCCGCGCTGGTCCTCTCGCTGCGTCGCAGCGTCGCCGTGTAGGCGCGCTCCGTACGCTTGGGCTGTGCTCGCGGCTCTCGCGTCAGCTTCCCTCGGTCACAGCATCAGCTCGTTCTTCGACGCCGTCGGTCGCTTCTTCACCGACCTCGCGTCGGTCCACTGGCCGGCGCTGCTGCTCGGGATGGTCTTCTTCGGCCTCAACCTCACGATCCGCTCGCGCGCCTTCTTCCACAGTCTGCGCGCGGCCTATCCTGCAGTTCGCTTCCAGTGGCGGCGGGTATGGGGCGCCTACTTCGCCGCGGTCGGCTTCAACAACGTGGTTCCCGCGCGCGGCGGCGATGTCATCAAGCTGTTCCTGACGCGATCCTCGATCCCCGGCTCGCGCTACCCGACAGTCGCCGCCGCGTTCTTCGTCGAGTCGATCTTCGACGCGACCGTGGGCGTGCTGGTGCTGATCTTCGCGTTCACGCAGGGCGTGTTTCCGAAGCCGCCCGACTTCGCGAAACTCAGCTCGTTCGACATCTCCTACCTCGCCGAGCACTTTCGCCTGACGCTGTTTCTGATCACCGCGCTCGCCGTCCTCGCGCTGCTCGCATTCGCGCTGCTCTCGGTGCGCGTGCAGGCGTTCTGGGAGCGGGTGCGCCAGGGGGTCACGATCCTCAGCGATCGTCGCCGCTACCTGCGCGAAGTGGCCGCGCTACAGGTGGTGGCGTGGATGTGCCGCTTCGCGGCGTTCTGGTTTCTGCTCGACGCCTTCCGCGTCGGTGGCTCGGTGAAAAACGTGCTGCTCGTGTTCGCCGTCAACCAGGTCGCGGGGGCGGTGCCGTTCACCCCCGGCGGTGCGGGCGTGCAGCAGGCGCTGCTCGTGAAGGTGTTCGCCAAGAGCGCGCCGACCACGGTCGTCGCCGCCTACTCGGTGGGACAGCAGATCGCGATCGCCACGTTCACAGCGCTCGTCGGCCTCGGCGCGGTCGTCTTCATTTTCCGCTTCCGCTCATTCGGCGAAGTGATACACGCGGGGCGCGCCTCGCGCGAGGCCGAGCGCGCCGCCGAGAATGCCGGTGAGAGCGCGGAGGGTGAGGACGCTGAAACCCTCGTCGATCCGGAGCCTGCGCCCTCCCGGCGCCGCACGCGCAGCGCCCGCGCTCGCTACTGAAGCCCCTCGCGCGCCTCGCGCACCAGCGCGACGGCCTCGGGGAACACGCGCGCCATGACGGTGCGGATCTGCTCCGCCTGGGCCTCGGGGCTGCCCTGCATGTTGATCCGCGCGATCGCGGCCACCGTCATGTCGACCGCGAGCTTGATCGCGTTGTCGGCCCACACGAGGCGCTGCTGCCCCTGCATCTGCTCCGCGAACTCCGTGAGCCGGCGCTGGAGCTCCTCGGGATCGCCGAACAGGTCTCCGAGACCTCCGCTATCCATGCGCGCATCATAGACTGCGCTGCTCGATGCCCGCTGAAGGCGACATCCGCACACAGGTCGCCCGCGAGAGCGAGCGGCGCAGCCGCCTCGCCGTGCCGGCACTCGCCGGCGGCGTGCTGTATCTGCTCGGCACGATCATCCTGCTGACGAGCTCAAACGGCGCTCCGAGGGTAGGGCTGCTGCAGGGCCTCACGCCGGCGCTCTCGGGGGTCGCCGACCCGCGCGTGAGCGTCCGCGCGCAGTACGTGAAATACATCAGCCAGCACGCGTTCGGGGCGGTCGCCGGCAGCGTGGTCACCGCTCTGGCGCTCCTTGCGCTCACGCTCATCCTGCTCGTGCTCACGGACGCGACGCGCTTTCGCAGGCCGCAGACCTGGTCCGCTGCACGGCCGCTGCTGATGATCGGAGGACCTGTGCTCGCGTTCGTGACGGTCGCCCATGAGGTCGTGATCGCGCTTCAGGCGCATAGCTTCGCTGTCGGCCATGACCTCTCCAACCGGGCCGTGGACCACGCGACCACGAAGGCGCCCGCGATCGTCGCGACCGCCTCGCTCGGCTTCGTCTCCTGGGTCGCGCTCACCGCGGGGATGGTCGCGGTCATGATCAACGCGCAGAGGGTCGGCCTGCTGCCGCGCTGGGTGAGCTTCCTCGGCATGTTCGCCGCCCTGTTGATCTTCTTCGGCGGCGGGCAGCTCGCGGTGATCCCGGCATTCTGGATGGTCATGATCGGCATCCTGTTCGCCGACCGCTGGCCAAG
>JAXDGS010000119.1:0-5618 GCA_034664905.1 Solirubrobacteraceae bacterium | reverse complement strand
CAACCAAATCCAGCGCATCGTCATACCCGCGCTCTGTTCACGGCTAGCAGCCACCGGCCGTGCCAAATACGTGCCAGATGCAGCGCTGACTGACGGGGTACAACGGGAAGCTACGGGGACACCGAGCGTCACACCCCGACGATGGCCCCGACTAGTCATCCCAAGTCAGGACCATTCCTGCAGCGTGGCGGGTCAATGATTCGAACCTTGGGAGGCATCAGCCGACGGATTTACAGTCCGCTCCCATCTGCATTTTCGCAGGTCACAGCGCGGTGTATGAACGAGGTTTGACCTGGTCGACCTGCACTCCGCGCTCGGCCAGCAGCTCTTGGACATCGCGATAGGAGAGTCCATAACGGAGGTACCAGCGCACTGCCCAATGTCTAGCTGGCTTGTAATCGCGTGTCGCGGTGTATCAAGTGACCGCCTGAGGTCGCTGGGACGCTTTTGCCGTGCGTGGACTCGCGTCCTATATCGGAATTTGAGGGAGACGCTCAGCGGCTCGGCAGCCGGTGGTCTTCTCGGGGCCGCCCTGTCATGCTTGGATGATGAGCCTGCGGCATGCGAAGGCGGCGCCCCAGACGATGTCGCGCGCCGCGCGCGCGCCGGACTGCAAGGCGCCTTCCATGTAGCCGAAAAACCCGCTGGACGTCTGCTCCCCCGCGAAATACATCCGGCCTAGATGCGGCTGCTCCGTCAGCAGGCGCATGATCGACATGACTTCTCTCGGCGCGGGAACGGCGTAGCCCGCTATGATGTTTGGCCAATCGACGAACTTCGTCTTAATCGGAGTTGGCTTCTGGCCGTTGTATGTGTATAGGTCGGTGAGTCGCGGCTTGTACTCGCGTTCAGGAAGCGCGAAGGGGCCGCCGGAGTACACCGTTAGCCCGAACGGACCCTGTGGGTTATCGGGATTCTCCTGGTGATCGGTGCTTGGCCACACGGATCCGATGTTGTCTGACTTCGTGCTCGGGGCCAGCCCGGCGGCCTTCCAGTGCTGTGTTGGGTAGCTAGCGAGGAACTTCACGGCTGGACCGTGCGAGACCGAGCGGCGGGCGGCGTTGAAGGGCGGGTTGAAGGTGATCGACCCCCACCTCGAGGGCGGCAGTGTCAGCACAGCGAAGTCGTAATCCCCCTGAAAGACGGGGCTGGCAGTGATCTGCACCGGACGGGTGTACAGCGGGTTGATCGTCACACTGCGGACGGGCGCATTGGTATGCACGTTCGGGAGTGAGGCGGCGATCTTCTCGGCGAGCGCCTGGTTGCCTTCCTTGCACCGATCCGTCTCGGTGTAATACCAGTAGCCGTGCAAGTCCTTGTCGTCACTACCCATCCGACCGGCACTCACCAGCGTCAACAGGGCCAGATAGCTGTGCCGGCTTAGGACCGCACAGTTGTCGTTCGGGATGGTGAACTCAAGCCAAGACCGCACGTCGCCGAGCCCCGGGCCGCCGACGCCCGCGAGAAGCTCGGGGAGCTTGTCCACAATCGATTTGGCGTCAAAGTCGAGCGCGCCGGGCGAATCCCATGGCCGCCGCGGGTGAATCAGCTTTGCCTCTTTGCCGATCGCCGTATACACCGTCTTGAGATTGGATTCCATGCGCTGCCTCTCGGCCCACGTCAGGACGCGGCCGCCGAAGATGAACCGCGGGCTCAGACCTTGCTCGTGGTACTTGTCGTCCTCGGTGATTGGTACCATGGTCAGGTGGAAGTCGTTTGCTAGTCGCAACCACAGCGGGTGGTTCTTGCCGATGAGCTCGGCGCCGGCCTCGACGAACTTTCCGTTGATGAAGGAGTGGTCGGTGTGTACGCGGCCACCAACGCGGTCGCTCGCTTCGTAGACGTCAACGCGCACGCCGCACGCGTTTAGATACCAAGCCGCCGCCATGCCCGCGAAGCCGCCGCCGATCACCGCGACGCGCATGCCGGGAGGAAGACACCATGAGAACCCAAATCGGCTGCGGTGGAACCAGTCCGGCACGAGCTTCGCGTCATCGAGTTCGCGCTGCTGTTGGGCCATTCCGTCCACGAGCTGAGCTGCGGTGAGCTCGCCCTCGCGGCTGCCGAGGCCCGAACGGGAGATGTTAACCGTTCCCCGGAGATCGCTCGCCCACAGGCGGCGGGGTGCGGGTGCTGGACGAGCAGGCAGGATCGATGGTGTTCCCCATTTCCCGATCGTTGTCGGCCCAGTCTAAACAGCCGCGGATTCGGTGTGTCAACCCTGCCTACATGCATGTGACGCTGCGTCATATGATGCTCCGTTTACGCTCGGCCGGTGGTAGCCTCGCCCGGTGTCGGGAGTCTTCCGGAGCCTGCTCGCGGTAACGCGGTGTCACCTGACCGTTACCGTGGTTGCCCGACATTCAGGCGCGAGACGCCGTGTAAATGCGCTTCGTCAGCGACAACGAAGGCGTCGATCCCACGACGGTCTATCCGCGGTGCGATTGGAGACAGACCGAACGTCATGAGCGACGACGCCCTTGCCCCGCTAGTACACGGGCTGGCCGAGGCGGTGACACCGCTGGCGCAGGCCTTCCACTCTCCCGAGGAGTTCGCCGCCTTTGTCGGCGAGATGGGTTGGGTGAGCGAGACGGGCTTGAGCGTCGATGCCCTCAAGCAGGCGTTCGGGACGCTTCCGGCCGACGTCACGGCGCTTGTGGAGGGGGCGCCCGCCGTCGAGGTGGCGTTGCAGGCCCGGGACCGCGACGCGATCATCGCCGCGGTGCGGTCTGTGATCGCGCTCGTGCAACGACTGACGGGCACGATCACAGCGCTCAAAGCCCCCGGCGCGGCAGCCGGGTTGCCACGGCCGCTGAACTCACCCGACTTCTGGGCCCGCTTCCCGCGCGAGATCATCGACCATCTGATCTTCCGCTACCTCGAGGACTATCCGCGCATCGGCGATGGACAAGCCGGCCCGCAGACCCACACCGCCAGCGAACGCCGACTGCGCCGCCCACATGTCAGCTCGCTGTTCGCGCCGCTGCGCCTGCTCGGTGTACTGCGCTGGGAGCGCGTCGCCGGCGATCGGGACCCCGCGACGCAACGGCGCGTCGTCGACTGGGATGCGCTGCTTGGCCTCGTCGTCGATCCGATTCCCACCCTGGTCGCGCGCTACCGCTCGGGGACGAGCTTTGACAGCGCCGCGTTCGACGACGCCCTGCGGGATGCGGCGCTAGCGCTTGAGTTTGCGCTGTTGCCCGAAGAGACGGGCTCCCCCGCGGTCGCCCGCTACTGGGACGACGCGGCCAGCGATGCTCACGACTCGTTGAGCGTGCCGCTGTGGTCGGGTTCGGATGACACGCCGTCTGCGACCACCATCGCCCGTGTGGCACTTGGGATCGTGCCAATCCCGGCAAGCGGCCAGCGGTCCGGGCAGCCCGACGGCCTGGCCGTGCTGCCCGAGGTGAGCGTCGGGGAGGCCGTCGACGTCGAGCTGGCGCCGGGTGTGAGGCTTGCCGTATCCGGCGCGATCGAGGCCGCCGGCGGGCTCGCCCTGGAGCTGCGCCGCGGTGGTGCGACGGTCGAGGCCGGCGGGATCGGACAGGGCAAGGCGTCGATCGTCGTGACGGGCGCGCCGGCCTCGCCGTGGATTGCGATCGGGAGCCCGGTCGGTACGCGCGTCGAGATCGCCAAGGCGCACCTCGCTCTGCGCGTCGCCGAAGCGACCGCCAGCGCGTTCGAGGTGACGATCGAGGCCGGCCTCGACGAGGCGCACGTCGTGCTCGAGCCTGCCGACCTGGATGGCTTCCTGGCAACGATCCTCGGCGGCCAGCGACACCAGTTCGACTTCGCCACTGTGCTCGCATGGTCCAACCTGCGAGGTTTGACGCTCGGCGGTCGACCCGGGCTCAGCGTCGAGATCCCGGTGCGCGAGACGCTCGCGGGCGTGCTCACGGTGGACACCGTCACGATCTCGCTGGCAGGCGACCCGCAGAGCCACGCGGGTGCCCTGACCATCGCCGCGACCGGTTCGCTGCAGCTCGGGCCGGTGACCGCATCCGTGCAGGGCGTCGGGCTCCAGCTGGCGCTGAGCGCCGGCGGGAGCGGGAATCTCGGTGTGGCCGATTTGCAAGGGGGTTTCAAGCCACCGGAGGGGATCGGGCTGGTGGTTGATGCGGGTCCGGTCTCTGGTGGGGGGACGCTTGGGTTTGAGCCGGAGCGTGCGCAGTACGCCGGTGAGATGCAGCTGCAGTTTGAGGGGATCGCGGTCCGCGCGTTGGGGCTGCTGACGACGCGGCTGCCTGATGGTAAGCCGGGCTTTTCGCTGCTGGTGATTGTGTCGGCGGAGTTTCCGCCGGTGCAGCTTGGTTTGGGGTTCAGCCTGGTGGGTGTGGGCGGGCTGTTGGGGATCAATCGGACGGTAGCGGTGGAGGCGCTGCGGGCCGGGTTGAAGACGGGTGCGCTGGGCGCGGTGTTGTCGCCGCCGGACCCGAAGGCGAGTGCCGGGCAGCTGGTGGCGAGCCTGGCGGGGTTGTTCCCGCCGGCAGTGGGCCGGCATGTGTTCGGGCCGACCGCGCGCATCGTGTGGGGGGCTCCGACGCTGATCACGATCGATTTGTGCCTGGTGCTTGAGTTGCCGGCGCCGGTGCGTCTGGTGGTTTTGGGTCGGCTGCGCGCGGTGTTGCCTGATGAGCATGAAGCGATCGTGCGGATCCAGGTCGACATGCTCGGTGTGATCAACTTCGATCGTGGTGAGGCGGCCGTCGATGCGACGTTGGTGGACTCGCGGCTGGCGCAGTTCGCGTTGACCGGTGATATGGCCTTGCGGATGAGCTGGGGGGAGCAGTCGTCGTTTTTGCTGGCCGTGGGGGGGTTTCATCCGCGTTTTGCGGCGCCGCCGGGGTTCCCGGCGCTGGCGCGGGTCGCGGTCGCGCTGGCCAGTGGGGATAATCCGAAGCTGCGCTTGGAGGCTTATCTGGCGCTGACGTCGAACACGGTGCAGTTCGGCGCGCGGGTGGATCTGGCCGCCCGGGCGGGCAGTTTCAGCATCGCTGGTTTTTTGTCGTTTGATGCGTTGGTGACGTTGGAGCCGCTGGCGTTTGTCGTCGATATCGCCGCCAAGCTCGCTGTCAAGGCGGGTGGTCACACGCTGTTTTCGGTGTCGCTGGCGCTGACTCTTAGCGGCCCGCGGCCGTGGCACGCTCACGGCCGGGCGTCGTTTTCGATCTTGTTCTTTGACGTCTCGTTCGGGTTTGACGTCACGATCGGCGACGACGCGCCGCCGGTGTTGCCGGCACCGGTCGACGTCGCGGCGCTGGTGGTGGCGGCGTTCGCCGACCCGCGTTCGTGGAGCGCGCAGCTGCCCACCGGTGGCGCGGCGTTGGTGACCCTACGCGCGCTGGAGCCGGGGACGGCGGTGCTCGTTCACCCGCTGGCGACGCTGCAGGTGCGCCAGCGCGTCGCCCCGTTGGAACGCACGCTGGAGCGCTTCGGCACGAGCGTGCCCAGCGGCGCGAAGCGCTTCAAGATCACGCTCGCGACGATCGGTGGTGTGCGCACCACGCTGAGCGGGTTGCAGGACCAGTTTGCGCCGGCCCAGTTTTTCACGCTGAGCGATGATGCGAAGTTGTCGGCGCCCTCGTTTGTGGCGATGGCTTCTGGTGCCGTGCTGGGCA
>JAXDGS010000118.1:0-3992 GCA_034664905.1 Solirubrobacteraceae bacterium | reverse complement strand
GCTACCGCGCGGGCTACGCCGCGGCGACGCTGGTCGTCGCCGGCGCGCGCAGGAACTCGCCCAGCGCCACCGCGCTGAGCGGCTTGGCGAAGAAGTAGCCCTGCGCGAGCTCGGATTGCATATCGCGGAGCCTGTGTGCCTGCTCGGGCGTCTCGATTCCCTCCGCGATCGTCACGAGATTGAGCACGTGGGCGAGGTTGATGATGCCCTCGACGAGCAGTCCGCTCTCCTCGCTCTCATCGAGCGCGTCGACGAAGCTCTTGTCAATCTTGAGGATGTCGATCGGGAAGCGCTGCAGATAGCTGAGCGCCGAGTAGCCAGTGCCGAAGTCGTCGACGGCGACGCGCACACCGAGGCGCTTGAGTGAGCGCAGCTGCGCGACGACGTTGTCGTCGTTGGTGACCAGCACGTGCTCGGTCACCTCGAGCACGAGATGCTCGGCTGCGAGCCCTGCATCCTGCAGAGCCGACCGCACGGACGGCACGAGGTCGTGCGACTTGATCTGCTGAGGGGCGAGGTTGACGCTGAGCGCGAGCTGCGCGAAGGCAGGGTCGTCGGTTTGCCACTCGCGCACCTGCGCGCTCGCCTTGCGCAGGACGACGCTGCTGATCGCGGCGATCTGCTCGGTCTCCTCGGCCAGGGGCAGGAACTGCGCCGGCGCGAGCAGGCCCTCCTTCGGATGCTCCCAGCGCACCAGCGCCTCGACTCCGGCGACGTGACCGTCGTCGAGAGCGACGATCGGCTGGTAATAGACGACGAACTCGTCCTGCTCGAGCGCGCGCTGAAGGTCGGAGATCATCTCGGTCCGGTGCCTCGCCGCGTCGTACATCTCCGGCGCGTAGAGCTCGGCGCGCGCCTTGCCCTGCTCCTTGGCGGCGTACATCGCGAGGTCGGCGTTGCGTACGAGCTCGTCGGGCTCGCGGGAGTCGTAGCCGCCACCGAGTGCGATGCCGACGCTCGCGGTGACCGTCAGCTTGCGCTCGCCTGCCTCGACCGGCGCCTCGAGCGCTTCGAGCAGGCGCGTGGCGACCGCTCGCGCGCCCATCACGCCGTCCGCCTCCTGAAGCAGGATCGCGAACTCGTCGCCGCCGAACCGCGCGAGCGTGTCCGTGGCGCGCAGACAGCCGTCGAGTCGCTTGGCGACTTCGCGCAGCATCTCGTCGCCGCCCGCGTGCCCCAGCATGTCGTTGACCCGCTTGAAGCCGTCGATGTCGAGGAACAGGACCGCGAGCGTGCGACGGTGACGTCGCGCGGCCGCGAGCGCCTGCGTCAGGCGATCCTCGAACAGATTTCGGTTCGGCAGCCCAGTGAGCATGTCGTGCAAGCCCTGGTGGCGGATCTGCTCCTCGCTGCGGCGGCGCTCGATCGCCAGCGCGATCACGTTGGCGACCCCCTGCAGGAGATAAACGTCCTGAAGGTCGAACGCGCACGGCTGGACGGACTGCACGTCGAGCACCCCGTACGGAGCCGTGGCGCCGACGATCGGGACCGCGAGAGCCGACGCGCACTCGGTCGCGCCAACCGGACCCTGTGTGGCGAAGCGCGTCTCGGTCGACCAGTCTGCGACGACCACCGGCTCGTTTCTCGACAGGGCCGCGCCCGCGTGCGAGTCGGCGACCTGCAGCCGCGTTCTCTCGAGCGTCTGCGGTCCCCACCCGTGACCGGCGCGCCCGACCAGCACCGCCTCGCCAGCGACGTGCTCGAGAACGGCGGCGTGGCTCGCGTCCAGCGCGGCGACTGCAGCGGCGCACGCCGCGCGCATCAGGGCATCGAGGGAGTCCGTCTGGAGCGCTCGGGCGCCGAGCGATGAAACGAGCTGCTGCTGGTTGAGCCGCCGCTCGTCGGCGTCTGGGCGAGCGATGGACGCGCCTGGCTGCGCAGCGACATCCGTCGGCTCCGGGGCGGCGGACAGACGACCTAGCCGCATCGTGTGAGTCTCTGTGCGGCCTTTTGGGGCCGCATCGGTGTTCTCGGCGTCCTCACGGCAGCCACGGGTCCTCGCTTGGTTTGATCTCTCACCTGAGCACTGGTGACATCGGCTTCCGCCGCGGGTGAGTTGAGGGGTAGTCACTTTTCTGGACGCCCTCCCGATGACCGCTTCGGTCCCGGCGCGCCGACGATTGTTCGATTCAGCCGCAGGCGCGAAGCTCCGATGTAGGCACTGGGCCGCACGAGCTGATCGACCTGGAAATCGGCCCGATCCAGAGGTAGTAGAGGTGGCGTTCGGATGAGGTCGACGGGCTCAAGGTTGGCGATGACCGCTGCACTCTTGGTGCTTGCGGCGCTGCTGACTCTGCTCGCGGTCGACCTCGACGCCTCGCAGCACCGCGCCCATCGCATCGTCGAGCAGCGCTTCAGGGCTCGCGCCATGGTCACAGCGACCCTGACGCAGTCGGTGTTCGCCTCGGCGGTCCGCTCCGCCGACCCGCAACAGACTCGACGCTACGGAGCCGCGCACGTCGGCAGTCGCGCGCTTGCACCACGGCCCGGCGAGGACCTCGCCTACCGTGTGCTCGTGGGGCCCGACGGTCACGTGATCGCCGCTTCCCCGGGCACGCCCAGCCAGGCCCTGCGGGCTATCGAGGCCGGGCCACCGCATGTGCGCGCGGCGCTCGCCGGCCAGACCTTCGCGATCTCGAACCTCGAGCGACCGTCGCCAGGCATCGCGGTGTTCGAGTTCGCGCAACCGATCCCAACCCGTTTCGGTCGCCGCGTGCTCGTCGCCGCATTTGCGCCGCGCGCGATCTCTGGCTTCATCGGCGGCTACCTCGTGCAGGCGGGGCTGGCCGGCAGCCCGGCCTACGTTCTCGACGACCACGGGACGATCGTCGCCAGCTCCAATCCGCACGACCGGCCTGGCTCGACGCTGCGCGACACCGCGCTGCTGCGCGTGCTCGCGCGCAGCGGAGCGGGCCCGGTGGCCGGTGGGCGCTACGTCACGTCGGCGCGCGTCGGCGACGCGGCCTGGCGGGTTGTGCTGGCGGGGCCACACGCGGCGCTGTTCGCAACCGTCGACGAGGGCAGGTGGGTTCCGTGGCTGTTGCTCGCGGGCTTCGCGATCGCCGGCGTCACGGCGCTGATCCTGCTGTGGCGCGTGATGCAGGGCGCAGCGCGGCTGTCGGTCAACAATCGGCGCCTCGAGCGCGCCAACGACGAGCTCGAACGCCGCGTGACACAGCTGCACCGCAGCGAGGCGCGCATGGCCGAGGCCCAGGAGATCGCGCGCTTCGGGCATTGGGAGTGGGATGTCAAGTCCGACGTCGTGGTCTGGTCGCCGCAGCTATTTCACATCTACGGCCTCGATGTCGGCGAGTTCACGGCTAGCTTTGCGGCCTACCTGCAGATGGTGCATGCCGACGACCGCGAACGCGTGGCGGCGCTGATCCGGACAGCGATGGAACAGCGCCGGCCGGTTGGCTTCGAGGAGCGCATCGTTCGGCGCGACGGCCAGATCCGGGTCCTTCGCTCCGAGGCGCGGGTGGTCTGCGACGAGGACGGCGAAGTCGTGCGACTGATGGGGGTCTGCCACGACATGACCGAGCGCAAGCGCGCCGAGACTGAGCTGCAGGACTCCGAGGAGCGCTTCCGCCTGCTCGTCGACGGGGTGCCGGACTACGCGATCTTCATGCTCGATGCGGAGGGGCGCGTCGCCAGCTGGAACACCGGCGCCGAGCGCATCCACGGCTACGCCGAGCGCGAGGTGCTCGGCGCGCACGTGTCGATCTTCTGCCCGCCGGATGACGTCGCCGCCGGCAAGGTCGCTGTCGAGCTGCTGACGGCGAAGCGCGAGGGCCGCTTTGAGGAAGACGGCTGGCGGATGCGCAAGGACGGCGAGCGGTTCTGGGCGAGCGTCATGATCACCGCGCTGCGGAACGCAGACGGCAGCCTGCGCGGATACGCGACGGTCACCCGCGACATCACGGAGCAGAAGCTGGCCGAGGAGAAGCTTCTGCACGACGCGATGCACGACGCGCTGACCGGGCTGCCGAATC